>JASJCE010000200.1 GCA_030066155.1 Desulfobacterales bacterium | reverse complement strand
AAAGCGGAAATTTGGAGACCGACTCGCCATTTGGGGAGCCGTGGGCAGTGCCGCCCTGTGGGACCGGGGCACACCGGAACAGATGCGAAGCGAGGTACGGCGGTGCATCAATATAATGGGTCCCGAGGGCCTGCTGCCGGCTCCGGCCTACGACATCGACTTTGCCCCCTTCGAAAACATCGTGGCCTTTGTCGAAGCGGTTGATGAGTATGGAAGGATTTGACAAGGTTCAGGAGTTCTGGGTTCTGGGTTCAAAAAAAGGTATTCTGTCTATCTATAAAAGACTGAGCGAAGCGATTCCACCCTTCGATATTCGGCATTCGATATTCGATATTCAGCGGTTCGCTTTTCCATAAAAACGTTAAACTTTAAAACTCGGAACCTTCCCAACTCACCTCCCGCTATCTACTTCCTTGATCCCCTGGGCAATCTGGCGGCTGAGGGTGGCCAGAATTCGGCTTTGGGCTGCAACGAGGCCATCATAATCTTCACTCGGGACATTTTCTTTAATCAGCGATTTGCGGGCGAGCAGAAGGTCACCCGGGTCGCGTCCGGTAATGGTCCAGGTGATATCCAACTGGGTGGATTGCCCGAGGCGGCCGTCAAACTGCCGGACTTCCAGGTAGACGCGGTAATCCGGCTCGAAATAGTCTTCCCACGGGTAAGGGATCACCATGCTGGATGGGATCAACGTCGAAAGGTTGATGGTCAGGGCCCGCAAAAAATCTTCATACACGGATCCGGCCCAGCGATGAAATTCGTCGACATTAATTTTGTTGGGACCCACGCGGGTGACAATCTGCGGCCGATCGATAATTTTGGGAAGATTCAATGGCCCGACACCGATGGCTAAGTTTTTACCGGGTACTGCCATCTGCTCAGCTTCCTCAGGTGTGGTCAACGGCGCAAGCGTATAAAACTCAACCGGCGAAGTGGCGCCGCGACATCCTGCCAGCAATATCAATACCGCGATAATGCCCGGGCCGATATTCTTGAACTGTCCTTGAATCATCATCTTCTCTTTCCTTTCCCGTATATCAATGCATCCGGATGCCGCTCCAGATAATCCGCCATCACCCGGATTGAGCGGGCGGCCCCCGTGAGCTCCTTCAAAACCTGCATCAGCTCGTAGTACAGCGCCGAATCTTTGCTGATAGAACCTTTTATGGCATTCAGGGTCGACTGTGCCCTTTTCAGGGTGGCAGTCAGCTCGGGTACGACAGTTCCGTCGAGATTCCGGGCCAGTTTGCGGGTGTGGTCAAGGGTGGTGTTCAAATTGGCGACCGCTGATTTCAATTCCGGGGTAACAACTTCATTTAAGGATGTTGCAAATCCCTGCGCCTGGGTCAGGGTCTGATCCAGAGCTGCGATGGCATTCTGCAGTTCCGCGGAATTGACCAGGCGTTTGGCGCCCTGGACCGTATCCCGCAAATCATCGCCGATTTGTTCAATGGGCAGTTTTTCAAGTTTTCTCAAAATTTGCGTTAAACTCGTCGTGATTTCTTCCATGGGAGTCGGCACCGTCGGCATCTGCGGGTAGCGACCCATCCATGTTATCTCTGCCGGTTCGGCTTCCGGATGGAAATCAAACTCAACGTAAAGCTGTCCCGTCAGCAGGCTGCCTGTTTTAAGCTGGGCCCTCAGCCCCTGGGAGACGAGATATTCGTTTTGTCTATGATGATCGGTTACATCATCTTCGCCGATTATTTTAATCCGTTCGGGCTCGATTTCTATCAGAACCGGAATATGGAACTCCTGCTTCTCAACATTATATTCCATATTGATATCCAGGACCTGCCCGATGCGGATACCGCGAAATTCCACCGGCGACCCCACCGTCAGTCCCCTGACCGAGCCTTTAAATTGCAGAATCCACCGCGTTTTTTCAGTGTAGGTCTTATCAAAAATGCGCTCGCGTGACGCGTAGAGTTTGAACGTTTCACCGTCGTCCGCCGGACCGCCGGGCTCCAGATTATCGGGTGTGTCGAAGGCAATTCCGCCAACCATGATCGTCACAAGGGATTCGGTATTGACCCGGATGCCGCTGGCATCAATGGCGATATCCAGCCCGCTGGCGTTCCAGAAGCGGGTGTTCTTGAATACGAGCTTGTCAATCGGATCATTTATGAAAACTCTGATGGTAACCGCCTCGCCGTCCTCTTCCAGTTTGTAGCTGACCACCTGCCCCACTTTGATTTGCCGGTAGTAAACCGGTGCCCCGATATCCAGGGATCCCAACCGGGAGGCATGCAGCCGAAAATGTCGGCCGGGCAGATCGGTGGTCACCACCGGCGGCGTTTCCAGACCGACAAATTGGGTCGCGGGCATTCCCGGCTTACCCGGATCCAGGCCGATATAGGCACCTGAAAAGATGGTGCCCAGACCGGATACCTGGCCGGCGGCCACCCGCGCGCGCACGACCCAGAATCGGGTGTTGGCCGACAGGAAGTCTTCCGCAGCCTTGACCAGTTCAGCCGTTACCAGCACCCGTGAAAGATCAGGCGTCAGATGGATTTCCGTTACCTGGCCGAGTTCCACATCCTTGTATTTGATTTTGGTTTTACCGGCCTCGAGCCCCTCTGCAGATTCAAACGATATGGTGATGGTCGGGCCCTTTTCCGAGATGGTTTTATATACCAGCCAGGCCCCGATCAACAGCGCCACCAGCGGCACGATCCAAACAATCGAAATTTGATGCCGCCGTCTGGATACAACTGCTTCGGGTAGATCGTGAATATTATCGGTTCGGGTTTCTTCTTCAGTCATCGACGGTCTCCTGTGCATCCCAGATCAGCCTGGGATCGAAACTCATTGCGGCAAACATGGTGATAACGACTACAGCAGCAAAAAATCCGGCCCCCGGCCCGGCCTCGATGGTGGCCAGGCTGCCCAGGTTGACCAGCGCCACCAGAATCGTGACCACAAAAATGTCAACCATGGACCAGCGGCCGACGGCCTCGGTAATTCGATACAGCCGCGTGCGGTCTTTGGGGCGCCAGGTGGAGTTGCGCTGCACGGATATCAACAGATACAAGAGAATAATCAGCTTCAGCATCGGTACGAGTACGCTGGCAACAAAAATGACCAGGGCTATAGGCCACATGCCGGTGCGGATAAAATAGATAACACCGCTCATGATGGTATCCGCCTGGGCTTTACCCAGGGATGTAACGACGGTAATCGGCAGCAAATTGGCGGGAATGTAAAATGTAAATGCGGCCAATACCAGGGCCCAGGTCCGCTTCAGACTGTTGGGTTTACGCCGATGCATCGTCGCGCCGCACCGCGGACATATCAGAGATTCGCCGATTAGCGAAAAATTGATACGGCAAAGCAAATGACAGCTGTGGCAGGCAATCTGCGACGCATTGCGCGCGGTGAACGGTATGGCCTTCATCGCAGCTTCTCCCATCGATGCCACAATTCGTGGGGATCCAGGGAGGCGGTGGCAGCAGCCAGCACCACTATCAGCCCGAAAAACGAAAAAATCGCTACACCCGGAACAATTGCGGCCATTTTGGCCAGCTTGACAATCGATACCAGGATGCCCAGCATAAAAACCTCCATCATGCTCCAGGGCTGCAAACCGCGCACGAATCGAAAGATCATCGCAAAATGAGGCGGCACCCGCCTTTGCCTTAGCGGCAGAAGCAGATACAACATCCCCAGCAACTGGGCTGCCGGGGCCAGTATTGTTGTGAGAAATACCAGTATCGAAAGAGGCTCCATACCCTGGTCGTAGAGAACCTTTATACCGGTGATGAGATTGGTCTGATGAAGCTGCGTGTCTGTTTTCAGGGCCAGAAACGGAAATGAGTTGGCCAGCACAAACAGCATCAAACCGGCCAGTGACAGGGCCAGTGTGCGCTCAATGCTGTTGGGTTTATTGCGGTAAAGTACCGAACCACACCTGCTGCAGTTGGCAACACCCTTCTGGGGCAAGGGCTTAACTCGATGAATTAAATCACATTCGTGGCATGCAATTAATGTTTCCATTAAGCGTATTGATAGTATTTAGTGACCTAACTGTCAAGGGACTCAAATTCGGCAGTGAAGGACTGGAGTCGAGCGGGCGGAGAATTGGATTTAGATTGGCTGCGGGCATAAGAGTAGGGCTGCATCCGATCCGCAGCCGTACCGCTTGAAATAGATTAACGTAGGACCAAAAAGTTCAAAAATTTTTCGCGGGCTACGGGCTAGTGTGACTTTCGGTAGGCGGTGGGGGTTGTTCCGGTTATTTTCAGAAAGGCGGCATTAAAAGTCGATTTGGATTTGAAGCCGACATCCAAAGCGATAGCAAGCACTTTAGCGTCCTTGTCGTGAAACATCTACTTCAAACAGCACTTTTTATATTTTTTCCCGCTGCCGCATGGACAGGGCTCGTTCCGGCCCACTTTCGGTGATTCTCTT
Organism: Desulfobacterales bacterium; assembly: GCA_030066155.1. Taxonomy (GTDB): domain Bacteria; phylum Desulfobacterota; class Desulfobacteria; order Desulfobacterales; family JAFDCJ01; genus JAFDCJ01. Next base: position 6,158 of record JASJCE010000200.1, on the reverse strand, counting down.
TTAAACGGAACGACCTTTGCGCCATATTCAGGCATTCCCTCTTCTTTCTTTTTGCTGTAATTGGCTGCCAGATTACGGAGCTCTTTTTGCCTTGCTTTTTGTCTTTCTTCTAATTCTTTTCTTTTGCTGAGAATATCCGGCATTTCCGGAATATCCACCTTATGAACGACGCTGAGACATTCAAGGTCATCGCCGATATAGGTTGCGTCATTTTCATTGGCATATACATACTGCAGCTTTTTGATTCCGCGCGGATCGCCGATGCCGCGCAGACAATGGCCAAAGAGTTCGTATGAATCCATTTCATTGTTCTCGTCTTCCCATCGCTGCAAAGCAAGGTCATAGGCCTCAGAATATGGAAGGTACTCAAGAACTGGAAAGCTTTCCCAATCGCCCAGTTCTTTATTTTTAACGGCAGCAAGAATGGTTTTATCCGCGGATTCATCCAGTGCATTCATGGCCCCGATTGCATCACTGTAAATATAGTCCGGACTGTCCGCGCTGCGGAGGACTTTTATCAAATCAGGAACGAATTCATCCCTGCCAATTTGGCCCATTATTCTGACGGCCCAAATATCCCCCCAAGTCATTAAGTCCTCGGTCAACGCTTTTCTCAGCTGAGATATTGGTTTCACCTGCTTTATTTTTTCCTGAATCGGTTTCGGCAAACCGGGACCGCTGTTCTTTAGCGCCCGGATCATATCATCGACAACTGCATCGGAGGATAGCGCATTTAGGTAGGCGTCACGTTCCAAAATAGCAACTAATGCGGATAGAATGAATGAGATAAGACTGCTGCCCAACTGTTCCGATTTCTTTATGCCATTCCAAAGAAAGGAGCGTTTGGAAAGTTCCTCGAGTAAGGTAAGTGAGATAATATCCTGACCATATGAATCCTCCAGCCAATCCGGATGAGCATTTTCTGAGTAGCGCGCGTCAACAATACGGCGGGCTTCAAGCGCTATGATTGTCGAAAAGTCCTCATAAAGCCCATCGTCAAGTGCCCTGATCATGTTCTCCCGCAAGGCATGATCCAGTTTGATGTTTAAATTGCCTGAGATCAAACTGTCGATCGGCTCGCCGGGATTTTTCAGGATATCAGTTTGGGTAAACCCGGCAAGTTCGCCGTAATACTCGCCTCCTCCTATTGCATACGAAATATCCCTCAGGCATGTATTGTAATCCCGATCTCGAACACCATCACCAACATACCCTTCCAGGACAAACGGTATGTCTTCAGGATTGTGGTGTTTCAGCAAATTTGTTACGGCCGCCCCCTGGACAAATGCATCCTGGATTTGGACAATAACAGATTTCAATGCTTCCCTGCAAAATCCGTGGCGGACGTCCCCAAAATAATTCAATATGCCCACAAACGTTTCAGAACTTTTGGTTTGTGAGAAATACTCGAGCATCACATCGAGTGCCGGTTCATAACTCATATGCCCCAGAGCTATTGCACAATTGCCGGGAACATAGCCTCGACCATTTTTAAAGCTCTCCAAAATAGCAGGCGCATGCTGAACCGCGTCATGCTTCGCAAGATATTTTGGAGCTGCACATGCTAAATGCTCGACTTTATCACCGATAAGCTTGGATACTTCATCCGTGTACCTGTTCGGATAGCGGTTCTCTATTGCTCCAAAAGCCCATCTCCGCACCAAATCATTCTGGTGGGAAAGGTGATCTACATAATCTTCATAACCCCAAAGTTTTGTCATAATGTCACTCTTGGTTGCCTGCTGTATACCCGGATTGAAACCCAACCCAGGAACCGTGAGCGGGTTTATTTGAACCTTGAATTTTTAGATAGCTCGGGTTTCCGAATACGGACTGAATACCTTCCTTTTAGGTCGTGCACTGCATAACAGGTTACGGCCCAATATGTCAATTTCTCGAAAATGCCCCCATCCGTGCGAACGTTGACTAATCGGTTCAACCGTGATTAAAACAACCGGCATCGAAAGGAAACTTACAGTGAAAGCGAAAAAAAACGACATTGGACAACTACTGATGAAATCGCTGACATCAGATCAGATAGCTGTGCTGCTGGATGTGGTCGCTTCCGGATTTGATTTGAGCCGTTATATGGGCGACTTCAAAAAGGCCGATCAGGATATGGCGGCCACGGTCGGCAAAGTTCTAAAATCCCGCGGGGGCAAAACCGAAGGCGGGGAGGGTACCCGGCTGGATTCGGATCAGCGGAACATCGAAAACTGGAATTCATTTTTTTTGTTGATTTTTGTCATCATTCACATTAGTTTCATCCGGCCATTTTAATCTTGTCCACCAATCATTCCTTTAAGTTACCTGAAAGATTAGAAGAATGGTATCTACTCTTCTCTCCTTTGGTGCGCTGTTTACGTCGGCCCTGTTTTTTCTGATGGGCGGCAGCGTATTGAATACCCAATTGAGTCTACGCATGGCCCAGCTGGGTTTTTCTACACCGACGATTGGTTTTACTATGGCCTGTTATTTTCTAGGTCTGGTTTCCGGGTATTTCTTATGCCATCGGCTAATTCAACGGGTTGGACATATTCGCTCGTTTGCGGTATTCGCGGCAGCTACCACCATTGTCATAATATTGCATGGGCTTTATATTTCAGCCCTTTTCTGGTCAATACTCAGGTTAATTAATGGGATCAGCAATTTCGGCTTATTTATGGTCGTTGAGAGTTGGTTAAATGAATGCTGTGAATCCCATAACCGCGGCCGGGTGTTTTCGGTTTACATGACCCTGGCCTATATTGGTATTTGTGTGGGACAACAATTACTTAATTTTGGCAACGGCGGTGGGCAGAATGTATTATTGATTGCGGCACTTCTTTTTTCTTTGAGCCTGATTCCGGTTTCCACCACCCGCTCGGTACATCCCGAACTACCGGAGCCGGATCGATTTACCTTCAAAGCGCTTTTCAAAAAAGCACCGGTGGGTATGTCAGGATGCTTTGCTGCCGGCCTAATTAACAGCGCCTTTTTTTCCATGGCTGCGGTTTTCGGCACAAAAATTGGTTTGTCTACATTTCAATTATCATGGTTCATGTCAGTCACCGTTTTTGGCGGCCTTTGCGTCCAATGGATAATTGGAATAATTTCAGATCGATTTGACCGGACCCTTATGTTGATTTTTATCGGTTGTTTGATTGCGACATACAGCTTGATAGTTGCCATCAATACCGAGCCCAGCTACGCTCGGCTTTTGGTTGAAATGGGCGTTTTTGGGGGATTTTTATTTGCAGTCTATCCGGTATCGGTGGCCCGGGCCCATGACGTATTTGATCCAAAAGATGCAGTAGCGGTCAGTTCGGCGCTGCTGCTGTGTTACAGTATTGGTGCCATATTCGGACCGATCCTCGCATCTGCTGTAATGACGGTCGTGGATAATCCTTTTGGGCTTTATGTTTATTGGTCTCTGGTGGCAGGGATTTTTGCCGCAATTACGTTTTATTTACGGCGCAAGGAGAAAATTTCGATTGTTCCGGTAGAAGAGCAAGTCAACTTCATCCCGATGAAGAATACCTCCTCAGTAGCGATGGTCATGGATCCCCGCACAGAAATCGATATCACTGAGAGCACGGGTTGATCGTTTGTGGAGTGCTGGAGTAATGGGAATTTATGGGCCGTTGATATCGAAATAAACTAAATCTTCCGGCCTCTAGCTGGGTCCGACAAGAAATATTTCCTGATAATCATGGCATATTCTGAATTCTCTGTAATCCGTGTTTTCAGCATTCCCGATAGCTTCTTAATTTAGCTTTCTCACAAAACCAGGGGCGAGAAATGAACGAACAGTCTATCGTTATGATCAGCAGTACAGCTCAAGATTTGCCTGACTATCGTGATCAGGTAAAAGATGCCTGTCTGCGGACGAGTATGTTTCCGAAAATGATGGAACAGCTGCCCGCTCTCGATGCTGATGCCATTGAGGCCTCGCTGGCATTGGTGGATGAGGCGGATGTATATCTTGGAGTGTTTGCGCATCGCTACGGCTACATCCCAGACGGTTACGATATTTCCATTACACAGATGGAATATGAACGTGCGGTCGAGCGGAAGATCCCGCGACTTATCTTTTTGATGAGCGATGACGTGCCCGTGTTGCCAAAAGATGTCGACAAAGGCGACGCTGCTGTTAAACTGGATGCTTTAAAAGCGCGTCTTAAAAAAGAACACGTGGTTGATTTCTTCGAGAGTCCTAAAGATCTGAGAGGATTGGCCCTTCATAGCCTGAATGAGATCAAAAAACAGTTGGATGATGCAATTACGGATGGGAAGACTTCTGGCGAAGTGTTATCAGCCAATCTGCATCACGTCTCTGCCATTCCAAAAAAGCCTGAGCCTTACATCGCGCACCCCTATACACTTTTGCAGGTTAAAGGCCTCATCGGACGCAAACCCGAGCTTGAAATGCTCACCGACTGGATCACCAAACCTGAGTTTGAGGATACAACCATCTTCAACATCGTGGCCATCGGCGGGATGGGCAAATCAGCCCTCACCTGGACCTGGTTCAATGACATTGCCCCGCAGGAAACAAAACTGGCCGGACGGGTCTGGTGGAGCTTTTACGAGTCTGACGCGACTTTCGAAAATTTTGTTACCCGCACGCTGGCTTACGTTTGTGGGTGTTCGCTTGAAGAGTTGAAAGATATGCCCCTTGTAGATCAGCAAAATGCCCTGTTAAATGCCCTTAATAAGGAGCCCTATCTGCTGGTGCTGGATGGACTGGAGCGTATACTGATCGCTTACGCGCGCCAGGATGCTGCTTTTATTTCTGACACTACCGCGCTTGATGACAAAACGGACAATATTGTCGCCGGTGCACAAGGTTTGCCACAAAGTGCGGCTCAATCTTTTATTGGGAAACATCAGCTGCGCAAGACCGCTGATGTGCGAGCGGGACAATTTTTGCGTAAACTTGCTCAGATCCGCAATTCACGTATTCTGGTCAGCACGCGTTTGTATCCTGCTGACCTGCAAGTACCGAGCGGACAGCCCTCTCCAGGTTGTTCTGCGCTGTTCCTTGAAGGACTGAGCGATCAGGATGCCCTTGACTTATGGAGCGCTTATGGTGCCAAAGGCTCCCGCGAGGCCATGCTGCCAATCTTTCGCACCGTTGATAAACATCCGTTGCTCATCCAGCTGCTGGCCTATGAAGTGGCGGAATTTCGCGATGCGCCCGGCGATTTTGATGGCTGGTGCGCGGCCAACCCGGATTTTAATCCCTTTGACCTGCCGCTTGTACAGGTGCAATCCGGCGTGCTGGAGCATACCTTGCGGGGTCTCTCCGGGGCAGAGCTTCGCACGCTGCATGTGGTTGCCGGGTTCCGCATGCCGGCAGGTATGGAGACCCTAAAAGCCCTGCTGATCCGATCCAGTGGTGATGATCATAGCCCTCAGCAGCCCTTTGCAACTCTAAAGGAACTCGATCGGTCACTTACCGCGCTGGAAGACCGCGGACTTTTGGGCTGGGACCGGCGTGCCAACCGTTACGATCTGCACCCCATTGTGCGAGGGGTTGTATGGAGAGGACTTGAGGATGCTGTGCGCGGCGATATTTATGGTTCCCTGCGCCGCCACTTCGAAGCCATGCCTATGATCAATTATTCTGAAGTCGAATGTGCTGAAGACCTGACGCCGGCCATAGAACTGTTTAATAGCCTTATCGGACTGGGAAATTATGAAGATGCGTACACAATCTTTCGTGATCGTTTGTATAAAGCCACATTATATCGCTTGAGCGCCAACCGTTTGCTGGTCGAGCTCTTAGAACGCCTCTTTCCTGATGGATTGGACGCATTGGCGCCATTGAGCAGTGCTCCGATGCAGGCATTTGCACTAAATGCACTGGCACAGGGATATCAATTATCTGGCCGGCCTGGCGCTGCGGTCCAGCCCTTTGAACTTGCACATGAAATCTATGTGCGTGAAGATAATCAGAAATATCTGAGTATTATTTTGTGCAATATTTCAGATACCCTTCGACTTTCAGGCGCCCTCTACCGAGCAGAGGCCACCGCCAAAACCGCCCTTGTCATCAACCGGAATAGGAAGGATAGATTACGAGAAGGAGCAAGCCTTCCTTGGCTGGGATCAATACTGTCTCAAAGCGGGATGTATGAAGAGGCGGAGATTGCCTTGCAGCGCGCTTTACGGAT
>JASJCE010000199.1 GCA_030066155.1 Desulfobacterales bacterium | reverse complement strand
GTCGGCGGGTTCGTGTTTCCGCGGGTCTCTCAAATGATCGTGGCCCAGACCGGTTCGTCCGAGGCCGCCTACATCATGTGCGTGATCCTGCTGGCGGCCAGTTCGGTGATGGCGCTGCTGACCAATGCGCCGGAAAGCATCCCCCAGGACGTATCGCTCCTGGGGCGGCTGCGAACGAGATTTGAAATGCCCCGCAAGCAAACCGCGCGTGCTTATGTCGGAAACCGTATTAAATAATCTCGTCCGAGCAATTACAACCTGAACAAGATCCCCATCTGGAAATCATCCATTTCCAGCAGGACTTGCGAAGCGCTGAAGCGCTTCGCAAGTCTTTTTTTTGCTTTAATTTTCAAAAACCAAGAGGAAGGGATTCTTATTTTAAAAGAAACAATTGGACAGGATGAACGGGATCATTAGGATATTGCGGCCTTCGGCCGATAGGCGCCTCGCCGCAGGCGAAAAATTTCCTGATAATCCGGTTAATCCTGTCAAAAAATAAAAAATAGAATTCGAATCCATTCCACAATCATTAGGAAGCCGAATTTCTTCCGGCGATTCTTCCGAAAACCAGACAGTCGGTTATGGCGCAACTGCCCAGGCGGCAGGCGCCGTGGATGCCGCCGGTGACTTCCCCGGCCGCGTAAAAACCATCTATCGGTTCGTGAGATAAGTCGAGGACCTGGGCCCGGGTGTTGATTAACACGCCGCCCATGGTGTGGTGAACTTTCGGCCAGAGGCGGATGCCGTAATAGGGCAGGTGTTTCAAGGGCGTGGCGTTCGACACAACGGGTTTGTCAAATTCCGGGTCTCGGCCCCGATCGACCCCCATATTAAAAGTCTCCACGGTTTTTTTCAGCGATGGTATTGGAATCTGATACACTTCGGCAATCTCCTCCAATGTATCGAATTTTTTCACAATGCCTTTTTTCAAACAACGGGCGATGGACTTGCCGGAAGCCCGGACGCCTGCTTCATCGGCCAACCCGATGCAGGGTTGGCCGACCTGCAGAATGGCATCAGCGCGCATTTTGCGGTCCCCCAGTTCATTGACGAACCGGCGGCCCGTTTGGGGATTGACTAAAATGCCATACGGAAAAGCGATGTAGCTGGCAAAATCCGGCCCGATTCCGTATCCCTTCTCATCGGGGCAGGCCCATGGCCCAAGCTGGATCCAGGATAGATGCACCGGCATGGCGCCGATGCGCAAGGCCTCCCGCAGGGCCTCGCCCGTGGTTGAAAACTTATTGGTGCTTCCAATTTCCCGGGTCAGCCTGGGATCCTGGCTGGTTCTCAAGGCGATGTCATTCGCAAACCCGCCGGTTGCGAGGACAACCGCTTTGCGGGCTTTTATGCGCTTTTCGACTCCGCTCTCAGATTCCGGGTATTGATAGCCTTCCTGTACCAAAACGCCGCTGACCCGATTTCGGTTATTCATCAATATTTTTTTCAGCAGCACCCGGGTACGAATCTTCATGCCCTGTTCTTTGAGTTTGTGCAACTGCTGCTTGATAATGGCAGAGCCGGAATGGTTGTGGGTGGTGAAGCATCTCGGGACGGAGTGCCCACCGAACTGGTCGATTCGATCCCGGTACTTCACCCCCAGAACGTCTATGGTCCATTGCAATGCTTCGCTGGATTGTTCCGTCAGAATTCGGACCAATTCAGGCTGATTGAGCCCCAGGCCGGCTTTGAGCATGTCATCATACATGCGCCGGGGCGTGTCCACGATATTTGATTCGGCCTGCATGGGGGTACCGGCTGCAGCAACGACGCCGTCACTGATCGTGGAATTGCCGCCAAAGCCTTTCATTTTTTCCAGGATGACAACGGAGCTGCCGGCGGCCCCGGCCTCGATAGCGGCAGCCAGTCCGGCGAGCCCGCTACCGATTACGACAACGTCCGTTTCTTCGTCCCATCTGGGTGCCGTTTGTTCAACAGGCATGAGCGTTCTCCTCTTCGACTGCGCAGATCGGTTGGCATGGCTTTGCGCTTTAGGGCCTTATCTTCAGCATTTTTTAACGTCGAACATTTATTGAAATTTGTGGGTGCCCCGCATGGATTAAATACACTACGGGGTATGAGACATCAAGGGCATATCATTAATACCAGGACGCACGCATGGAAATACAATTTTAGAAAGCGAAGCATCGTAGTTTTGTAGGTTGGGTTGAGTCCGGCGGATTGGGTTTCTCCGCCTTGGCGGACCAACCTACATTTGCCAGTATTATTGGGAGATGCGAAACCCAACAACTACCTCGGCCCTAATTTGAAAAATCCAAACCGGATATGTTGTTGACTGAGCCGTGAAAGCAGATTAGAAGTTGGCGAGTCAGCAACATAATAGCAAAACGGGTGCGCAGAACGACTAGACGCCTCTAATAAGGAACAGCAAGATGATCGACAAAACTATCGCTATCGACAAGGCGATCGGCCGCGTAAATGACGGCTCAACCGTCATGGTCGGCGGCTTCGGGGTGCCGGGCACTCCCTTTGCGCTGATCGATGCCCTGATTGATACCGGTGTTTCAAATTTGACCCTGATCAAGAACGAGGCCAACGAGGATCATATGGGCCTGTCGAAGTTGATCGAAGCCGGCCGGGCCCGGAAACTGATTACATCTCATCTCGGATTGAATACTACCGTTATCGGCATGATGAACCGGGGCGAAGTCGAGGTGGAATTCTACCCCCAGGGAATTCTGGCGGAGAAAATTCGGGCCGGGGGTGCCGGATTAATCGGTATTCTGACTGACATCGGAATCGATACGATAATAGCTGATAACAAGCAGACGGTCAGTATCGGTGGCCGGCGAGCCGTCATTGAGCCGGCCCTGCGGGCAGATGTGGCATTAATTCACGCTGCCGCAGCCGATACCTTCGGAAACCTGGTTTTTGAAAAGAGCGCGCGCAATTTCAACCCGGCCATGGCGACGGCAGCAGATATCGTCATTGTCGAGACGGAACGGCTGGCGGAACCCGGCGAATTGGAGCCCGACGCCATCCACACCCCCGGTGGTTTTGTTGACCACGTAGTATTGATAGATGAACTCTCAGATGAATATGGAGTCCTGGCGCATCATGTCCGATAAAGAAAAAATTGCTGCTCGAGCAGCAGCCGAAATTCAGGATGGCCAAATCATCAACCTGGGAATCGGAATACCCACGCTGATACCCAGATTTATAGCTGACAGGCAGCAGGTCATCGTCCATTCCGAAAATGGAATTCTCGGTATGGGAAATCCCAGCCGGCGCGGTTTTGAAGACCGCAACCTGATCGATGCCGGCGGTACCTATGTGACTCTCGATACCGGCGGCGCTTACTTTGACAGTGTACTTTCATTTTCGCTGGTGCGCGGCGGCCGGCTGGATCTGGCTGTCATCGGGGCTTTGCAGGTGTCGGCAGCCGGAGACCTGGCCAACTGGATCATTCCGGGCAAATACGCACCGGGAATCGGCGGCGGGATGGAACTGGCCCAGAAAGCACGGCGGCTGATCGTCACGACCATCCACACGACACGCAAAGGTGAACCCAAGATTCTGGAGCGCTGCAACCTGCCGCTTACAGCCAAAGGATGTGTCGATACGATTATTACCGAATTGGCCGTGATGGATGTGACCCCGGACGGGCTGGTGCTGCGGGAGATCGCCGCTGAAACCGATTTGGAGACCCTGTTCAATCAGACCGATGCCGAGATCATTGTTCCCTCCGGCGATATTCCACGATTCTAATGGCAAGTGAGCAAATGAAAATACACTCACGTAGATGTTATTTGTTATTCGTTATTGGTTATTCGGAACCGATATCCTATAAATCAAAGAAGTAAGCTGACGAATTTTTCATGCACCCCGGCGTTTGAAGAGCAGGGCATCCCGTTCTTCTCTGGTAGTTGAAAAGATTTCGGCGGCGGCCTTTTTTAGCTCCGGGGAGCATTGTGCCGGCTCGAATTTTTGGGACACGATAAGTTCAAGCCATACCGGCGGCAATTTTTCAGCCAGATGAACCATTCCCCCGTAGTCATCGTCGGCAACATGGATGATGTTGCGGATGCCGCTCACAATGAGCCGCGTCATGCACATTGGACATGACTCCAGGGAAGTGTAGATGCTGTAGTTGCTCATATCAATTATGTCTCGGTTCTCCTTCTCAAATGCTTCCATGGCGATCATCTCAGCGTGCCCGTCACTTCTGAAATAGGGATAAAATATCTGGTTGTATCCCAGAGCTGCTAAATTGCCATGGTCGTCCATTATAATGCTGCCGACGCCAAAGTTGCCGCAGTCCACCCCCTTGAGAGCCGAAACACAGGTCAGCCAGGCCGGCACCTCATCTTTGAAGTCTTCTTTGAACACATAGTCTTCAAGCTGCTGCCTGAATTTCAGGGTGGATGTCGATTGCGAGGTTATCGAAGCCAATAAATCCTTGCCGCGGTTTATGAGTTCTTGGTAAGTCATTTAAATTGTTTCCTGTTTCCAAGGCTGTTTTTACATTTAGCTCTCGCCCACTTCAGGCTTCGCTTTCAGCTACGACCCGACAAGTCGTTCGAGTTCGCAGAGGACGCAGAGAATATCTTCTTTGGTCTTTTTTGGGGGCTAACTTTGATATAGCCGCAAAAAGGCGCAAAAAGCGCAAAAGTTAATTTTCGCTGTTTGTAATATCAGGAAGTTACAAAGTCATAATTCGAGTATTTTGACTTTTTACGAGACCGTCAACTTTCAGGCATCAACAACAACTCTTGAATCTTTCCTTGAAAAAAAGCAACCTCATTTTTATGTTAATACCCAAGCCGGCGAAGCCGGAAATGAATATTGAATATTGAATAATGAATATTTGTGGAATTCTATCGATCTTATATCGCTTCTCACCAAAATGGTCTGAATATCGTTACTCAAATCCTGCGCAAACATTATTTGATTTCAATAATAGACACTAAGTTTTACTATCATTGAATAAAAATTGAAACCTCAGAAAGGAATGAGATGTTTATTCCAGAGCATTTCAGGATTGCAAACCGGGAGGAAATCGAAAAATTCATGTTCAACCATCCGTTCGCGACGCTGATTACGGCAAGAAAAGGTGAGATCGAGGTCAGCCATCTGCCGATTTGCCGGTTCAACGACGGCAAATATTATGGCCACATGGCCCGGTTGAATACCCAGGCTGACATAGCAGAGACGGATCCGGCATACGTCATATTCAGCGGCCCCCATGCGTATATTACCCCGGCCTGGTACGCATCAGAAGTCAATTTACCGACCTGGAACTTCAGTGCAGTTCACTGCCGGGGAAAGGTAGCCTTTATCGATTCTCCAGAGAACGCCTGGAGTCTGCTTAAAGAGATGGTCGCTATTCTTGAAGGCCAAACCGGCTGGCGGCTGACAGAGGGCCATGGACATCGACGGCTGATACCGCATATTCGATTTTTCGAATTTCTCCCGGAACGGATCGATGCGCAGTTCAAATTCAGTCAAAACAAGCGATCCGATGATATTGCGGCAATTATCGACGGGCTGAAAGGCAGCGGTCAGAAGAATACAGCGGAATTTATGGCTCACGTCAACCGATCAGTTTCTTAATTGTCCTTTATATATGGAACTACATCATTGAAATTTTTCACCGCAGAGGTCGCAGAGCGACGCAGAGAATTTTTAAATTCGCTTTCTCAGCGGTCTCAGCGAACTCTGCGGTAAATTCTTTAAGTTTTTTTATAGATCAGACTGGCCGTTTTTTCAGGCCAGAGGCCGCGCTTATATCAAACTTGATTCTAATTAACATCGTCCTTGTCGTCGTACTCGTACTCGTCCTCGAAATCGAAGGTGCTAATACGGCCTCGAGGACGACGACGAGCACGAGAACGAGTACGAATCGATTGACGAGTTAAATCGGCATTCCCCTTTCTATAAACCTATCCGACTTGAATCCGCTATCCGGTATTTGCCCCACATCATGGGTATTTGACGCATCATTGCGCCTGATACCAGTTGCCAGCTGAGAAGCTAAGAATAATTTTTCTTATCGATTTCAAAGTGTTATATCATAAATCGCCGCGTAGAGACCGTTTGGCAGCTTTTTTGCCTGTCATCTTTTCAGATCAAGAAGACCAACCAACTGTCAGGATACAGGCTGAATATGGAAACCAAGATGTACGCTTTCGAACTCAAAGGAGAGGTGTCGGAGCTAAAAACCCTGCGGCGACATTTGAATATCTGGGCCCGGGTTGCAAGGCTGTCTAAAAGTTATAAGCTTGAGGTCAATCTCAGCCTGGATGAACTTTTCACGAACATCGTATCCTATGGATATGATGACGATTTAGAGCATTCAGTGAGTTTTACGCTGCGGATGGACGATGACATTCTGATGATCAACATTGAGGATGATGGAAGACCTTTTGATCCGCTAAAAGCGGAATTGCCCAAAATTCCGGTTGATCTCGCAGATATCAAAATTGGGGGACTTGGAATATTCATCACCAGAAAGTTGATGGATGAAATCTGCTATGAAAGAAACCGTGGCCGAAATAAATTGATGCTGAAGAAGGTGATCCGCGACGAGTGATGGTCTGAATGGTTATTGTAGCTGATTGCTCATCGGCCATCGATATCACGGTTTTGGTTTTGGGATGCCTGGTGCTGTTTGTCTTTTAGCCAGGCTTTTACCGTCGGATTCAGGGGCAACTTTCGAATTTGATCGAGGGTCATGAATTGAGCCCAGACCACCTCGCGGTTGTCCGGTGCAACCGGCGGCATCCGGGACATTACAACTTCAAAAAAGCTTCCAATATCGCTTGCATATCGGAATTGACCGGTATACGTACCGACGAATGTCAATTGTTCCGGATCCAGCTGAATACCCACCTCTTCATTTAATTCCCGAACAGCAGCGTGCGCCGTGTTCTCTCCCCGTTTGATTCTTCCGCAGGGTATGGTGTAGCTTGCTTTGTAGGAATTCCTGATCACCAGCAATTTATTCTCGAACCACACAGCTACATAAACACCCTCAATCGTCGGTCGGGCCACAAAAAACCATAATCGTAGAACCTGGTAGGTCAGTCGGTAAAGAATTTGGGCCAGCTGGTTGTAAAGGTTGGTCAATTCAATACACAAATTTATAGCTACACAATTTTTCTTTCGGCGGATTAATTAGCGGTATTCTTTACGGGCGCGGTCGAGGTCCCGTTTTTCGTCGCGGCGCTTGATGGCTTCGCGCTTGTCGTAGCGACGTTTGCCTTTGGCCAGGGCAATCGACAATTTGACTTTGCCGCCTTTAAAATAGAGCTTCAGCGGAACCAGGGTATGACCTTTCTCATTCACCTTGGCATACAAGCGTTTGATTTCCTGTTTGTGCAGAAGCAGTTTGCGGGTTCTCAGCGGGTCATGATTGCCGTAGTAAGCAAAAGGGTAAGGACCGATGTGCAGCTGGTAGACGAAGACCTCACCGTTCACCACGCGGGCATAGGCGTCCTTGATATTGGCTTTGCCCATCCGCAGCGACTTCACCTCGGTTCCCTTCAGAACCATTCCGGCTTCGTATTCATCTTCGATGAAATAGTCATACCGGGCCTTGCGGTTTACGGCGATAATTTTTACGGCTTGTTTCTGCATGACAATATCGAACTAATATCTGTTATCGAGAATATCGCCAAATGCTTCTTTAACCAGACCGAAGACGCCCCGGGCCGTCTTTTTTTTGAGGGCCTGTTGCACGAACTCCTGTGCATCCCGGATATTTAACGTGCGGATAACCCGTTTGATTTCCGGGATTGACTGGGGATTCATACTCAGTTCGTCCAGGCCAAGACCCAGCAGCAACGGAATATGATGGGCAGCCGCGGCCATTTCACCGCACATGAACACTTCAATGCCCTTGTCTTTGGCCACATCGGTGACCTGTTTCACAAGGCGGATAACTGCTGGATCGAGAGGTTGGTAGAGGTGGGCTACTTGCGGGTTCAAGCGGTCGATGGCCAGCGCAAACTGGATCAGATCATTGGTGCCGATACTGAAAAAGTCGGCCTTATCCGCCAATAAATCAGCCAGAACCACCGCCGACGGAACCTCGATCATGATTCCGATCTCGATGTCACGGTTGTACGGCAAGCCGTCTTTCTCCAACGATTCGGCGGCCTGGTCCAATAGTTTCTCGGTTTCGCAAATTTCAAAATATGCCGATATCATGGGAAACAAAATACGGACAGTGCCAAATGCCGCCGCCCGCAATATCGCCCGCAGCTGTGTTACAAATACATCCGGTTTTCTAAGGCAGTAGCGAATGGAGCGCAGGCCGAGAGCCGGGTTGGCTTCGTCCTGTCCGTTCTGGCTGGTCATGGCCTTGTCGCCATTAATGTCCAGAGTTCGAATGGTGACGGGCTTGGGAGCCATCACCTGGACGACGTCCTGGTATTTTTCAAACAGTTCTTCTTCATTGGGAAAAACGGCACGATTCATGTACTGAAACTCCGTGCGGTACAGCCCGATTCCGTCTCCCCCGTAGTTCTTTACTGAAACGACTTCTTCCGGCAGTTCGATGTTGGCCATGACTTCAATTTGGATGCCATCCGTGGTCCTGGCACTCAGATGGCTCTCACGGGTGATGACGGCCCGATAATCTTCGTATTCAATTTTGCGCTCTTCGTATTCGACGAGGGTTTTTTCGCTTGGATTAACGATCACTTTACCGGTAATGCCGTCCACGATGATCAGGCTGTCGACTTTAATTCGGGTGGTCGCGACGTTCAACCCCACCACTGCCGGGATTTCCAGCGCCTGGGCCACAATACCGGTATGGGAGGCCTTCCCGCCGCGGTCTGTAATGAAACCCATGATTTTATGCAGATTGATCTGACTGGTATCTGCCGGGGACAGATCCCTGGCGACGAGGATGACCCGCTTGTCGATGTCTGCAATTTTTTCCGCTCTGACACCGACCAGATTGCGCATAATGCTATCCGATACATGGGTGATGTCCGAGACGCGTTCTTTCAGATAGGAATCAGCCATCCCCAGAAATACTGATCTGAGATTTGACACAACCTGCTTGAGCGCCCACTCAGCATTGATGCCTTTGCTTTCGATAATTTCGATTGCCTTGCCGTATAGCATTTTGTCCTTCAGGAGCGCTACATGGGTTTCAAGGATATGCGCACGTTTGAGCTCCTCCGGGCTCTCGTCAATGATCGTGCGGATCTCGTCTCCTGCTTTTTTAACGGCAGCTTTAAAGCGTTTGATCTCATCCTGCAATTTACTTTTATCGATATAGTATCTGGCAACGATATCCACGCCTTCTTTATCGACCAGATAGGCCTTACCGATACAGATACCCGGAGATGCATTGATGCCCTTAAGTATGAGCTCTGCAGGTTCCTGTGTCATTTCAGTTCATTCCCCAAATCCGTCATCAACGAGGTCGACAATCGCGTTCAATACCGGGGTATCGGCGACATCATCGATGATAATCCGTATTCTTGTACCTTTTTCACAAACCAGCGTTAATATGTCCATTATACTCGACGCATCTGCTTTGAGATCGTCTTTCCCAATCCAGACATTGCCCGTTGCATTTCGGGCAATCGCGGCAATCTGGGCCGCAGATCGGGCGTGCAGGCCGAGTTCGTTTTTAATGACGGTAACTTTTTGTAATTCTTGTTCTTCTTCCCTCATAAAAAATTTCAACTTTTATCAAAATCCTACTTTTTGTCAATTCTAAATTATTGACTTGAAAGATAATGGTTGTTAATTGTTTTGCAACTAAAGCGTTTGTCCAATTAAATTTCCATCATAGGATGAAATATGGATCTTCATTTGCTTACCATGTCGTCGGTTTTTTGAATCAAACGCTTTAATATTTTCTTTTATGTTTTGAAATAAATGTCGCCTGTTCCGTTGTATTCATAATCGAGAGTTTTCCTCTGTGCATTTTGCGAGAATATTTTTGTCATAAAGTGTCGTAGATCCGATTCTTGTGGCGGTCGCACCGCTTTCGAGACTCAAATTTCAATGTGGAGGTACAATAAATGTCAGAAAAAATCCTGATTTACGGAAAAGATGCCTGACCGTACACCCGGGCAGCTCGTGAAGCATTTGCCGAAAACGGCCGGAAGTTTGATTACTGCAACGTTATAAAAGAGCCCGACCAGATGGAAAACATGTTGAAGTTCTCCAAAGGGGTTCGTAAAGTACCGGTGATCGTCGAGGGCGATACCGTGACAATCGGCTTCGAGGGCAAGACTTGAGGGGTCTGATCTTTCGGCAGGTGGCCGAATGGAATGACGAATGACGAATGTCGAAGGACGAATTAAGGAATTCTGTCGATCTTGACTATAGTTGAATTCCTCAATTCCTTAATTCCTAAATCCCTCAATTTTTAATCTTTCATTTCTTAGTCTTCAATCTTCAATTTTCAATTCACAGGGGGAGAAAACTCATGGCGTTACCGGATGAATTCAAGGCGTTGGTAGTCACGGAAACTGATGACAAACAGTTTGTTCGCTCCGTCGAGCAGAAACAGGTCACCGACCTACCTGAAGGGGACGTCGTCGTTCAGGTCGGCTATTCCTCTTTAAATTATAAGGATGTGCTTTCGGCCACCGGCAATCGGGGCGT
>JASJCE010000198.1 GCA_030066155.1 Desulfobacterales bacterium | reverse complement strand
TGTTAACGCCGGTGAAAAAGTTTCCAACTTTAGGCCGGTGAATAGTCCCCAATTACCGGCGGTATAAAATTTCCTTATTCTAATTTTCTTCCTTTTTCTTCCCTAAAACAAATTTTAAAGTCTATATTCTTTGAATTTAGTTCTTATCCTTCCGATTTTAACCTTCAAATAATCGGTTTATGGTCCCCATAGGAGGGAGCACCATGAAACCGAAACTTCGCTGTGTGCATTGCCGCCGCCGCTTTATTGCCAATCCACGAGTTAAAGATCAAAAATATTGTAACCATAGCTGCTGCCAACGGGCGCGCAAAACCCTTTGGCAACGACGCAAAATGGCCACCGACGCCGCTTATCGACAAAACCAGAAAGACAGTCACCAATCGTGGCAAATAAAGAATCCTGACTATTGGCGACAGTATCGCGATGGCCATCCACAGTACTGTGAACGCAACCGCATGCTGCAAAAACAACGCGATGCCAAACGCCGCGCACGACATCTTGCAAAGATGGACGGGTTAAAGCAATTAAAATCAATCAATCCAGGTGCTTATTACCTAATTCCGTGCAATGCAGGTCTTGCAAAGATGGACGCGTTAACTCAAAAAATAAATTTGATTCCAGAAACTTACACTATTTTTTGTGCATCTTGCAAAAAAGGACTCGATAGACCGCCCGAAACCGCTGCGGTAAAAGGGGCATACTCAGGAGGTGCACCATGATTATCAAAAAAGTCCTTTATCCCGATCGTCTGCGCAAAATCAGTGGCTCTTTTGCCTTTATCGAACATCGTTTCCTACGGGACGGATTTTGGAATGCACTCAGCCATCATCAACTGCTGCTTTATCTGTTTTTAGTCATAGTGGCCGACCGAAACGGGCTGTCGTATTACAGTTACGATAAAATCTGTACCCTGCTCAAAATCTGTGTGGATGATTACATCGCAGCTCGTGACAGCCTGATTGAAAAGGATCTGATCGCATTTGACGGCAGCCTTTTCCAGGTATTATCGCTGCCGCGAAAACCCTGCCGATCTGATCCAACAGCTCTTAAAACCGCTAAAGACATGCAAACCCACGATCCGGCCACCATCGATCGGCTCATCAAAAAAAGCCTGGGAGTATCGTCATGATTGACCGTCAAACAGTTTTTGAAATCCTGCGCCTGGAGCATCAGGGACTTTCTATTCGAAAAATCAGCGACACACTTTGTTTAAGTCGTAAAACCGTGACCAAATACCTCAATGATCCCAACCCCAAACACCAATATGCCAAAAGAGCCAGCAAACTGGACCCGTACAAAAAACAGATTAAACAGCTGCTGGAGACCGATCACAAAGCCTCGGCGGTGGTTATCAAACAGCGCCTGCAGTCGTTAGGATACACCGGCGGCATTACGATCCTAAAAGATTATCTGCGCACGGTGCGTCCGGCACCAGCAAAACGCATCCCCTATATCCGATTCGAATCCGCGCCGGGCGAGCAGATGCAGATTGACTGGGGGCATTTTGGTTCGCTCAACTACGGTGCTACCCCGCGAAAACTGTATGCCCTGGCGGTGATCGAGTGCTACAGCCGCATGCTTTACGTTGAATTTACTCACAGCCAGAAGCAACAAAACCTGCATCAGTGTTTGCTCAATGCCTTTAGCTTCTTCGGCGGCAGCCCCAAAGAGCTGGTCTTTGACAACATGCCCACCGCGGTTATCGAACGCCAGGGCAGCTTGATCCGATTCAATGATAGCTTCTTACAATTTTTGACAACCTTTAAAATCTTTCCCAAAGCCTGTAATGTCCGGGCGGCTCATGAAAAAGGTAAAGTAGAACGCGTTATCGGATATGTACGCAAAAACTTCTGGCCCCTGCGAACCTTTAGCACCCTGGCCGATGTTCAAGCTCAACTAAAACATTGGCTGGCAACGGTGGCCAACGTTAGGGTTCAGCAAACAACCGGTGAGCGTCCAAAAGAGCGTTTTGCCAAAGTTACGCTGAGACCCTTGCCGCCGCTGTTACCCGACTGCCGAGAAACCAAACAGCTGCTTGTTCACAAAGACTTTGCTGTGCGCTTTGACGGCAACTGCTATACAACACCGCCGTGGGCCATCGGAAGACATATTACCCTAAAAGCTTCCCAAAACAACGTCAGCTTGTATGACCGGCAAAAAATTATCGCCATCCATAACCGCTGCTGGCAGAAGCATCAACGCATTGAACTGCCAGCGCATAAAGAGTTGGTTAAAAAAATCCAGAAAAAATTATGGCAAGATCACCAGATTGCTCTGTTTGCATCCTTAGCACCTCAGGCCCGCGCATATCTCAATGCCCTAGCCGATGCCAAGCAGCCGATTAAAAAAAATGTCCTGCGGTTGTTGGCACTCAAAGATGAGTACGGCAGCTCCGCGTTAATCTATGCCATCGAAAAAGCCATCTCCCATAAAGCCTACGGTGCCGACTATATTGAAAACATACTGTATCAGGAAATGACCCCGCAACGATCACATCCGCCGGTCAAACTCAAAGATGACAGCTTAAACCACATCCGGCTGGCCGAACCGTGCCTGGCCGACTATGACAGCCTGATCCTCAAAAGGAGAAAAGGCGATGATTGAAGATGTCATTGAAAAATGCAAACTGCTGCGGCTCAAGGCCTGCTGGCAAAACCTTCAAAATGTCATTGAAATGGCCGCTCAGAAAAACTGGCCTTCGTTAAAGCTCATCGACCACCTGTTTGCCCTAGAAATCGAATCCCGACGGCAAAGCAAAATTGCCTTGCGCTTCAAGCAATCAAAACTCTTGCAAAAACCCACCATCGATCAGTTTGACTTCAACTTCCACAGCTGTCGTAAAAAACAAAAAGAACAAATCCTGCAGTTGTTGAACCTGGACTTTATCGACCACAAAAAGGACATCATTCTGATTGGAAATCCAGGCGTGGGCAAAAGCTTTTTGGCTAAAATCATCGCCTATGCCGCCACCCAGCAGGGTATCAAAGTGCTATTTACCACCGCTATGGAGTTGATCAATCATCTCGTGGCGGCTGAGGCTGACCATTCCTTGCTAAAAAAGCTAAACTTTTATCATTCTCCGGATCTGCTCGTTGTTGATGAGATCGGTTATCTGCCGCTGGGCACTCAAGGCTCCAATCTGTTCTTCCAAGTGATCAGTCAACGGCATGAAAAAAAATCTACCATGATTACCACAAATCTGCCTTTTGCTGATTGGGGAAACATCTTTGACAGCACAACCGTGGCCACCGCGATTGCCGACCGTCTCGTCTACAACTCCCAAGTGCTTATACTGGAAGGATCAAGCTATCGAAAAAAAGCTAAAGAAGACAATTGACAGCTGAATTATTGCAATGTTAATTTTTCTTCAAACCGGCTACTCTTGAATTTGTCGCCGGATACTACAGCTGTTCCATCTCTATCAGCACGGCAACCTTTTTACCGGCCAACTTGGTATACTTTTTAACCGGCGACAACAATGAAGGCAAAAGAAACAGCAGTGGTTCTAATAGAATTTCAAAACGATTTTTGTAAAGAGGGTGGCAAATTACATGATGGCCTAAAGGGTGAACTTGCTCGCCAAAATACGATTCCCAACGCCATGAAACTGGCCGAGGAAGCTCGTAAAAAAGGGGCTATGGTTATACATTCGCCCTTCGTATTTAATGAAAAATATTTCGAAGACCATCAAATGCAAGGTATTGTTAAAGCTGTAGCAGACGGCGATGCCTTTCGTGAGGGAAGCTGGGGTGCAGAGATCATCGAGGAACTAAAACCGCAAGAAGGGGATGAGGTTGTCGGCGGTAAGTGCACCTTATGTGGTTTTAATAAAACCAATTTAGATGAGTTGTTAAAGCAAGGCAATATTAAAAACGTAGTTATTGGTGGGTTTTTAACCAATTTCTGTGTTGAAAGCACTGCCCGTACCGCTTATGATAGGGGTTATGGTGTTACAGTAATAAAGGATGCTACAGCTGCTAATTCAGAGAAAGAACAAAATCATTCAGAACAGAAAATATTCCCACTGTTGGGGCAGACGCTATCGGTGGATCAGTTTATCAGCCAATTGGAAGAATAAACTATATAGAATTTTGCTATGAAAATTAAACCGGGGTAATGCTGTTTGGCGTTACTCCGGTTTTTTTGTCTTTAAATTGTGAGGATGTGAGGATGAAACCTTAAATAATTTTGGTGTCTTCTAAAACTGTGAAAGCAGGACATTTCTAGTTTTAGGCAAGCCAAAATTGATTACCTTAGTTGAAGCTTTATATAATCGTGATACTTGACGGAGTAGCGTGCACCGAGGATGCTCGGATTGACCAAAATTTTCTATGCCTGTTGATTCCTTTCTGTGATTCATGTATCCAGATTCCATCTGAATTGTTCTGAGTTAATTTGATATTTGGACATCTCTCCATGTATTAGAAAATTTATGGCTGTAAAGCGGATAAAAAAAACACCAGGGGACAAATCTGTCAAAACAATGAAACTAGCTTTAACAACATTACTGTCTGCTATCATACTATTAATGACCGGCTGTGAAGATCAAAATAAAATTCAATATTCCGGTCCCATGGAGAAGGTGACCGTCGCCACCGGCATGTTCGAGTTGGAATTGTCTGGGCTGCTGTGGCTGGCCAAATCAAAGGAATATTTCCGGCAATACGGTCTGGATGTCACCATCCACAAGTTACCAAGCGGCGCCATGGCGCTGCAGGCCCTGAAACGTGGTGAACTTGATTTTGCAGCGGCAGGGGAATTTCCGTTTGTGAAACAAAGTTCAGATTCTCCTGAGCTGCGGATTTGTGCATCGATTGCACGTTATGAATTCTTCGTACTCGTCGGACGAAAAGATCAAGGCATTCGAAAGATTCCAGATTTAAAAGGCAAGAAAGTGGGGTTGATGCTCGGAACGCAATTGGTATTTGTGCTGGCCAAATACCTAACATTTCATGGTGTGAGCATACAGGATGTCGGATTGGTAGATGTGCACATTAAGGATGTAGGAGAGGCCCTTATAAAAGGCGATGTTGACGCGGGTGTGGTGGTCTTTCGCCAGTTGCCAAAAATAAAGAAAGAGTTAGTTTCCAACGCCACCATTTGGCCTCTCCAGCCGGATGATGAAAATTTTTACATTTTAGCATCTAGACGAAATCTGTTCGAAAAAAGACCGCAATCCGCCGAGCGGTTTTTACGTGCGATTCACCTTGCTGAATCGTTCTACCACAAAAATCCAACCCGGGCGATCGACGCCATCGCTGGGGCTGCAAATATTCGCCGAGACGAGCTTGAAATGAACCTGCCCTCGATGCGCTATGAATTCGCACTCCCCATGGCCTTGCTAATTACCATGGAGGATGAATACCGCTGGCTGAACGATACTCAAAAGATCGCTCGCGAAAAAGTCCCCAACCTCCTGGAATTTTTTTATTTTGATAGCATGGCGTCTGTGCATCCGGATGGCATTAGTATAATTTATTAGATAAAACAACTGGGACGATCATCCAATGAAAGTTAAAACCATGCTTTACTCCGGCATTGTCGCATCGATAATCGCCTCTCTTGCGACGGGCGCAATCTGTTTGGTTGCCTTTAAACGGATCAATATCGAGATTGACAACGTCAAGAAAGCGGCCGAATTGACCCGCAACGTTTTTGAGTCGAAATTGATCATGCACGAATACATGATATATCGCGAGCAGCGCCCGCTGGTTCAATGGAAGTTGCACGCCGACCGAATGTCACGACGTTTTCAGCAAATGCAAATTCCGAACTCCGGAAATCGAACCCTTCTGGCAGGAATCAAAAAAAAACATGAAGCGGTCTTAGCCTCTTTCATAAGCCTCACCAGTCAAAAGAATGCAAGACCGGGCGTCTCACCGGTCTTGATTCTACAGATGGAAAATCGGCTGCAAAGTCGAATTCTTGTCAAGCTATATGATATTTTCAATGATGCTCTTCATATCGCCAGAGCAAGTGAGGATTATCTCCTGTCAGAACAAAAAACGTTCTCATTGGTAGTTTTTGCGACCATCTTTTCCTTATCCTTGGTAACCTTTGGCATCTCCTTTTTCACTGCCAAATCGATTCTTAAACCGCTAGGCAGACTGCAGGAGGGAGCGGAAATCATCGCCAAAGGGAACCTTAATTATCAAGTCGAGCCCAAATTCGATAATGAAATCGGAAAACTGACCCGCGCATTCAATCAGATGATAAATGACTTGAAATCGATCATGATTTCAAGGGATGAGCTGGAACTAAAGGTTGAATACCGAACAACAAAATTAAAGGAGAGTGAAGCACGCTATCGCTCTTTGGTCGAAGCAGCACCGGTGTCAATTATGGCCATCCAAAATGGATGCATTCATTTTGCTAATCCGGCAGGGGCCCGAATGCTCGGCTTTTCCGATCCGGGTGAGATGGTCGGCCTTCCCGCCATTGACATTGTTGCACCGGAATCGCACCACCTGATCAGCGAACGGATGGATAGACTTATAATCGGTAAGGATAATCCTTTGGCAGAAATAGAATTGATCAGGCAAGACGGGAGAAAAATTACCGTAGAATCCACATCCGTTTCTATCCACATTAATGGTATCCCCGCAGCGGTCATCATCACTCAGGACATTAGCAACCGAAAAGAGAAGGAGGAAAAATTGCAGATGATGCGGTTCTCAATGGATAGCGCATTGGATCGAATAGCCTGGATCGCGCCGGATGGACGCTTTCTCTATGCAAATGAGGCCGCCTGTAAGGAAATGGGTTACACTATTGATGAGTTGCTCTCAATGAGTGTGTCCGATATTGGCCCTGATTTCCCCGAAGATAGATGGTCCGAACACTTTCAAGAAGTAAAAAAGAGGGGCTCTATGCGGTTGGAGATCAAACAGATAAGTGGCGATGGGCAGGTCCATGACATTGAGGTAGCTAACAATTACCTCAAATTCGGCGACCGTGAATTCATGTGTTCATTTGGGCGGGATATAACCGATCTCAAGAAGGCGGAAATGGCGTTATTAAAAAGCCAGGAAGACCTACGGAAAATGGCCGGCAGGCTGCTGTCGATTCAGGAAGCCGAGCGGCGCAGGCTCGCAAGAGAAATGCACGACGACTTGACCCAGCGTCTGGCGGTTATAGCCATAGACGTTGGTACAATTGAGAAACTTTTTCAGGACTCCAAGGATCCAGTTGCCGAGAGCCTTCAGAACGTCAGGGAAAAGTTGGCGCATCTTTCCAGCGATATCCATGCCATTTCCCGCCAACTTCACCCCTCGATTTTAGACGACCTGGGGCTGATCGAGGCCGTTAAATCAGAATGCAACAGTTTTACCCGGCGGGAAGGGATTGCAGTTGATTTCCATTCTGAGGATATGCCACTGAAAATCACCAAGGAGGTCGCCGTCAGTCTCTACCGAATTGTCCAGGAGGGGCTCAGAAATGTCGCCAAACACTCCGGTAGTACGTCGGTAAATGTTGCACTCGCCGGTCAGGATGATTCAATCCATCTGATGATCAAAGATCAGGGTGCAGGATTCGATCCTAATGAGTCCGAGAATGAATTAGGACTGGGGCTAGTCAGCATGCAGGAACGGGTTCGGCTCGTTCGAGGTGAGATATCGATAGATTCCCGGCCAGGGGAGGGAACCGTCCTAAACATCTGTGTGCCGGCGGGCCCTTAACAACTCGCATTATGGTATATTATCTAAAACAACAATTTAACATAGACAACTTGACTGTTGATTAATATTATCTTTACGAAAGATCCTTTACCCGGAAAACAACCACTATATCTAAGTGATCTGCTGAGGCGCGTATATTGTGAAATCCTGTAGTGAATTGAAATTATATAATATCGTGACATAACTGGTTAATAAATATAGGTGCAACGATGAAGAAGGTGCGGGTCATACTGGCCGATGATCACAGAATGGTCACCGAGGGGTTACGCAATCTGTTGGAGCCAGAATTTGAAATCGCGGGCATATTCGAAGACGGGCGGGCGCTGGTAAAAGCGGTTCAGAAGACACATTCGGAGGTAATTGTAGTGGATATCTCCATGCCGCTGCTCAACGGAATCGAAGCGGTGCGCCAGATTAAACAGATCAAGCCCGACATCAAGGTGATTTTTCTAACCATGCACCCGGACATGGCCTACGCAACACGGGCATTTGAAGCCGGTGCTTCGGGTTATGTCCTAAAACACTCAGCTCCTTCCGAGCTGGTCTCGGCGATCCATGAGGCCATCAAAGGACGAATTTATATAACCCCAGTGATTGCCGGGGATCTTATGCAAGCCTATAAAGACGGGTTAGATCCTAAGCAGGATAACGCTGAAATACTGACCCCTCGACAGAAAGAAGTGCTGCAACTGTTGGCAGAAGGGCATTCCGCTGCGGAAATCGGCGAAATTCTGTGTATATCTTCCAGGACCGTCGAATTTCATAAATATAAAATGATGGAGCAACTTAATTTAAAAACAAGTGCCGCGTTGTTGGGATATGCCATCAAAAGCGGTATTGTGACGGTTTAAATCGGGTGATTATGAAGTGCGAATAACAAAATATTTCCCCTAAAAGCTCGATAATATTTCTCCTGCTTCCTTCCGACCTCTTTTTGCTGGCATCATAACTGGTAATTTTTCAAGTCAAAACCCGTAATTTTCCGAGTTGCTTTTACTCCGCCGGATAACTTAAATTTCATCACTTACCTCTATTTTACCTTGGCTTTCTTACCTTCATGTTTCGGGAGCAGTAACATGAAATACGGGTCCGTAATTGTTGCTGATCGACACCAGGACTTGCTGGAAGGTGTGCGGGGATTGCTGGATACCACGTTTGATACGGTTGTGATGGTTGCCGACAAACCCTCCCTGTTTAGAACCATAGAACAAATTAAACCCGAACTTGCGGTGGTAGATCTCTCCATACCAGTTTCCGGAGAGATCAATATTGCGCGCCAGCTTAAAGACAGTTTTCCCAACCAAAAGTTTATCATCCTCAGCGTTCATGACGAGAAGACCGTCATAGACGAGGTATTGTCTACTGGTATTTCGGGATTCGTGCTTAAGCGATCGATCGCTACCGATCTCGTACCGGCAATTGAGAACGTACTTCAAGGAGGAGTCTTCGTATCTTCATTATTATAATATGGAATTTAACAGGTTTGGCTCAACTAAAAGCCCTGGTATAAGCCCATCCGTATTGCATAATAGGAAATGCCGAGTACTAAAGCCTGTGCGTTGCTCCTATATCTTTTTAGGTATGGGGTAACTTAGAGCTTCAATTTTGTCATCGAAAGGAGAAATAAAAATGAAACGTAAATTAACTATATTAGTAATCGGCATTTTTACCCTAATTGCATTGTCAGCGGTTTACACTGCCGGATGGCTCAAAGGGCAGGCCGGACAGAAGACAGCTTTGGTAAAAGAGGCGCAGGCGGCCGGCGGCAAGGTGACATCCGCCACAGGAACAGCGCCGGACCGCTATGTCTACTATCCCGGTACCGAAAAGTTGGCAAAGGATGAGGTCCGCGTTATTGCCTGCGGCACCGGGATGCCCGACCAGCGACGGGGCCAGGCCTCGGCCTGCTTTCTCTTTGAGTTCGGCAATGGCGAAAAGTTGATTTTCGATCTTGGTACGGGCGCGATGCGCAATATTTCATCGTTGATGATCCCGTACCAGTATCTCACCAAAGTATTCTTGAGCCATCTGCATACGGATCACTGGGGCGGCTTGTCGTCTCTGTGGGCAGGAGGCTGGACAGCCGGCAGGCCGGTACCTCTCGAGGTCTGGGGACCCAGCGGTCAGACGCCGGAGATGGGCACCAAATATGCCGTGGAGCATTTTCTCAAGGCCAACAATTGGGATTACCAGACGCGAGCCTTCAAGATTACACCGGTTCCGGGCCAGATCAAGGTCCACGAGTTTGACTACAAGGGTGAAAATGCAGTCGTCTATCAGGAAAACGGCATTACGGTGCGCTCCTGGCCGGCAATCCACGCGGGAGACGGACCCGTGAGTTTTGCAATCGAATTCGCGGGGCTGAAGATGGTCTTCAGCGGCGACACAACCCCCAACAAGTGGTTTGTCAAGTACGCCAGAGATGCCGATTTCGTCATTCATGAAGTCTTTCCACCGCCGGAGATATGGGTTACCTGGGGCAACCAACCGCCACAGCTTGGCTGGCGGGCATGCTGCGAATTCCACACCTCCGGGCAGTCTTTTGGCAAGGTCATGAGCGAAATCAAGCCACGTCATGCGGTGGGCTACCACTTCTTCAACGAAGAAGCCACTCGATATGTGATCTATGATTCCATACGCGAGACATACGACGGTCCGCTTTCCATGGCGACAGACATGATGATGTGGAATATCACCAAAGACAAGATTATCGAGCGCATGGCCGTTGCGCCGGACAAATCCTGGGCCGTGCCCGGGACGATGAGGCAGCCGCCTCCTGAAAAGGGTCGGGAGCCCGTTATGTCGGAGTTCATCAAATCCGGCGAGTGGGGACCGGCATTTAATGCCCAGAACAAGGTTCTTGATGAACATTCAAAGAAATACAACCTGCAGGATCAGGATTGGCGGAAACAGAAGCCCTGGTATAAGCCGACTAAATAG
>JASJCE010000019.1 GCA_030066155.1 Desulfobacterales bacterium | reverse complement strand
GACCACCGCAGTCCTTGCGTCATACGCATACCCGCCAATGACGAGGTATGGATAAAAAAGGCCCTGGATATCGGAGCCGCCGGGATCATCGCGCCGGGGGTGAAATCGGGCACCGAAGCCGAGCGGATCGTACAGCTGTGCAAATACCCGCCCCGGGGCACCCGGGGCGTCGGGATTGGCCGGGCCCATGGCTACGGTCTAAATTTTCAGGACTACGTGACAAACGCCAATGATGAAACGGCGATAATATTGCAGGCCGAGAACACCGAAGCCGTCCAAAACATCGATGATATTGTCAGGGTGCCGGGTGTCGACGCGATCCTCGTCGGTCCCTATGATCTGTCCGCCAGCATGAAAAAAATGGGCCAGGTTCAGGATGCGGAAGTTCAATCGGCAATTGCTTCTGTGAATGAAGCCTGCCGCAAAAACGGACTTCCACTGGGCATTTTTGCCGATTCCGCCAAATCGGCGGCACCCTACATCCAGGGGGGTTTTTCCCTGATCGCCATCAGTACGGACTGCCTGCATATGGCCCAGGGAGCCCGGGCGGAATTGGAGGCGATCAAGTCAGAACTCTAAATGTGGAATGATGAATTTGGGACTGAGGAACGAGGACTGAGGACTGAGGGAAAAAATTTTCGAGCGAAAAAACAACTATATGCTCAGTCCTCAGTCCTGATCGCCCAGCACCTTTTCTCTCCGTGACAAAACATATTGGGTTGACATCCACCGCAGTATGTGGTCAGAAATAATCTCGCCCTGTCGTTCAATCGCTCAACCTCCATCAACCTAAACGCACCGTTATTATGCCAATCTGGGTCTGGATTTTTATTGTCCTAACGGGAGGCCTGTTTGGCCTGAAAATGACCTATGTCATGTTTACAGCTCTTGCGCTGCCGGCCACCCGGGGAGCCATCTACGTCAGCACCACTCGAACGAGATTGGCCGCTTTTATCAGGGCCGTCCCGATGAAACCCGAGCAGACGCTTGTCGACCTGGGGTGTGGCGATGGTCGGGTTCTGCGGCTGGCCCGGAGATATTATCGGGTCCGGGCAATCGGATTTGAAGTCAATCTGCTGGCTTATTTCAAGGCGCGTTTGCTGAGCATCGGCCGAAGCGGAATTCAGATCAAACGAAAAAATTTCTGGCTGGAGAATTTGGCCGGCGCGGATGTCGTTTTCTGCTATCTTTACCCCGACGTCATGCACCGGCTGGCGGCCAAGCTCCAAACCGAGTTGCGGAACGGGACATTGATCGTATCCTGCAATTTCCCGTTACCCGGATTTCAGCCGATTCAGGTTCTACGTCCTGAAGGCGCATTGCACAGCGATCCGCTATATGTCTATCAGGTGTGATTCCCGAATCTCGAATAGCAGGTATCTATGATCTACACTTTTGCCACCAAGGACAACGAGGCTGAAATAAGGCGGCTGCTGGCGGAAAACGATCTTCATCATGAAGATATAACCTTACCGATGTTAACCCATTTCCTGCTCGGATCTGATGGCCCCAGATTGGTGGGTGTAGTCGGGCTTGAGATCAAGTCGCACAGCGCCCTGCTCCGTTCTCTGGCTGTTGATTCCAAATTTCGCAATCGCGGGATTGCAACCAATCTGATCAGAAGAATCGAAGACCATGCCAAATCGCTGAAGATAGAGACACTTTATCTGCTGACGGTGACGGCGGAGCAGTTTTTCAACAAGCATGGTTTTCAAAGCGCTCATCGCGAATCAGCGCCGGCGGATATTCAGGAGACTTCCGAATTTCAATCTCTTTGTCCGGCAAGTGCGGTTTGCATGATCAAGCAAATCGGCAACTGACTAAAAAAGGGTCGATATTCCTACGATGTAACGAAATCGTTGCGCTGAAACACCGAAACATGGGGTGAACAGGAGGCAGAACAGAGGCATGACAAAGGATATTTTGGCTAAAATGAAAAAAGGTGTCTATTACCCCGGTAACCATTTGGGCAAAAGAAATGACCTGGCCATATTGGAGGAGAAAGGATATCTTCAGCGCATGGATGGCTCCTTTCTCTGCGGCCCGGACAGCGAACCAAATTATTGTATTACTAAAAAAGGGCTGAAAAACCAAACCCAGCGTAAAAAGAGATAAAAATTGTCAGGCGACAGAAGTCAGAAGTCGGCAGTCAGATGATGGAATTCATTAAAGATCCGGCGGAACGAACAACAGCCGCAACCGATGTTATCCTGGCGATAGTCGCGCTGGGAGGCATCTGGTTCCTGGGCTGGAATGCGGCGGATAGCAGTGAGCTCTTGAAAATTCTCATTTGGTCCGCGGCGATCGGGTTGATCGGTCTGGCTTCAGCTCTGGGTGCAGCTGCCCACGGGTTGGTCATTTCCCCCAGGTTGCATAACCGCATCTGGCAGGTGCTGAACGCGTGCCTGGCATTGGCGGTTTCTCTATTTGCGGCCGGTGTGGTATACGATGTCTGGGGCAGCGTGGCCTGCCAGCGGGTGCTGCCGTTTTTGATCGCAGCAGGATTGGTTTTTTTCACCGCAACCCTGGTATTTCCGGGTTATTTTTTCATTTTCATCGTATACGAAGGCCTTGCCTTGATATTTGCCCTGATGGCCTATATTTATATAACGTTTGGCGGCGAATTATCCGGAGCACCCCTGATCGCGGGCGGAATCCTGGTCAGCATCCTGGCGGCTGGGCTCCAGGCCTGTAAATCTATTACCGTGACGGTAATCTGGCAATTTGATCACAACGGAATCTTCCATATTGTTCAGATAATCGGTATCATTCTGTTGTTAATCGGTCTACGGCAGTCCGTGCTGGGTTAGGAGAAAACCATTTGGACCTGGATATCATTACCGATGATCTGGCGGCCGCGTTGCAGCCGCTAAAATTCAGCGCACCGGTCAGCCACGTCTACAACCCCCTGGATTATGCCAGGGCACCCTACACGGAATATCTGCGCCGCTACGGCCAATCTCCGCGGGAAATCGTTTTAATTGGAATGAATCCAGGACCCTGGGGTATGTCTCAAACCGGTATTCCATTCGGCGAAGTAGCTGCAGTGCGAGAATGGCTGCGTATCGAGGAAACGGTTGGCCGGCCGCTTGATATGCATCCGAATCGGCCGGTCGCCGGCTTTGACTGTCCACGCAGCGAAGTCAGCGGCCGGCGGATCTGGGGCTGGGCCCGCAAGAAATACGGCTCGCCGCGGAGCTTTTTCTCCCGGTTTTTTATCGCGAATTACTGTCCCCTGCAGTTTATTGAAGAAAGCGGCCGCAACCGCACGCCCAATCAACTTCGGGCCGCCGAGCGCAAAGCGCTTTTTGAAGTATGCGATAAGGCCCTGCGCCGCACCATCGAAGTAATGAAGCCGCGTTTCGTCATCGGTGTCGGCCAGTTTACCATGCAGCGCGCCCTCAGTGCCCTCGACGGCATACCGGTAACGATCGGCAATATCACCCATCCCAGTCCGGCCAACCCAAAGGCCAACCGGGGCTGGGAAGCCATCATCGAAAAGGAATTGACAGCGTTAGGTGTGGATTTATGAAGATAACTGAAAAATCCGATCCCAGAGCGGTTCAAGAGTCAATTATCTCGAACGGCCCTGTTCAGGTTTCAGGTTTCAGGTGTCAGAACCCCTCAATCGAGGGATTTAGGAACAAAGGAATTGAGGAATTCGAATATTGATAATTTTATTTGATTGTATACCTTCAATTCCTGAATTCCTAAATTCATAATTCATGAATTATTTTTGCTGAAACCTGACACCTGACACCTGAAACCTCCAAAAATTTGGCCTATGACAGAACCAATTGTCTCTGACTTGGCCCTGAAGACCAGGCTCTCAGTATTAAAAGAAATATGCGATTAGACTTTAGATCATATATCGCCCTATATACACTGGCAATATTCGTTCTGAGCGGTTGCGCCGCTGGTCATCGGGGCGGCCGGCTGTCATCCGACGGTTCTAAGCCGGAGGTCAGCCAGGGGCTAGAGGCCGATCGCGTCCAAGTTGCGTCATTGCAGAATGCTTTGATGGAATTGAATGATTATGCCGATGTCGAGGAAGCCAATCGGGTCGCGGAATCGGTGCTGTTCCACTCCGCCCGTTTGGCGGATCAATATCGGATGGTGCGCCCTGCTGTCCTCCACAATGTCCTTGTCCGTGTCGGCTTCAAAGACCGTGGCCTCTGTCACCACTGGACGACAGACCTGATGAAGCAGCTGCAGCAGCTGGAGCTCAAAACCTATCAGCTTTACTGGGGGGTTGCCTACCGCGGCAGTGAACTGCGTGAACACAACAGTGTCGTAGTTGCCGCCAGTGGTGATCCGTTTGACAACGGCATGGTCCTCGATCCGTGGCGATACGGCGGCGAGTTATACTGGGCCCGGGTTAAAAATGATCGCTATCCCTGGAAAGAAAGGCCGCGGCATGAATGGTGACAGGGGGAATGGGGATTTTGGATTTCGGATTTTAGATTGTGGCTCCAGGATTTGGGGATTTTGGATTTCGGATTTTGGATTTCGGAAAAGTGACAAAACAGGGATAGTAAGGTAACGCTCTATGACGGACTATTTTGAGCTTGTGAAAGCGGCGCAGAGGAGATTGGCAGGCCATGCCCATGTCACCCCGATCATGACCTCCAAAACATTGAATCGGATGACCGGTGCCGAAGTTTATTTTAAATGTGAGAACCTTCAGCGGATGGGAGCGTTCAAATTTCGCGGCGCCTACAATGCGATGTCGCAGTTATCAGACGCGCAGAGAAAAGAAGGGGTTATCACATATTCCTCCGGCAATCATGCCCAGGCCGTGGCCCTGGTCGGTCGCATCCTCGGCATCCGCACAACCGTGGTGATGCCCGACAATGCCCCGGCGGTCAAACGCACAGCGACCGAGGAATACGGTGCACGGGTCGTTGAATACAATCCTGCGGAGACAACCCGCGAGGAAGTTTCAAAAGACCTTCTGGGCCGGCACAATTACACCCTGATCCCGCCTTACGATCATGTCAATATTGTGGCAGGCCAGGGCACGGCTGCGCTCGAGATGTTTGAGGATCTCAAATCATTGGATATGCTGCTGGTGCCCTGCGGGGGCGGCGGGCTGCTGAGCGGATCCGCAGTGGCCGCCAAAGGCTTGCATCCCGCCTGCCGGGTCATTGGCGTCGAACCGGAGTTGGCCGATGACGCCACCAAATCATTTCGCACCGGAACGCTGCACACCGTTCATAATCCGCCAACCATTGCCGACGGAACGCGAACCCCCTCATTAGGCAAATTGACGTTTCGTCTGGTACGGGAATATGTCGATGATATGCAGACCGTTTCCGAAGCAGCCATTATGGAAGCGGTGAAATTTCTTTTCTATCGCATGAAGATCGTCGTGGAGCCATCGGGAGCATTAGGCCTGGCCGCGCTGTTAAATGGATCCATCAGCCACAAGGGTCGCATCGGCATTATCTTAAGCGGCGGCAATATGGATGGAGTGACCATGAAGCAAATACTGAATGACGAACGAAATGGCGTTTACAATTACCGGCGCAGTTAGAGCAGAGCTCTAAAAAAACGTTCGGCATTGCCGGTTTTTGTACTGATGCGGCAGCCTCGAGAAAACCACGATCTAATCCTTCCAGAGCCAGGTTGACTTCAAGTCAGGCGCTATTATGTTCCATTAGGCCTATTGACAGCACGATAATTCGCTCATGACCATAAATCTGAACAGAAGGCCTTCATGAAACGCCCTGGAACTACATGCAGACATTTTTTAAAGAAATCTTTTAAAGGCTGACATCGAGGTTGACCGGTCACTGATTATCCGATACAAGCTTAAGCGCTTAGGTTTTGATTGAACGCCGTATTTCATTTTCAGCGATTTGTTGGGTTTCGCTGTATGGCAACATATCGTGTTAGATATCCAGCTTTTGTAGGTTGGGTTGAGGTACGAAACCCGTCATTCTGATTGACGCTCAACCCAACCTACCATGGTCTGAACATTCTGTGCAGAAACCGAATAGAACTAAGAGTGGATGACCCTATGAAGGTATACACCGGTACGGGAGATCGAGGAAAAACCAGCCTGTTCAGCGGAGAGCGGGTCAATAAGGGCGATCGGCGCATTGAGGCCTATGGAGATGTCGATGAATTGAACTCATTGCTGGGGGCCCTAATCGTGGAGCTGAAAGGAAAAGATGACGAGCTGTCTGATCAATTGGAGACAATACAGGCCGACCTTTTTCAACTGAGTGCGATTCTGGCGACGACACCTAATTCACCGGTTATCGATTCTTTGGAGACAGTTGCCGAAAGCCGGGTAACGGATTTGGAGCAGGCCATCGATGAGATGGATTCGCAATTACCCGGATTGAGCGGCTTTATCCTGCCGGGCGGGCATTCGACGGCAGCATGGGCGCATATATGTCGCACCGTCTGCCGCAGGGCCGAGCGCAAGGTCACGCGCATCGAAGATGAGTACGCCGCTGGCAATGCCGCCGCACAATTTAAAATAACACTGATTTACCTGAATCGATTGTCGGACTACCTCTTCGTACTTGCCAGATATTGCAATCATCTTCAGGGAGTATCGGATACGCTTTGGAAGCAGAAATAAAAACTCATGCAACCGAGTTGATCGGCAGACGGTGGCTTTCGAAAAGAACATTTGAAATCAAGTT
Organism: Desulfobacterales bacterium; assembly: GCA_030066155.1. Classification (GTDB taxonomy): domain Bacteria; phylum Desulfobacterota; class Desulfobacteria; order Desulfobacterales; family JAFDCJ01; genus JAFDCJ01. The sequence goes on along the minus strand of JASJCE010000019.1, from coordinate 28,433 downwards.
CAGCAAACCGTCATCTTATCGCATAACTTCCGGCCAGCGCATTCGTATATATCATCAGCATTCTCACAGAGAATATACCCCGGTTTCGGCCCCAGGGGACCGTGACATCAGATTTTGCATCCGTAAGGTTGATGGCGGCAAGTTTTCCACATTGCTCAGCAGTACCGACATGGGTACCCGATTCAGTATTTCTGTGCCGGACGGGTACTTCACGTTCAAGCCATCATCGCGGCCGCCCATATTCGTTGCCACCGGCACCGGTATCGCGCCCTTTTGCTCGATGGCTGGTTCAGGAGTCACAGGCTTCACCCTGATACACGGGGTCGACAATCCTCAGGACCTTTACTATCAATCGAAACTTGAAGCTGACGCAGACCGCTACATTCCCTGCATTTCCGGCGAGTATCAAGCCGAAACATCTTATTTTCGCGGCAGGGTAACCGATTGGCTGCAACGACACTTGCCGGCGGCAGCCTATGATTTTTATTTGTGCGGGCGCCGGGAGATGATTCGGGATGTCACCTGGCTGGTTGACGAGCGCTTTCCGGGTTCGCTGATATACTCAGAGTTGTTCTATTGATTTATCCGCCTGGAAATGATGCACTCAATTCTCAAAATTGAATCCATGATAGAAAGCGCTTGATTCGTAACGGGCGCGGATAAATCAGTTGATGCTGCGCATTTTTTAAATTTCTCTTTAGTTTTGTAAAACCGATTATGCTTTGGACAGTTTGGATGGAATCAGAGCGTAGATAGTTGAATTCTTCCACTCTACTGTTCAACTAATTGATCCGTAACACATAAAAAATATGCGCAGCATAATGTAATTAATCCGCAGCAGTTTCAATTTGAAAACTTATTTAAAAAATCAAAGAACAAGCTTTTAGTCTGAGGAATTTATATTTCAGGGCGGAGTAATTACCCAATCAAAAATTTAACTTAACCACTACACCCCATGGAGGGCGTATGAAATTTGAATCTTTTTCGAGAGAGACGGTCATTCTGGATCCGTCGAAGGAGATGGCGCGCAAGGTCATTCCAAGTGAAATTCGCCTCGATCCGCTGACCGGCCGAACCGCCCGTATCTGCCACTTTATGGCCTTGAAGTGGGAAAAACCTGATTTTGACCGGCTCGTGGCCGGAACCGAGAAATGGTGTCCGTTTTGCCCCGATAAAGTGCTGGAGGTGACGCCCTGCTTCCCGCAGGACATTATTGCCGAGGGCCGGATGCAGCTCGATGACAAGGTACTGTTTCCAAATATCGCCCCCTATGACAGCCTCGGAGCAGTTGCCACCCTGGGAAGCATTCACTACATTCCCATGACGCAGATCGAACCCCGGCGCATTGCGGATTCGTTTGCCCTGGCCCTGAAGTTCTTTCGCCGGCTGGATGAGATCGATCACCCGGAGTCGGTTTACCATCTCATCAACTGGAACTATATGCCGGCCTCAGGAAGCTCGTTGATCCATCCCCACCTGCAGGTATTTGCCTCCGCATTTGCGCCAAATTTGATGCGGGAAGAACTGGCGGCCGCCAGGAAATACATGGAAACCAACGGCACGAACTACTGGGACGATTACAGCGCCGCTGAAATTGAAAACGGCGAACGCTATCTGAGCCGGATCGGCCGCATCAACTGGTTCAGTGCCTACGCGCCGATGGGTGTTGCCGGAGATATACTGGCGGTTTTCGAGGATGTCTGCAGCACGCGGGAGCTGACAGAGGCCGATCTGCTGGATATCGCAGACGGACTGGTCCGGGCCATGAGGGCCTACGACAAAATGGGTATTTACAATTTTAACATGAACCTCTTTCCCGGCGCCCGTGAAGATAATTTTACGCGTCTACATCTCGTTTTCTCGCCGCGCACATTTTTCAACCAGGCCCTGGGCACACCCGATATCGGTGCCCTTCGCAACCTATACAACGAAAGTCTTTGCATGTCGTTTCCGGAAGACATCAATCAAACCCTGAAACCGTTTTATCAGGATAAGTAAAACCTGCGAAGCAAAAATTAATTTATCCGGAGACTTGTTTTTATAGAAAGTATTTGGCGGGAATTCTCACTATGGAAACTTAAACCATATAATTTTTAGGCGGATAAATTAGGTGGAGAAATTAAAGGAGATGATTATGGAATTTAGAGATCTGGTTAAAGCAAGACGCAGTTGCCGGGCCTTTGAGAGCACCCCCCTTACCGATGATCAAATATCCGCAATCCTGGAAGCCGGTCTGTGGGCTCCCAGTCCCCTGAATCTGCAGCCATGGGAGTTTGTTGTGATTACCGATGCGCAGCTCAAAACCCAAGTCAAAGAGATAGCCGAGGCGGCCCGGCAATCCGTTGTTGACAGCGGCGGGCCCGGCTGGGCGGGAAAGTATGGCATGGATTTTATCGAAACGGCACCGGTCCTGATCGCGGTTGTGGTCGATCCGGGCAAAGGGGGGCTGGGCAGTTATTTCGATCAAAAATACGGTGCCATGCAGGCAGCATCGGCCTGCATTCAAAATATGATGCTGGCGGCAACTGATCTGGGGTTGGAGTCGCTCTGGTTCACGTTCTTTGCACCGCAAAAAATGCAGGCTGCGTTGAATGTACCCGAGAACCTCGAAATCGCCGGACTCATCCCCATCGGCAAACCCAAAGATGCGCTCAAAGCCCCGCCGCGCAAAGAGGCCAAGGTTCATCAACAACGCTATTCGAAATCAGCGACGTAACTTGATTGCAATACAAAGGTCGGGGAACCAAATTTTGCCGATAATTCCCGGTTAAAAATTCCAAGCACCAAATAACAAATATCAAACAATATCCAAATTCAAAGCTCCAATGATCCAAACACTAATCGTTTGACAACGGCTGTCATTTAAAGCATGACCAATGCGATGGTTTGGAATTTGAGATTTCTTTTTTTGGAATTTATTTGTAATTTGGAATTTGATAGTTGGAGTTTATGTTTTGACAATCAGGAAATTATTAGAATGTTCGCTGCCGTGTGCTGAAGAATCGGGTCAGAATATGATCCTAGCTCTTTTCTTTGGAAATCCGTCGGCGCTCTTCCTCGCGTATTTCGCGGCGCAGCAGTTTGCCGACTTTGGATTTGGGCAGCATGTCCCGAAATTCGATATAGCCCGGTACTTTATAGGATGCCAGTCTGTCCCGGCACCATTGAAGCAGTTCCGCTCCGCCAACCCCTTTGGCGTCGGTCTTTAAAACCACAATGGCCTTGACCCGTTCCCCCACTTTGGGATCGGGCACCCCGACGACGCAGGCACCGATAACTGTGGGGTGATCCTGCAATACGGCTTCGATTTCGGATGCGGATATTCGAAAGGCCTTGTGCTTGATGATATCCGCCGAACGCTCGACATAAACGAGCTCGCCGTCCGGATCCTGTTTGACAAAATCACTCATGCGATAAAAGATTTTACCGTCGATGTCCACGTAAGAGAGCCGGGTTTCATCGGCCTTGTTCCAATATTCCTTCATGGTGTAAGGCGATGTCACCAGCAGCTCGCCGATTTCGCCAACCGGAACCGGCTCCAGGGTTTCGGGATCCACCACGATGCACTCCCGGCTTTTCAGGGGCAGCCCGAGGGTGGTGGGTTTGGGATTTTCGTTGATCCGGCTGTAGGTGACATGGCCGGCTTCGGTGGACCCGTAAACCTGATAGATGGGAATCCCAAAGCGTTCCTGCCAGCGGTTGAAGACTTCAAGCGGCAGCACGTCGCCGCCACAGTAACAGTAGCGCAGAGAACTAAGATCGTACTGGTCAAGACGGTCATTTTCCAGGATCATCCGATACAGCGCCGGAACCCCCAGGAACCAGCGCACCCGATGACGCTGGACGGTTTCGAGAATGGCGTCGACCTGGGGCGTGGGCATGAGAGCCGTAGTGTTGCCTTTGTTTAAACCAATGGCCATGAACAGCCCCAGGGCCATGATGTGGAAGAGCGGATTGACCGCGATATAGACATCACCGCCCTCAAGAAGAAAGTCTCCGGCCACATCGTCCGTTACATCGTTGACATAGGAAACCATCCCGATGTGGTTACCCGGAACGCCCTTCGGAAAGCCGGTGGTTCCCCCGGTGTAGAGAATGTAGGAAAGATCTTTCCAGGGATCCAGCTCGACCCTTGCCTTCAGCGGCGCATGCGTCAACAACTTTTTGAAGGAATATATACCCTTACCGGGACTGACCTTGCCGTTGGGGATCTTGTCAAACAGCACCCCCAGATACCGTTTCCAGGGCGGCAGCAGATCCGCCAGGTTGGTGACGATAATCTGCTTTAGGCCCGTCGTTGCCAGAACCTCACTGGCATAGCAGAAATTGGTGTCCAGACAGATGACGGTTTCGGCTCCGGAGTCCGTGATCATGTATTCGAGTTCGTGAGAGGTGTAGATGGGTGAAACCGGCACAATGGCGGCTCCGATTTTCTGAATACCCAGGAAGGCGATAATCCATTGAACGCAATTGGATATGTAGATCATGACCTTATCGCCTTTGCCGACGCCGAGATCGACCAGCGCACCGCCGAATCGCTCGCTCAAATTCTGCAACCGCGAGAAAGAAAACCGCTCCCCCAGATAAACCACAGCCGTTTTCTCCGGATACCGCTCACACATGGCGTCAAATCGTGTAAACGTCAACTCCCGCTCTAATGCTTCTACATTCTGGTTCATTATGCACTATTTCTCTAAGTTGAAGCCGGATTAAGAAAATTAATTAATCCGCGAAATCTTTGGTAAAGCACACGTTGTTGTCTTAAATCCGCATTTCCAAACTTAATATGCCGCCATTTGTTCAGGGCGGATTAATTAGCGGAATAATTAAATTCCAAAGTATGCAGACCGAATATCCGGATTGTTCATCAGCTCCTCCCGGGTGCCTTCCAGCACGGCCGCTCCGTTTTCGAGAATAAAGGCATAGTCCACAATCGGCAGAACCGGCCTGGCATACTGTTCCGTAACGATAATGGAGATGCCCTTTTCATCCCGGATCTCCCGGGTCGCCCGCACCAGGATGGCCTGCATCAGCGGGCTCAAACCCAGCAGCGGTTCGTCCAGCAGCAGCAATTTGGGCTGCGCCATCAACGCCCGCCCGATGGCCAGCATTTGCTGCTCCCCTCCACTTAAAAAACCGCCGATCCGTTTTTGAAGCTTTTCCAGTGCCGGAAATACTTTGAATACATACTCGAGCGTCTCTTTGGCCTGGGCGGTGGTAGCCAGGTACCCGCCGATCCGCAGATTCTCGAGTACCGTACACTCTTTGAATATGCGGCGTCTTTCCGGACACAATACAAGTCCTTTTCGGGCGCGCCGGCTGGGCTTCAGTCCCATGATCTCTTCGCCGCGGTAGCGGATGTTCCCCAGCACGCTAATCCGCTCACCGCCGGCCATTTCTTCTTTCTTGCGGATGTCTTCGATAATACCGGACAGCATGTACATCAGGGTCGATTTACCGGCGCTGTTGGCGCCGAAGACGCCGACGATCTGATTTTTCTCGCAACGGATGGCGACATTGTTCAGGGCCAGCATATTTTCATAAAAGACCATCAGACCGCTTGCTTCAATCATAGTCCATCGCCTCCTCGACTTCCTCGGATCCGAAATATGCTTCCCTGACCTTCTCGTCGGCCATGACCTCCTCCGGTGTTCCCTCTTTGAGCTTTTCCCCGAAATTCAATACAAGGACCCGGTTGGCGACCCTGAAGAGTTCCCGCAGTCGATGCTCGATCATAATCAAGGTAATGCCTTCCATCTGCAGACGTTCGATCAGGGGAACCATACTGGCGATCTCGCTGGCACTCAAACCTGAAAACACTTCATCGCAAATGATGATTTCAGGCCGCAGGGCCAGACAGCGCGCAAGTTCCAGTCGCTTCAGGTAGCCGGTCGGCAGGCTGGAGGCCATTTTATAGGGCACATAGGATTCGCGCTCAAAGCCCAGTTCTTCCAGGATATCGATGCTGACGGTGTTCCGATCTCCGAGTTTGCCCCCACCCCGCCAACCGCCAGTACGCTTGGAGCGGGGCGAAAACAGGGGGATCACGAGGTTTTTATAGGCAGCAAGACTGTAGTAGGGCCGCATAATCTGAAATGTCCGCGTAATACCCATATCCGCAATTTTATGGGCCGGTTTGCCGCTGATGACTTTGCCCCGAAACAATACCTCTCCCGCTGTCAGCTTGATAAAGCCGGTGATGCTGTTCACCAGGGTCGTTTTACCGGAACCATTGGGACCGATGACACCCAGGATATCGCCTTCGAATAAATCGAAGCTGACCTCATCCAGTGCAAAAATGCCGCCGAATGTTTTGGTTACCTGGTTGACCCGGAGAATCGGTTGCGCACTCATATCTTGACCCATTTCTCAAATTGATGATATTTGCGCTGGCCGTAAACCATGATCCCCTCGCTGCGGAAAATAATAAATCCGAGCAGGATCAGGGCGTAGAATACAATCCGCAGGGTGCCGAATGCCCGCAGCAATTCCGAAATGGGTACCAGAATAAAGGCACCCAGCACCGGGCCGACCAGCGTACCGCTGCCGCCGATAACGGTTGCGGCGATGGGCAATATCGAAAAATCCAGTGCCAGCATCGACAGGCCGGCCCACATGTACAGGTGCACCAGATAGGCGCCGCCCAGACATCCCATGGCCGAAGCGATAAACACCGCGATAGTCTTATAATAGGTGACGCTCATTCCGGATGCCCGAACCGCCTGATCATTGTCTTTGACTGCCCGCAAAACCAGACCCAGGTCCTGGGTCATCAGTCGCCGCGAACCGAATAAAAACAGCAGAACCATGGCAATAATGAAGTATTGTTCGATCCAGCGATTGGCAAAACTCTCCACGCCCAGGATTCCATCCGTACCGCCAAAGATGTCCAGAGCTTCGATGACCCGGGCCAGAAGCAATGGATACATGAGGGTTACGATGGCAAAATAAACGCCCCGCAGGGGAAGACAGGGAAGCAGCAGCAGGGTGCAGAAGACCGCTCCGGCGACTGTGGCGATGGGGATCGTCAGCACCGGCGGCAGCCCAAATGACGTGTTCAAAAGTGCCGCAATGTAGCCGCCGGTTCCGATAAAAAAGGCGCCGCCTAAGGACACCAGTCCCACGTGATGGGCCAGAAAATCGAAACTCAGGGCAAGCATGGCATAAATACAGACAATTGAGATTACCCGCTGCCAGTACATAGTTGGCATCACCAGGGGCAGGATCAGAATTCCGACAATCAACACCAGCCTGGGAAATAACAGGTAACTCAGTTCCCGCCAGGACATGAGGGCATACAGACCGTCAGAGCGGATTTTGACTCCCCGATCCAGTCTTTCCTTGCGGCGCTGCTCAGTTTCCGGGTTCATACTCTTTCTTCCAGTTCTTTCTGACGTCCGAACAATCCGGAGGGTTTCAAGATAAGTGTGAAAATGATCGCCAGCAGGGCAACCACCATTTGGAAATGGGATCCAAGGTACACGACGGTCAGGATCTGGGCGAAACCGATAATAAATGCCGCCAGCACGGCTCCCACCCAGCTTCCCAGCCCGCCCACAATACAGACAGCGATGGCCAGTATCAGAACATTGTAGCCGGACTCCACCACAATGTTGCCCAGCGGCAGCAGCAGAATGGCGGCCAGGGCAGCCAGCATCGACCCGAAACCCATGGCCGCCAGGGCCATCAAATCGGAATCGATCCCCAGCATCATGGCGGCGCGTTCGTCCTGGGCCATGCCGCGCAGGGCCATACCAATGCGCGTGAAATGGGTAAACAGCCACAGCAGCACCACAACTCCGGCACCGATAGCGACAACCAGCAACCGCTGGTAATCCACCGGTATGCCCAATATTTCCACGCTGCCGTCGATAAAGGCCGGAAGGGTATAGGTCATTCCTTTAAAGCCGCCCCATCTGAGCCCCTCCAGGATGGCCAGCCCGATAGCATACGTGGCCATGATTTCCGAAATTTCCATGCCCCGGATTCGAATCAGCACGAACTGATAAATCAGGGCGCCTAAAATTCCGGTAACGATCATCGCCAGCAAAATGCTGATCAGGTAATTCAACCCGAGGGAGTTGACAAATGTCCAGGTGATGAAGCCGCTCAGGACATACAGGGCACCGTGGGCAAAATTGGGCAGACGACTCACGCCGTATACCATGGCAAATCCCAGCGCAAACAGCGCCAGCGAGACGCTGTTGATGGTTCCGTAAATTATGATTTGCATACAGTTTCCGATAAAGCCGTCGGTAGCGGCAGTTCTGGTTCAGGTCAATCCGTGCTTACCCAAAGTAAAGAATCTTGGTACAGATGGCTAAACTCTGTTTTGCGACCTGCGAAGGCTCATAAATCAGCCATCAAGAGTAATGGAGTAAGGGAGTAGTGGAAAAAACCTTTCCGGGCGCGTTACCGGGTAGTCAAAAATTTAATCACAGCTCCTTGAACTTGGTTCACCCATTTCCATTGACCAAACTCGAATTTATAGCGATAGACTATCTAAAATGAAATTTTATCAATTAGGTTTGATATTCGTCCAACACTCCAACACTCCAGAACTCCAACACTCCGGCAGGTCTTTATGCCGGCTACTTGCCCATCCAGGGCGGCAGTTGGATACTGCCGGTGGCAATACTCTTCGGGTAAACGACAATCCGCTTGCCCGCCTGCCACTGTAAAATACTTCCCACGGCCCCCTTCTCGGGATCGGTTGCCGGAATCACCTGGTGGCTCTTGGGATCGAAGCGTAGCCGACCGTAGACGCCCATGACATCGGTTTTTTCCAGTTCAGTGACGACCTTATCCGAATCCAGACTGCCGGCCCGTTCGATGGCATCCCGCAGAACATACACGGCCATGTAACTGCTCGATGTTCCCAGTCCTTCGGGTTCCACCCCCCACATGTCGGTATACGCCTTATAAAATTTCATGGTCCAGGGGGTTGCTTCTGATGGAGCATTGCCGGCGTTGACAACATTGCAAAGGGTAAACTCCCCCTTGCCCTCGGTTGCTTTCCAGAAGCCCGGTTGTTCAGCCGCAGCCAGCGTGGATCCGAAAGGCAGGGCCGGGATTTTCAACTCGTACCACTGTTTCAACAGAATCGCACTTTCCGGCATATCCATCCAGATGTTGATGATCTCTGTTTTGGATTTCTTGGCCTTGAGCAGTCCCATGGAAAAATCCGTCGCACCGGTCGGATAGATTTCCACGCCGGTTACATTCCAGCCCTTTTTGGAGGCCACGGCATTCATCACTTTGGCCGCTCCCCGGGCATGGGAGACATCCTGGGCGATAATGAAGAGGTTATTAAACCCGTGCTTTTCCTTCAGTTCCGTAAAATTCGCGAACATTTCCCCGACCAGGTTCTTGGCTTCGCCGTGGATGCGAAAGCAGTATTTGAATTTGTCATACTGTTTGGCCACCATGGCGTGATATTTGGGGGTCAGAACACCGGTGGTCAGGATGGAGACCTTTTTATATTTGGAAAGTAGGGGCATCGCGGCCAGAGCGGCCTCGGAGCGAACCGGCCCCCCCACGATGAAATCGGCATTCTTATCCAATATCAGTTTTTCAACTGCCAGGAGGGCTTCACTGACCGGAACACCGGGCTCCAGATCCCGGGTATCGATGACTTCTACTTTGAACGGCCGTTTTTGGCCGCCGACATTGACACCGCCGGCAGCGTTAATCTCGGATATGGCCAATTTAATAGCTCTTTCGGCATCCCAACCATAGAGATACGCGGTAGAAAGCGGACTGCCGATGATAATCGGCTTTTCGGCCTTTACCGGGGTTCCGGATAACATCAGCATGACTGCGAATAAAATGATGAAAAATCCTCTGGTTGCGTTCCCTTTCATGTTGAGCCCTCCTTTTCGGTCGCAATCTGGGTTATAGGTTTAGCGAGATCGCGGGAAGTTCAGTACGGTCTGTCCGGGATCTCGATTTACGGGCCATGGTCACAAACCGTAAAATGGTATACGTTGATATTTTAAATTGAGTGGCGACACCGCTTTGGCCGCTGGCGGCAAATTCCCAATCAATGCCGGTCAGGTTAACGCTTATCGGAAGTGCTGATAAAAACCGCCCAGTCGCCGAAACGGCTTCCTACCGGAGAGGTATTAAAACTCTAGCAGGCAAGCTGATTTATAAATAAACATGCTGTAAATGTCAAGCCGTTTAAATAATGAATTGCGTTCATCAATTTCATTCCGGCATAAATTACGGCAGAACAGTGCAGTCCGTGACTCCGCAATGTCCGGATACGTAGAAATTTGAACTGGACTCAACTGCAGAATTGCCCTATACATAGGTCGAGCGGTTTAGGTTTCAATATTGCTGGGTAGCTAACGGGGAAAAATTTTTCGCGGTTATCCATAAAATCTAAGTTAAATTCGATCGTAAGCTATCTCACCACGAAGAACACGAAGATCACGAAGGAAGAACAGCGTAAACCGACATCCCTTCTTCGTGTGCTTCGTGCCCTTCGTGGTTAAATGTGCATGACTTGAGCTTTCAGTATAACCGCAAATTTTTTTTCCAGCGAGTCGCCATGCGGTTTAAAAATCTTGCCTTTACCAATAAAGCCGGTCAGAAGCTTGCGGCCCGGTTGGACTGGCCCGACGACCTTAAACCGCGTGCATACGCTCTGTTCGCCCATTGTTTTACCTGCACCAAGAATATTAAGGCCATCAGCAACATCAGCCGCGCTCTGAATCGGGAAGGCTTCGCCGTGATGCGCTTTGATTTTACGGGACTGGGGGAAAGTGAAGGGGATTTTGCCGATACCAACTTTTCATCCAACGTCGACGATCTGATCATCGCCGCTGAATTCATGGCGCAAAATTACGGTGCGCCGAAGATATTAGTCGGTCATTCCCTGGGCGGGGCGGCTGTTTTGCAGGCAGCCGCGAAAATACCGTCTGCGGTGGCCGTGATTACGATTGCCGCACCGGCCGACCCGCGTCATGTGACCCACGCCCTCGGTGAATCACAGGCGATCATTGAACGCCGGGGCGAAGCCAATGTCTGTCTGGCGGGCAGAACATTTAAGATAAAAAAACAGTTTCTTGATGACCTCGCAACGGTCCCTATGCAGAAAACGATCCGCAATCTGAAGAAGGCCCTGCTGATTCTGCACTCGCCGACCGACGATACGGTCAGCATCGATAACGCGGCCAAAATATTCCAGGCCGCACGCCATCCCAAAAGCTTCGTTTCCCTGGACCGGGCTGACCACCTGCTGATGAACAGGAAGGATTCGTTTTATGCCGGCAACCTAATTGCAGCCTGGGCTCTCAAATACATTGAGGATGCCCATCAACCTGAAATCGACATGACGGTCGAGGATTCCTATCCGGTGATTCCATCATCGCGGTCCGATGATTTGCACGGCCTGCATCTGGTGCAGGAAGCGGACCTGGTGCTGTTCATGGCCGGCAACCAGTTCATGGCCATGGCGGAAATCATCGCGGCATTTCAAACCGAAAATCCGACAATCAAAAAAATTTTCTACGAAACGCTGCCGCCCGGATTGGAGCTCAAGCAAATTATGGCCGGCGGAGCGGTTTACAACGGAGAATTGCTTCAAATATACCCGGATATATTTACTTCCGTCAGCGCCAAATCGATGCAAACATTGGAAGCTGCCGGACGTATAAGGGAAAATGACTACTACCTCTACCTTCACAATCGCTTGACCTTGATGGTGCCGCCCGGCAACCCGGCCGCCATCAAAGGTGTAACGGATCTGGGTCGTAACTCGGTGCGTATATCTCAGCCGGATCCGGCCAATGAAGATATCGCGGTGCATATCATGGATATGTACCGAGAGGCCGGTGGAGACGAACTGGTCGAGCGTATTATGGAAGAAAAGCGCGCCGAAGGGACAACTGTTTTTACGGTGGTGCATCATCGCGAAACACCGTTGCGCATTGCCGGCGGCACAGTGGACGTGGGTCCGGTCTGGGCCACCGAAGCTGCACATGCTGCCACCCGAGGCCTGGAGCATGATGTGGTCGAACCGGGGGAAAAACTTGACCGCAGGGACCACATAAACTATTACGCTTGCAGGCTGGCGGATGCGCCTCATCCGAACAACGCCCAAAAGTTCTTGAATTTTTTACGGCTGCCAACCGCCCAGAATATATATCGCAAATATGGGTTCGTGCCCTATTCGGATCGATAGACTCAACTGCCAACCTCGAATTCGAGGGAGCAGGTCATCATGCAGAAAAAACGTTATTTTATCGTCGCCTTATTTGTCTTCCTCACAGAGCTGGCTGGTTTAAAATCATTCCCGGCCCTGGCACAGGAGCGCTTTACCCAAAACAACGACGGCACGGTCACCGATGCAACATCGGGACTGATGTGGACTCAAACCGACAACCAGGACGATATTTACTGGAAAGACGCCCAGTCCTGGATAAAAAACCGGTTGTCAGACTCTGTCAGCCGACAGTATGAAAACTGGCGGCTGCCGACCATCGCAGAATTGGAGGGCCTGTACCTTGATAGCCCGGATTACAGTGGCTATGAAGCAGCATGCGGCCATTCGGTCAAAATAGTTCCTCAAATCCAAATCAGCTGTATACTGGTTTGGAGCTCGAACAGCGCCTTAGGGTTGCCGGTGGCCTTTAATTATAATCTCGGCAGCCCTTTCACGGTAGATGTCCATGATAAAGCCGGCTGCCGCGTGCTGGCGGTGCGGGAAATCGAGTAAAGAACCCCGGTCCGGAGGGCCAGGTTTTAGTTTTGGAGTAAGTTTATGGTTATCTTCACGTTGTTGGAATAATGAGAGGATTGAACGCCCAACATCGAACGTCCAACGTCGAACGTCCAATATGGTGTCGCTGCGCTCAATCGATTTTGAGAATTAGCAAAACGTGTCAAAGCCTGTCCGAAGATCTCAATCTGCAATCAACTTGCCTGTATTTAATATGTACTCGGAAACGGTAGATGGCAGTAGGACAAATCTCTGTCAAAGTAAATTGATCAATTCACAATTAAGGTCAAATCGCCAGAATGCAATATTCAATGTTGGAAGTTGGACGTTCGATGTTCGACGTTCAATAACGGTCTAGCCTCACCTTATTCGCTGGTCTGAGGCATAACTTTTACAATCAAAGGAAGAAAATACTATGACTACCCAATCCCCTATCGACTACTCGGTCCTGGATCGACCGGAAGTGCTGATGTTTTTGTTTCACCCGCGGGCTGAATCCGATTCGCCATTTCCCTCGGCTCGGTCGGAATCTTCAGCATCAGGCGCGACGGACGAAATGATACCGGTTGCAGATGATGCAGCCATCGGAGCTCGCTTTCACATGGTGCAGCCTGCCGGTCCCAATATTTTGTTTTTCCACGGCAACGGCGAGATTGTTGCCGATTATGACGAGCTGGGCGGCGTCTACAATCAGATGGGAATCAATTTTTTGGCGGTGGACTATCGGGGATACGGTCGTTCAACGGGCCGGCCGACTGTCAGCGCCATGATGACGGACTGCCATATCATTTTTAAATATGTCTGCAACTGGCTGCAGGCCAACGAGTGGCGCGGCCCGATCATCCTGATGGGCAGATCTCTGGGCAGCGCGTCTGCACTGGAGCTGGCAGCGGTGCATGATTCCAATATCGATGGTCTAATCATTGAAAGCGGATTCGCCTATGCCGGCCCGCTTTTGCGGTTGCTGGGAATCGATGCGGAGCGATTGGGCTTCAAGGAGGAAAAGGGGTTTCGCAATGTTGATAAAATAAAGCAAGTCGACAGGCCGACCCTGATCATTCATGCCGAATATGACCACATTATCCCCTTTGCAGATGGTGAGGCTTTGTACGACGCCAGTCCGGCTGACGACAAGACCCTGCTTAAAATCCCCGAGGCCAACCACAACGACATTTTCATGCGAGGCCTGCAGGCGTATCTGGCTGCCGTCAAAAAACTGACTGAAACGGCGCTTGAAATGAAGAATTAAGATTGAAGATTGAAGAATTATGGAATGCTGTCCATTTTTATTTCAACGCCTGCATCCTAACACTGGTAGAATACCCTATCATGAAAATTCCAAGCACCAAAAAACAAATATCAAATAAATACCAATGACCGAAATTCAAAATTCAAAACAAACAAAACAAAGCGAAAACTCCGATAAGTGAATGTAATGTTTTGATCATTGGAATTTGTAATTTTGATATTGTTTGTAATTTGAGTATTGTAATTTGGAATTTTAATGACGTATCCAGCAAGACAAATCGCTTCTATCCAAATCAGTTAGAGTTGACTTTGACGTTTCCCTGTCCCAGCACCCGACACCCAAGACCTTCTGCCCTTTTTCTTTTTACCCTTTGCTCTCTGCTCTCTGCTCCCTGCTTCATGCCCTTTGCTCTCTGCTCTCTGCTCTATGCTTCATGCCCTTTGCACTCTGCCCTCTGCCCCATGCCTTGATTAAAGGTCTAAATAGTTTGCGCTGCTCCCAATGATCATAATGTTTACTGCGGAGTAATGAGCTTAAGTTTTTGACCATATTAGTCGATAATAATAAAGAATCAAGATCCTGCCAATGACAGGACCGTGTAGAATACGCCATTTAATGTTGAATTACCCAGCAAGCCATAACTGAATCCGTATGTACACTGTAAAAACCGACAAATTGAGACCGGGCCAGATACTAGCCGAGCAAGTTCGAGATGTAAACGGCCGGCTTTTGCTGGCCAGCGGCAACGAAATTCAACCCAACCATATCCGGATCTTTAAAATTTGGGGAATTTCCGAGGTTAATGTGGCCGGTGCCGACCGCCAGAAGGAAAACGACAAATCAGAGCTCGATCCGGATCTTGTCGAGCAGGTTCGAGGGAGCCTGATGATTCTGTGCCGTCATCTAGATTTGGAACATCCGGCGTTAAAAGAATTATTCGAACAGGCAGTCAAGTTCAGGTGCAGAAATGAACCGGTCGAAGCCGAACGTAATCTGCATGCGGCCGAACCGGAGCCCCAAGAACCGCCCCCAAAACAGAATTTTCTGGACCAGCTGCATAAGAAAAAAATCATTCTGCCGGAAATTCCGTCTATTGTGTCCGAATTGAACGAAGTTATTGCCAATCCCCTGTCATCGGCCGAGCACATTGCCGAGGTTGTTAACCGCAGTCCGAGTTTGACCGCCCTGCTGCTTAAAATCGTCAATTCATCCTTTTATAGTTTTCCGTCCAAAATCGGAAAGGTGTCGCATGCCGTGAGCCTCATCGGCACCCGGGAATTTACGGGACTCGCTCAGGGAATAAGTATCATATCGATCTTCAACAACATCCCCAAAGAAATAATCGACATGTTTTCCTTTTTGAAGCACAGCTTTGCATGCGGTATCTTCTCCCGGATTTTGGCAGCCCATCTGAATTCAAGCCAGACCGAGCAGCTCTTTGTTTCCGGTTTATTGCATGATCTGGGCCGATTGATTTTATATATCCATTTTCCCAAGGAGTCGTGCATAATCCTGACCCGCTCCAGAAATCGATCGAAATTGCTCTATCGTGAGGAACAGGATTACCTGGGCTGCAGTCATGCAGAAGTCGGCCAACAGCTCATGAAACAATGGAAACTACCGGTAATACTGGAAAACAACGTCTGTTACCACCACAAACCATCTGCAGCCCAACAAGTGGTTCCGGCGTCAATTGTGCATCTGGCGGATCTTATCGTCAACATGTTGGGAATCGGCAGCAGTGGCGAAAAATTAATACCGCCGTTGGAGCATACGGCATGGGAAGCCCTAAAATTACCCCCGAGCAGTTTTGAGAAGCTGATCGGTCAGGCAACCCATCAGTTCAAGGCCCTGGAAACCATACTTCGCGTGTAATATGAGAATGAATAAACCGGTAAAATTGGATCCCGAAAATCTCCTGGCCCGGATCGACCACCTCGAAGAAAACAGGCGGTTGATTCAAAACGCGCTGGAGATGGCGCTTTCCCTGGGAGACTTTCAAAAAGATATCGAGGTTGGATATGGCCCGGAGCATATACTCCAGGAAGCGGAAAAAAGACTGCGGTATTTAATTCCGTTTAAAACCACCGCCTTTTACCTCGTGGACCAGGAACAATCCGATTTTTTTATGAAAATCTGTGAGCCGGCGGGCAAAGAGCAGTTTATCAAAGATCAGGTCGATTACATGATCGATAAAGGCTTTTTTGCCTGGGCCATCCGTGAACGACGTGGCGTTGCGATTTCGTCCCGGGACCACTCCAAGAAGTTCATACTGCATGTGATTGCGACGTATTCGCGTATTCGGGGCATGTTTATCGGACTCCTGCCGGATGAGAGGAATGCCATTCCGGATAAATCCCTGACCCTGTTGTCTATCATTTTGCTGAACACGGCCAATGCGCTGGAAAGTATTGAATTTTACCGATTGCTGAGCAATCAGAATAAAATTTTGGAGAAAAAGGTTGAAGAAAGAACCAAAGCATTGGCCCAATCGGAAAAGCAGCTCCAGCAGGTCGTGAAGCTGCAGGCCATCGGCACCCTGGCGGGTGGGATCGCGCACGATTTCAACAATATCCTGTTTCCGATTGTGGGATACGCCGAATTGACCATGGATGACATTCCGGCCGACAGTGAGGCCCGACAAAACCTGGAAGAGATTCTCAAAGCGGCGAATCGGGCCAAGAAGCTTGTACAGCAGATTCTGACGTTCAGCCGCCAAGGCAGCCAGGAGCGCAAACCGTTGAAGGTTCAATTTCTGATCAAAGAGGCGCTAAAAATGCTGCGAGCCACCATCCCCTCGAATATTGAAATTGATTTCAATATAAACGAGGATTGCGGGCCGATTCTGGGGGATCCGACCCAGATTCATCAGGTTATCGTAAATCTTTGCACCAATGCTTACCATGCCCTGCAGGATACCGGCGGGAAGCTCGAAGTGAATCTGAAGGAGACCCACATCAGTTACCAAAAATCGGTGGAACGGGTGGGCATGAAAGTTGGCCGTCATCTCGAATTAACGGTCAGCGATACGGGACCCGGAATGGAGCCGCAGGTACTGGAGCGGATTTTCGAACCCTACTATACCACGAAAAAGCAGGGCAAAGGTACCGGCCTGGGCTTGGCCGTTATCCACGGTATCGTCAAAAATCACGGTGGTGATATCAGTGTTGAAAGCCAGCCGGGTAAGGGTAGCAGATTTACGATCTACATACCGATAATTGACGATGTCGAGATCGACCCGAAATCGCCGAAACCCGAAGCCGCCAACCAGGGCAATGAGCGAATCCTGTTGATAGACGATGATAAACAAATCATCGACATTGAGCAGCAGATTCTGGAACGCCTTGGATACAGAGTAACCCCAAAAACCGACAGCCACGAAGCCCTCGATGAATTCGCGGCTCTGCCCGATAAATTTGATCTGGTAATTACCGACATGACCATGCCTAAAATGACCGGGGACCAGCTCGCCCGCAAATTGATGGACATCAGGCCCGATATACCGGTGATCCTGTGCACCGGATTTAGCGAAAGCATTACAGAGGAAAAAGCGCTGGCCATGGGAATCGACAGGTTTGTCATGAAACCCATCGTCAAAGACGAGCTGGCAAGTACGATCCGCGCCGTGCTGGACACCCCCAAAGCCTACCAGCATAAAGCACCATCCGAATTTAATATGGGCACGAACTAGTTGATTTAAGTTTCAACTCCGGGAGATTCGCGTTTTTTTTCTTCATCTTTCGCTACCTCATCAACTGCCTCGTTTAAACTGTCGAGCAGACAGTTGACCGGTTCGGCGAACCGCTTGACCGCCGAAACAGCCTTCTCCTGGGCACTTCGATATCCGGCGCGATAGGCAAAAAAATAGACGAGCGTAACCAGCGTCAGCTGGGCCAAAATCAGTAGAAAGGATTTCATACACAATTCTCCTTTATTTTTTTCATCCAATATAATAGTTTCGGCTATATGGCCTCATTACTTTAACGCCGGGGTCAATAACGCGTGGTTCAGATGGTCGATTTCTGCCGAAACGCCGCACCTGCATCCGGAACAATTCGAATTGCCTAATTTCAGACCGCTAATCAAAAACCATCGCAATCCGGGGTCCAGGTTTGCGGGCGGCTCAACCGCCACCGAGGCATTCAACCGAAATCCATGAAAATGCACACCCACAATTTTGTCGAAACCTACCGCGGACTTGTCGGATACGGTTTAGATCGAGAGACAGACGAGAACACCATCATTTACTATTTGCAGAAATTCTCCGACGATCAGCTCATGAAATTGATCACCAAACGCATGTCCGATGCGGAGATGCTGGAATTGTTTGATCTAATCAACCGTCTTCTGAAAAACCACCTGACGGAAGCCGAATATCACCGGCATTTTCTCAAGGATGATCATGACGACCATTGAAAGTGGGAGAAATAGAAGATGAGAAGGTGAGAAGGTGAGAGGGTTGGATGGTGAGAAGTTGGGAAGCTGCAAAGTCGGGAAAATAAGACCTTGAGAGCTCGGGGAAGTTCAAATATTGACGTAAAGACAATATCAGAAAAGGGTTGTGATGCTGACAAAAAGATATCTTGAACGCTACGCGGATGTGTTGTGGTGGGGGCTGACGACGGCCAGAACAACATCATTCAAAAAAAAGGACATCATTCTGATTCGATATAACCAGCCGGCAATCCAACTGGCGGAGGTCCTTTACGCCAAACTGATCGGCAGAGGCTACCACGTGATTCAACGCATGAGCCCGACCGCAGCCATGGAACGCCATTTCTATCAGTTATCATCCACCGGGCAGCTCGTCTTCCTGCCCCCCGGAGAAAAGGAACTGATGTCGCAGCTCAACGGCAGTATATATTTAAGTGCGCCCGAATCCATTACCCACCTGAGCGACATCGACCCTGCCAGAATCGGTAAAACCGCGGTCGCGCAGAAAGCGTTGCGCGACATACTCAATCGCAGAGAGGCCCGGGGCAATTTCAGCTGGACCCTCTGCATCTATCCAACTTCAGAACTGGCCTCCCAGGCCGGCATCTCTCTGGACGACTATGCCCGCCAGGTGGTTAAGGCCTGCTTTTTAAATCGGCGGGATCCCGTATCCGAATGGCGGACCATATACAATAACGCCCGCGACATAAAAAAATGGTTGAATGGGTTAAAGATCAAATCCCTGCGAATCGAAGCCGACAATATCGATCTGGAAGTCACCCCGGGCGAAAAACGGCAGTGGATCGGCATTTCCGGGCGCAATATCCCCAGTTTCGAGATTTTCATGTCTCCTGACTGGCGTGGAACACGTGGCCACTATTATGCCGATCAACCCTCCTTCCGCAGCGGCAATCTGGTCAGAGCGGTCCGGCTGGTCTTCGACAACGGCAAAGTCACGCGGGTCACGGCCGAAGCCGGGCAGAAATTCGTCCGGAAACTGCTGCGGATGGATAACGGGGCTGACAAACTGGGGGAATTTTCCCTGACGGACAAGCGGTTTTCCCGCATAAATCAATTTATGGCCAATACCCTGTTTGATGAAAACTATGGCGGCAAATTCGGCAATTGCCACATTGCCCTGGGCTCGTCATATGCCAATACGTATGCCGGAGACAGCCGTCGACTAACCTCCGCTCTCAAGAAAAAACTGGGATTCAATGAATCGGCCCTTCACTGGGATTTGGTAAATACAGAAAAAAAGCGGGTGACAGCTAAATTGTCCAGCGGCAAAGCTAAAACGATTTACGAAAATGGCCGCTTTTCTCTATAGGAGCTTTTGGATGGAATTGGGGCTGGGATCTGGATCATGGCGGGTAAGCCGTTAAATCCCGACCGCGGCTCCGGTTGGCATCGATCCAAACGAACCGATTGAATCGATCAGCTTTTTCAGGGGAAAGGGCTTTGCCAACACCATATCGAAACTTTTGGATTCCAGATGCCAGGGCGTTCCGGATATGGCGATCACCGGAATGGATTGCTTGCGAGAATTTCTGATGTGCTTGACGACGCCGTTGCCGTCGACACCCGGCATGCACATATCGGTAATCACGATATCAAAATTCCCGCCATCGAACTTGTCGATTCCTTCCTGACCGTCTCCGGCGGTTTCAACTTTGTGACCGAACCGTATCAATGCCTGGGAAATAAGCTGCAGGATACCTTTTTCATCGTCAATAACCAGTATCTTACTCATTAATCCTCTCCGAATGTCTTGCCCGATTTCGATGACCTCAATGGATTCATGGTAAATCAGTTGAACGACAAAGTCAACAATATATTGTAAGCCTACGGAAGTCGACCCACTATATATAGTGTATTTTGTGGTTTACAACGACATTACCACCCGGCACGAGCGATAATGGTTTCGAGTTTTTCGGTTATGGTTGTTATGGAATGGCGGGAATTTTGAACAATTCGACACGTCGATAAAACCGAGAGCTTCTTATATAATTCCACTCCGGGGTGTCAAACCAAATTAAGTGGGATTTTTTTTTTCAGACAAAAACGTTATTAACAATATATAACCATCTGAATCGAATTGAAATAATACCGAGATCGTGCTGATGCGTTGATATTAAACGATCTGGAGAGACCGTATTTTTTTTAGGAATTATAGACAGATCGGCAATTATCCCCAAGTTATGAACAATCGCGATTCCTCCAGATTTCTTTGGAAATCTTTCATTTTTCAAGAATTTTCAGGAACCAAAAAAAATTGAATAAAAAAAAGCGCCCACGGGTTGTGGGCGCTTGAAATGCGGGTAATCTGAGAGCGGTAAAAAATTCTGGACGCCAGACCGAAAAAGGGAGGGGAATCCGACCGGATTAAATCTTGTATTTTCCGAAATCATCTGGAGACAGATTCTCCAGGTAATCCGCCCACTTTTTGCCTTCTTCGCTCGTATCCACCACCTCGGCCTCTCCATCTGTGATCTTCGATTTTTGCATAACGGCATCTTCAACGAAAATTGGCGCCTCGAACCGCAGGGCCAGGGCGATGGCATCGCTGGGACGGGCATCCATATCGAAGTTGCCGTCTTCGGAAACAAAATAGATCCTGGCAAAAAAGGTGTTGTCCTTTAAATCGCAGACCTCGACCTTGGCGATTGAAATTTTTCGCGTATCCGCAAAATTCTTGAACAGGTCATGGGTCATCGGTCGTTCGTATTTTATATCCTGCAGGGCAGAGGCGATAGACGTGGCTTCGAGCAGCCCAATCCAGATGGGAATGGCCTGTTCGCTATCTTCCGATTTCAGAATAATGATGGGCGTATTCGATGCCGGATCCATCGTCAGACCCGCTATGCTTACTTTATGCAGCATAACTGTTTTCTCCTTTCAAGCCATCGGCTGTAGGTTCAATTTCGACGGGCATTCCCCACAGTGAATGAGCATATGCTTTTTCAATTTCTACCCGAACCAGATAGCCCGGTAATAAAGCGCCGCGATCTTCCGACGAGTCATCGTGGTAAAAATTAACAACTTTATTGGTCGTCGTACGCCCGGTCCATTGCACCGCATGACTCTGTTCTTTCGAACTGCCGGATGACTGCCGCTTACTGGGTCCTTCGGCAATGATGGTTTGAACCGTCCCGATCAGTGCCTTGTTTTTGGCTTTCGTATAGGACTTTTGCAGGTCCAGAAGGATTTGCAGCCGCTCGTTTTTTTGGTCGTCTGAGATTTTACCGCCAAAACGCGTGGCAGCTGCATTCGGACGGTCAGAATACATAAAAGCGAAAAGACCGTCAAATTCCACTTTTCGCATCAAATCCATAGTCTCTTCGAAGTCATGCGGCGATTCGCCCGGAAAGCCGACAATCATGTCAGATGTGATAGCGATATCAGGACAAGTATCTCTGAGTTTGGCAACTTTGTCAAGGTAGAGCTCCCGGGTGTATTTACGGTTCATCTGCTTCAGTATCCGATTTGATCCGGATTGAACCGGCAGATGGATATGCCGGCACAATTTATCATTCGTTTCAAAGGCATGGATAAGATCATCACCAAAATCCTTTGGATGTGATGTGGTAAAGCGGATGCGGTACAGACCGTCTAAGTCCCGGATACGATCGAGGAGTTTCGCAAAACTGGGCAAGCCTTCCTTTTTGCCGTAGCTGTTTACATTTTGTCCGAGCAGGGTGATCTCTTTCGCACCGTATGCCACCAGGGATTTTATTTCAGCGATAATACGATCCGGGTGACGGCTGGTTTCCCTGCCCCGAACATAGGGCACAACGCAATAGGTACAGTAATTGTCACAGCCCCGCATAATGGTCACAAACCGCGACACCGGATTGTGGACGGCGTTGGCCGGAGTCGGATTGTGTGTATCCGAATCTTCGGACATCGATACATCGACAATGCGACGGCGCTTGGCCTCGATCTTGGCAACCAGGGCCGGCAGTCGGTCCATGGCCCGGGTTCCGAACACCAGGTCGACGTGCGGCACGCGTTCCAGAATCTTATCGCCTTCCTGCTGGGCGATACATCCTCCAACCCCGACAATCAGAGCCGGCTTCTTCTTTTTAAGACTCGCAAGCCGCCCCAGAAAACTGAACGCTTTTTGTTCTGCTTTAGCCCGGACAGTGCACGTATTGAGCAAAACCAGATCTGCTTTTTCCAGTTTTGCCGTCTGCTGATAGCCGGCTTCGGCAAGTCGCATCGCCATCTGTTCGGAGTCATAGACATTCATCTGACATCCGATAGTATTAATGTAAAGATACCTGTTTGGCATAGGTTGATAACCGTATCGGCTCCATCATAATATGCTGCCCGAGGTCGCACAAGATCCTTTCAAGATCGGGTTCACACCCCGGAGCGATCTGAAATTCTACGAGTCCCACCTCCGGATCCAGCGTTTTGACAACTGCCACGCCATCGTACGCCTCCAAAATGAACCGAATAAAGGCGATTTCGCGTCGATCAACGCGAAAATGCTGTCTGGTGGTTTGCGTGAGATGGCAGTCAGTTGGCATCGTTAATTAGGTGGTGGTAAAAGTCAGAGGTAAAATCAATAATAAGCATAACCGCTTTTTTTTCAATAAAATATTTAAACTTGTCCATCGATCAAATCTGGTGTATTCGGCAATCATGAAAAAACAGTGGCATATGCTCCAGCCCGATCCGCTGACCGTCCGCGAATTAAGTCAACAGTTGAAGTGTCATCCGGTCACCGCAGCGGTACTCGCCAATCGCAATATTTGCAATCTTAGAGACGCCAACCGGTTTCTAAACGCATCCCTGAAAGATTTGCGCCGCCCCTCGGATTTGATCGGGATGCAAGCTGCCGTCAAGCGCATCTATAGAGCGATTAGCCGCCGCGAAAAAATATTGATCTTCGGCGATTATGACGTGGACGGTATTACCGCGACCGTGATCCTGCTGAACTTTTTGCACCATACGGGTGCTGATGTGACGTATTATATTCCCCATCGCATCTCCGAAGGCTACAGTATCCAGGCCCGGCATATCTCGCACTTCGTTCGACCGAATCAGTTCGATTTGATCATCACCGCTGACTGCGGATCAAGCAGCCATGAAGCCATAGCGGCAGCCAATAAATCCGGCATTGATGTGATCATCACCGACCACCACAACATCGAAGATGAGCTGCCGCCGGCGTTGGCTGTCATAAATCCCAAGCGCAGTGACTGCCCGGCCGGATTTCAGGACCTGGCCGGTGTCGGGGTAGCATTTTGCCTGCTGATCTGCCTGCGCACTTACCTGCGAGAAAACGGTTTTTGGCGTGAACGGCAGGAGCCCAACCTGAAGTACTATTGCGATCTGGTGGCACTGGGAACCATTGCAGATATGGTCCCCCTGGTCCGGGAAAATCGTATTTTCTGCAAGACCGGCCTTGAACTGATTCGGGCCGGATACCGTCCCGGACTGGCAGCTCTGGGAGATATCAGTGGAATCGGAAGTGGCGCAATCGATGCCGAAGATATCGCTTTCCGTTTGGGGCCCCGGCTAAATGCCGCCGGCCGTATGGATCACGCAGCACGGGCAGTGGAACTGTTGACCGAAACCGATATCGGCACCGCCGCAAATATGGCTCGCACCTTAAACCTCCTGAATCAAAGAAGACAGCAAATGGAGCAGGCGACCCTCGCCCAAATCGAATCGTACCTGAAGATCAACCCTTCACTGCTCAAGCGGCGCTCGTTGGTCCTCGCCCAAGACGGCTGGCATGTGGGTCTGCTCGGCATTGTGGCTTCACGGGTTATGGACCGCTATTATCGCCCGGTTATTCTGATTTCGATGGAGGACGGCATCGGAAAAGGTTCGGCCAGAAGTGTTCCCGGCATCGACCTTTTTCAAGCCCTGTCCGGCTGCGCCAAGCATCTACAGACCTGGGGCGGACACACCATGGCAGCCGGGTTGAAAATTCGTCAGGAAAATGTTGAGACATTTCAAGAAGCCTTCGAAGAGGCTATTCAAAAACTGGTTCAGCCTGAAAAATTGACTCAAACCCTCGAAGTTGACAGTGAAATTGATTTTTCCGTGATTTCAGGAAGCCTGATCGACGAGCTGGAATCTTTGATGCCCTTCGGTGCCGGCAACCCCGAACCACTCTTCGTGGCATCCGATATCCGGGTTGTTTCATCGCGAATCGTGGGCAAACGGCACCGCCGTATGACATTGCGGCAGTCAACCTTGGGTCACTCGCCCGCTTTTCAAGCCATCCAGTTCAATGTCGATGGTGACCGGAAGCGGACAAATCATTTTGCCCGGGCCGTTTTCAGGCTCCGCTGGAACCGCTGGAACGGACAGAAAGCCGCCCAAATCGTCGTCGAAGATTTGCAGTGACATTTTTTCTTGCAATCCTGATACCGAATTATTATGATTCAATCAATTTACGGTTGCATTCTGGTGCGCTCTACCGGAACAGAACCCGGATTTTCAAATCCAGCTTTATTCTCTAACATTTGATTGCGTAAGGTAGATTTCATGGCCAAGGTGTTTCGACCCAGCTCCCGCGAATCGAGTATTTTGTCTAAAATTGAGTCGACCAAAGAGCATGTGCGTCGACTGGCGATCTCCAGAGTCAAGGATTGCGTTGAACCGCTTGCCAATGGCATCGCTACGAAATTAATTGAAACCGGTCTGGTTGAGACAACCAACAAGAATGTTTTAGAGGAACAAGTCCAGAAATGCCTGGAAAAATTGAACCGTCTCGATGATTTTGAGATTGACTACCAGGTCGCACCCATTCGCAATCTTGTTCCGAATCCCCAGATCGTCAGCCTCTATGTAACGGCTTTCGTGATCGAAAAGCTGATCAACCACAAGGATGTGGTGGATATATTCGGATCTGATGAAGAAATATATTTCACCATTAATCAGCAAGTAAAAAAGTATATGCCCCTGTAATGCGTCCCAGCTTCAATCCCAGGTTGATCAATGACCCTTTCCATGATCCCGGGCTCTTCATCCCTTTTGTTTTCCAAAATCGTGCCCTGCTCTTCGATCTCGGTGATATCAGTGGCGTCACGAGCCGAGATCTTCTTAAAATCAGCCATGTTTTTGTAACCCACACCCACATGGACCATTTTATCGGCTTCGACCATCTGCTGCGCCTGATGCTGGGTCGCGAAAGAACGCTTTCGCTGTGCGGCCCCCGGGATTTCATCAAACATGTAGAAGGCAAACTGTCCGGATATAATTGGAACCTGGCGGCTAAATACAATTACCCGCTGGTTCTGGAGGTCACAGAGGTCCATCCGGACTGTAAAATTGGCCGCAGCTACTGTTGCAAGGATCGGTTCAAGCCATTGGGCGAAGCAGTCCGGCAGCCGTTTGACGGTATATTATACAGGGAACCGGCATTTCACATCTCAGCCGCTATCCTTGACCATCAAATCCCATGCCTGGGACTGTCGATTAGGGAACGATTCCACGTCAACATCATCAAGGAAGGACTGAATCGCCTAAATCTGGAGCCGGGACCCTGGCTGACGGATTTTAAACAGACCCTCTACAGCCAGACGGACCCCGCTGAATTATTTGTCGTAAAAGGTCCAGGACAGCCGAAAAAAAATCAGTTTGTTCTGGGCGACCTTGCCCGACAGATTGCCCGGATTTCTCCCGGCCAAAAGATCACCTACATAACTGATGTGGCCTACAGCCAAACCAATCGGGAAAAAATCACGAATCTGGCCCGGGATTCGGACCATTTGTATATTGAAGCCGTATTCCTGGAAAAAGACCGGCAACTTGCCGATCGGAAGCACCATCTCACCGCACACCAGGCCGGCAAAATTGCCGCCCGGGCCGGTGTCAGACAGTTCAGTATTTTTCACTTTTCCCCCAGATATACCGATCAGGAAGATCTCCTTTACCAGGAGGCCATGGATGCTTTTGAGCGTTTCTCATAATGAAAAAATTCGATTATCTGATTAAGAACGGACACCTGGTGGACGCTGCCGGCGGCAAAGATGGCCGCTTTGACGTTGGCATTAACCGTGGCAACGTCACCCGGGTGAAATCCGAAATCGATCCGGGTCAGGCCAGGCAGGTATATGACGCTACCGGCAAACTCGTTCTGCCGGGCCTCGTGGATACCCACGTCCACCTGACACCACAGTCCCGTTCGCTTGGTTTTCAGATGCTGGCCCGGGCCGGTGTGACCTGTGCTCTGGAGTGCGGCGGTTTTGTGGAAGATGTGATCGAAAGCATGGCTATCGCCGGATCGGGAATCAGCGTCGCTCCGCTCAATCGCCTCGATCCGGGGGTCAGCATCAGCGGGCCGAATGCCGGCCGGCAGGAGTTGAGTGACTATCTGGATCGATCGCTGGCGGATGGTGCGCTGGGTCTAAAAATTCTGGGAGGCCACCATCCCCTGACACCTGAAACGACCCGGGCAGCAATCGAGGTTGCCAACGCGGCCGGGGCCTACGTCGCCTTTCACTGCGGTACCACCCAAAACGGCAGCAACCTGCGCGGCCTGCTGGAGGCGCTGGAGCTGGCCGACACCAACCACCTCCATGTCTGTCACATTCCGGCCTACTGCCGCGGTCTGACCCACGGATCGCCGGTAGAAGAGGCCATGATCGCCCTGAATGCACTGGCTGCCAAACCCCATCTGGTCAGCGAAACCTACCTCGGGCCCTACAACGGAACCTCCGCCCAACTGGAGAACGGCAGACCCCGCAGCCATGTTACCCGCACCTGCCTCGAGATGGGCGGCTATGACCTGAATGCCGAAGCCATGTTGAAAGCTGCAGATGACGGCTACATGCAGGTTCAAAAGCCCACAGCGCGAGAGGTTATTTATATGAAACCCGACGAGGGCGCGGCATACCTGAAGGAAATGAATTTTGAGGCAACGGTCTCCTTCCCGGTCAACAGTCGCGCTGTGGCCCTCATAACCGCCACCGAGAAAGACAAAACCGGCCGTTTCATCATCCCGGCCCTGGCCACGGACGGCGGCGGCATCCCCCGCAACTTTCTGCTCAGCCACGGCCTCAGCCTGGTTCGCTTCAACGCCCTGACCCTGACCGAATTTGTTCAAAAGTGCTGTTATGTGCCGGCCCAAATGCTCGGTTTACCCGACAAAGGCCACCTGACTCCCGGTGCCGACGCCGATATTGTGATCGTGGATATGAATAAGCAGGAAGCGGTATTAACTATGGCCGGTGGGAAAGTCATTATGGTCGGCGGAGTTGTAACCGGCAAAGACGGTACCATCGTCACCACTGAAGCAGGCAGGAAGGAGTTAATCGCCAGGGGTATACCCATCGTCGTTTCGGACCTTGCTCATAATCTATTCTACAACGCACCCGAACTTTTAAATGGGAAATAGTCATTTAAAGAGAATCGTCTGATATCTGTAAATCCTGATTTAGGATCTTTAAAAGATGAAATATAAGGTACGAAATGCAGATTTAAATGATTTAGAAAATCTCGTTGAATTTACTGTCGCTGAGGCCAATGAAGCAGAAGGCATCGATAAGGCCTCAGATAAAATTCGAAGGGGAATAAAAGCCGGGCTTGAAAATCCAAGTATTGCTCGTTACTGGGTATTAGAAAATGAAAATCAAGAACCTGTCGGCAGCGTTTCCGTGGTCAAGGAATGGAGTGACTGGAATTGCGCCTTCTATTGGTGGATTCAGAGCATGTATTTGCTGCCGGGCCATCGTGGCAAAGGGCTGATGAATAATCTTTTACAGGAAGTAAAAAATGTGGCAATGACAGAAGATGCAATTGAACTGCGTCTATATGTTCATAGGAATAATAAACGGGCAATTAAGGCGTATCGAAAATCTGGTTTTAGTGACTCAGATTATGACATCATGATCTTGCGATTATAGCCGAACTATTGTAAGCGTTCACAGGTTCAAGGTTCACCGTTCAGGGTTGCCTTTGTTTGTAGGCATTGCCAGATTTAGCCGCACGGTTTTTGCCGACCGGGTGCCAACGAACTTGACTGTCGATGTTTTAAAGGGGTTTAACTCAGGGCTT
>JASJCE010000197.1 GCA_030066155.1 Desulfobacterales bacterium | reverse complement strand
ATTTTGGCTTCATAGATATCGATACCATTATCATCGGCATCTATGGCCTGGACGATGGTGGAGTCGATGTGATCCGCTATATCAGATGAGCCGCACAATAATTCACCGTAATGCCTCCAGACGAGGCCAAAGGATGCGTAGGGGATACCGGACTTCCTTTTAAGAGCGAAAGTCCTTTGATGGTGGTCGAAAATGAGTTTGCCAGGGTCATAAACATGACCCACATCTACAATTATGTCAGCGTTTTTATACACTTTTTCATCCCTGCTGCGAACTATTTCAAGATCCGGGAAGACTAAATTGAGGACCGCGATTGCAAAGATTTCATCAGCGTGAAAACGCCCATCATGGGTTGAAACTTTCATTTTAAATATGATCCACCATAGGGTTAATGCGGTTTGAAAAAGGGCGTAACAAATCACAAACAGCAAAATTTATCAAGCAAAATTTCTTTTTTTCTGGGCATTTTGTGGCAGTGGACAAGCGCATGATATTCGGAGTGAATTCGTCGGTATTATCTGGGAAAAGGGGTTAGGATCAACCCAAACCAGCCCCTTAAGTCTCGATTAGCATGCTTGGTTGAAACTCGATTCCTGGGTAAGATTTAAATGGAAGGGAATCCGGACCAGGCCCGGGGCCAGCAGTTCTTCATACCTGAATTTTGCACGCAAATGACTGGTATTGACATTCGAAGTGAATTTAACAATATCTACTGGGTGTGGCGATCGGTGCCTAACAATTCAGGTGTTATGCGCCAAGACGCAAAGCGATATTTACAAATGAATGTCTGTCAAATATATACCCTGTCGGCAACAGCACTGCATACATTTTCAACCCGCGTTCCGCTGTGAGCCTACGGGTATTTGCCTGAACGATGGTATCCCATATGAAACCGTTAATTTAACAAATTAAGGAGACAAATCGATGAAAGCTCGATTGGCCCCTGTATATTTCAGGTCTGGAATAAGGGAGGATTTCGATCGACAACTGTCAATTCTGAAGGATTTGTTGGCAGATGTAGCTGATTTCTTAGAGCCGGTCTCGATTGGTACGACGGTGCCGCAGGCCGATGCCGTGGTCTTTCCCCAACTGGTGGGGGACGCTTTCCGGCAGGTCGCGAAATTAAAAAAAATCGGCTTACCGCTACTGGTGGTCACCTCCGAATATGGTACGGTGGCTATGTGGGACTGGGAGATCGTTTCTTTTCTAAAAGCGGAAGGTCTTAAGACTTTTGCGCCATACAATTCTAACCTGACCAAAGCAATCTGCAGGAGCCTGGCGGTCAAGCGTGATCTGCAGCAGACGAAGTTCTTGGTATTTCAGGACAATCCGGGGGAGGGATTTCAAGCTGATATCTTCAAAAGATTTTACTGGTGGGAAGACCGTTGTATCCAGGATATGAAGCAAAAATTTGGCGTTACGATCGAGAAGAGAAGTTTTGAGGAATTCGGGAAAGCGGCAAAGCTAATTTCCGATCAGGAAGCCCGGAAGGTTTGGGAGAATTGGGATCTTGAGACATCGGGGGTATCTGATCAGGCACTGTATAGCGCGATCAAGATCTATATCGCCGTCAAACGCGAATTAGCCGGCGATTCTACTATCAAAGGCGTCGGCATAAATTGTTTGAATGAATCTCATTTTTCCGATACGACGCCCTGCCTGGCCTGGAATATGCTTTTTGAAGAAACCGGTATTATGTGGGCCTGCGAGGCCGACACGGTAACGTTGATGACCAAGTATCTCTGGCACAAATCTCTGGATGTCCCCATTATGATGAGTAATGTCTATCCACAGCTTGTTGGTCAGGCCGCTCTTAAACACGAAAAAATAGAGAGCTTTCCGGATGTACCGGATCCGGAAAATCATCTGTTGATCGTTCACTGCGGCTATCTGGGGGTACTGCCCAAATGCTGGTCCACCGAGTGGAAGCTGCGTCCCAAAGTTTTGGCCATCGTCGATGAGAATGCAACGGTCATTGACGCCCGCTTACCATTGGGTGACGTCACCTTGACCAAGCTAGATCACACATTGAGCAGGCTGATGACTGTCAAAGGCGAGTTGGTAGACTACGTCCAGTATCCCGGATCAGACTGTCGCAACGGGGCTGTCGTTAAAATCCGGGACGCCCACAAGTTGATGGATTCGTTTTACTCCCACCACATACTGCTGGTCAGCGGCCATTGGGAGCCGCAGATCAGCAATTTGGTGCGGGTCTTCAATCTTGAATTGGACGAGTTCTAAATGAATCTGTTGTTGAAAACCGATAAATCGTCGTCTGGCGGTAGGTGTGGCCCGGATTCAGCACCGTTGACGGATATTCCGGTTGGTTGGGCGAATTGGGGAAATGCTGGGTTTCCAGGCAGAATCCGCCGCGGCGTCCGTAAGTCTGACCATCTCTGCCGGATATCCCCTCATCCAGGAAATTTCCGGTATAAAATTGAATGCCGGGCTCGGTGGTGTAGACCTCCATGACCCTGCCGGACCGGGGTTCGGTGACCCGGGCAGCGATATCCAGAACCCCGGCTCCCTTATTCAGCACCCAGTTGTGGTCGTATCCGTTTCCCCGCAGCAGCTGCTCATCTTGGGCTTCGATGCGGGCCCCAATTTCAGTGGGCTGCCTGAAATCCATCGGGGTGCCGGCGACGTGGTGCAGTTCTCCGGTGGGAATCAGACGCGGATCGACCGGCGTGAAGTGATCGGCAAACAGGGTCAATGTGTGTCCGGTAATATCACCGGATCCGGCCCCGGCCAGATTGTAGTACGCATGATGGGTCAGGTTGATCACCGTCGGCGCGTCGGTCTGCGCCTCGTAATCGATCTTCAGCTCATTCTCATCTGTCAGGCGATAAGTGACGGTAACGGCTAAATTACCGGGATAGCCGCCTTCGCCATCCCGGCTCGTGTGGTTTAGAATCAGTGCCGGTTCGGCAGCATTGACCGATTTTTCAGCCTGCCAGACTGCTTTATCAAAACCGCGGCTGCCGCCGTGCAAATGATTGTGGCCCTCGTTTTTTTCCAGGACGTATGTTTTGCTACCCAACGTAAATTTGCCGCCGGCAATGCGATTGGCATAACGGCCGACGATACAGCCAAAAAAATAACCAGCCCGTTGATAAGCTTCAAATGTGTCGAAACCCAGGGTGACATCGTCTGTATTGCCGAACTGATCCGGCACCTTCAATGCAACCAGCGTCGTACCGTAATTGGTAATCAACGCCTGCATGCCCTGGTTGTTGGTCAAGCTATAAAGATCAACCGCAGTTCCGTCGCCGGTCTGTCCGAAGGGAGAGGTTGTTAGGGGCATATTTTATCTGCTAATCAACTATTGACGTATCAAGCAAATTGACCAAAAAAAGAACGTCCAACATTGAACATCGAACGTCCAACATCGAATAATGAATTCTGTCAATTTTAAAGAAAACTGAGCAAGCCTACTTCGCCAATAGGTTACAAAGGCCGGGGGCGTATCTACCCTTCGAAATTCTGCGGTTCGCTGGTTTTAAAAATAGATAAAGCGTAGCGTCATCCATATTGGACGTTCAAAGTTGGACGTTCGATGTTCGACGTTCAATCTTTTCTTGCGAAAAACCTTCGTGATGCCGATGTTGGAAAATAAAACTTCCGCTGTAAAACCCTTTACGACGATCCCAATCTTCAGGAGATATGCTCTCCATTTCAACTCTCCAACCCGGGCGGATTCAGGCTACAAATTCGGAGATTCACACATCGTGGCCAGCGCCTCAATATGTTCACTCTGACCCTGGTGGAGTCGGGCCATTTCAATCATCACTCCTGCAATTTGGGCCAGGGCTTGAACAAAATTGACATCATCCAGGGTGAACTCCCACTTTTCAACCGTATACGCCCGGATGGCGCCAATTGCATCGTCGCCGACCAGGATCGGAACGGACAAAATGGAGGCAATACCTTCTTGTTTCGCTGCTTCAGGATATTGAATTCGGGGATCGTCGCTCACATCATAAACCGCTACGGGACCCTCTTGAAGCGAATCGGCGATGGAACGCAGCGCACTGACCGCACCTTTGTTCAGATATTCTTCGCTCAGACCCGCCGAGGCAGCGACTTCCAGGTCCTTGGTCTGCTCATTGATCAAGAACAGGGTACAGCCTTTGATATTTAATGATGATTTAATGCTTTCCACCGTTTTTTTTATGATTTCCTCGGGGTCCTTTGATTTGGAGAGGGATTTGGTGATTTTAATCAGCGTTTCATAATTGAGCTGCAAATTTTTCATTCGGTCCTCCTTTTGATTATGCCGCACGCGGTGCTCGAGCGGCGGTGTATTAGAATCCGGCAATATAGTAAATCTTAAATTCAGAAGGGTCAATTAGAAAAGAAATTGTACCCCCGGCATTTGATCAAATGGTGGCATATCGATGTGGCCCAGGAATCGGAAACCGCCAAGCGAGTGGCGGTATCGGTCGCAACAGTTTGTGGCATAGTGTTGCAAAATAAAAAAATCTTGTCAATTGAAACCGGTGTCATTCCTGATATCCAATAAAAACATCGTTGACAATTCTGACGGCTGTGGTTAAACAATATTTGTAAATCCTCAATGGGGGAATGTCCATCACGATAGCCGTCTTTTCACCAATTAACTCGCTAACAATTTTACCATACTGTCCAATTTCAGAAGACCTCGTTGATGCATAACGAAGTCTCCAAGCCGGATACGACATAACGGCTGCCTGGCATGCCTTATTAGGCAGTCAACGCCGATTGTTTAAGCTCACGTGCAACAGTTGAGGTTAGTCCAATGAATAATACCGAGGGAAAACCAAACGCCGAAACATTGATGACCGAATGGATCAAGTCCGCTGCTGATTTTTGGAGCTCGACCCTTCAAAATTGGTCCAAATTTACGCCTTCCGTCGACGGGTCGTCGACCGAAGAAAAAAGCCGGATGCAGGAATCCTTTGAAACGGTGTTACAGTCATGGCAGACCTTTTCATCGGTTGCCGGAGACCCCGGTGCCATGGAAGCCTTTTCCAACCTGGGCCGGACCATGCCGGATTTGCTGATGAAAATGGTTCAAGGCAGCTGGCGGAGCTATTTTTATCTCCAACAGCAGTTGTTGGAGAAGTCGGGCCGAATTGGCGAATCTACCGCAGATTTTGATTTTGACCACATTGATGAAGAAGTTTTCAAGGCCTGGACAGAGATTTACGAGAAAGAATTTAAACAGTACTTTTATATTCCCCAGCTTGGGCTAACCCGCTTCTACCAGGAAAAATTTAATGAAGCGCTGGACAAACACAATCGGTTTCAGTCACAGTTTGCCGAGTTTATGACTGTCATATTTCTGCCGTTTGAGAAAACCTTCAAAGTCATGCAGAAGCAGTTAGCTGAAATGGCGACCGAAGGCAAGTTGCCCGACAATTCGAACGATTACTACAAATTATTCATTAAAATTCTGGAGGGTCACTTCATGTCCCTGTTCAAATCGCCGGAATATGTAAAGACGATGGGCAAAACCCTCGGCGCCCTCGAAGAATTCGTTGCGGCACGGAACGCTATTCGGCAGGATTTGCTGGAGGGCATGACCGTACCGACGCGAGATGAATTGGATGATCTGTACCAGGAAATCTATCATCTTAAGAAGAAAATAAAAGCACTGGAAAAAGAGCAATCTGCAACCCGCAAAAAAACAGGTCGCGTTCGGAATTCCGCGATTAAACCGGCGCCCTCGAAGCGGAAGGCTAATCCTTCAAAGGCAACGGCGACCAAAGCGGGACCCCCAAAAATTAAATCACCAAAAATCAAAAAAACGGCAGTCAAACAAACCTAAACGGAATACAATCTGTCCTGAGATTCCAGGGAAGGGGGAATACGATGGAAAAACCGAAAATCCCCGTTGAATTGATATTGGGCAAACTGGCTGAAGACGCCGAAAAAGCGCATTCACGGGTACAGAAGGCTTCTGATGTACTGCTCCAGGATTTGGAAACCAGTATCGCCCAAACACCCTACGATGTTGTGTTTCAAGAGGACCGCGTCAAACTAAAATATTACAAGCCGTCGACTGCGGTCGACTACAAGCGGCCATTGTTGGTGGTATATGCGCTGATAAATCGGGAAACCATGCTCGATCTGCAGCCGGGTCGCAGCGTCGTGGAGAACTTCTTGAAATGCGGCATTGATCTGTACATGATTGACTGGGGGTATCCGACCCGCAAAGACAAATTTTTAACTATCGATGACCATGTCAACGGCTACATGGATAGTGTTGTCGACTTTATCTGTGAAAAGCACGGCGTGGATCAAATCAATCTGATGGGTATCTGCATGGGCGGTACCTTCAGCGTTATCTACTCCGCCTTGCATCCAGAAAAGATTAAAAATTTGGTGACCACGGTTACGCCGACCAATTTTGATACCGATCAGGGCTTGCTGCATGTCTGGATGCAGGCGGTAGACGCGGATCGAGTGGTAGACACATTCGGCAACCTGCCCGGCGACTTTTTAAATTTTGGATTCTTGCTGTTGAATCCGGCGCGGCTGATGATCGATAAATACGTCGGTTTCATGGAAAATATGGACAACAAGGCTTTTGTAGAGAACTTCGTTCGCATGGAAAAATGGATATTCGACAGCCCCGACGTGCCCGGAGAAACATTTCGCCAGTTCCTCAAAGATTGCTATCAGAAAAATCTATTGATCCAAAGCAAGATGGAGGTGGGCGATAAACGGGTGGATCTAAAAAACATCACGATGCCGCTGTTAAACTTCTATGGCAAGTATGATCATCTGGTTCCGCCGGAAGCCTGTGAACTGCTCACCCAGAAAGTCGGCAGCAGTGATACTGAGGATGTGTGCCTGGATACGGGTCATATCGGCATTTACGTCAGCTCCAAGTGCCAGCGGGAATTTGCCCCCAAAATTGCGAAATGGCTTAAGGAGCGGGATAGGGAATAAGGCAAAACCGGCGCTTCTTTTGAAACCCGGTTTAATTGGCCTGAGCGGCGTTATCCGGCAGAACAGATAGGTTCGTGTTGGAGTATTGGAGTGTTGGATTCTTGCATTCAAAAATACGTGTACGTAAGGAGTTGATAATGGCTGAAAAGCGGGATTACTTCAAATCATTTTGTAAAGTCAGCAAAGCCTTTGGATCGACGCTCGGCAAAGCGGATTTGCTGAATCTGATCGTTGAAAGTGCCATCGAAACGATGGATGCCAAAGCGGCCTGCCTTTTTCTGTCGGACGAGCAACGCGATTTGTTTGTGCCGGCGGCACAGAAAGGCCTGTCAGAAAATTATCTGCACGCTAAGCCGCTGCGGGCCAAAGACATTGTCAAGGCTGTGTTAAAGGGAGGCTATCTTGCCATCAAGGATGCGACAACAGATCCTCGCGTTGAAAACCATGACCTCAAAAAAGCCGAGGGGATCGCATCGATACTGGATGTGCCGGTTATGGTCAGAGACAAGGTCATCGGCGTGCTGGCACTGTACACATCAGATGTACGGGAGTTCTCCAGCGATGAAATCGAATTCCTGGCCGCTCTGGCTGAACAGGGCGGAATGGCCATTCAACGTTCTCGACTGCTGGAGCGGATCGAAAAAAATTCCATGCTCTTTTTGGACCTGGCCTCCAACATCAACTCTTCTCTGGATGTGAAGAAAATTTTTCATAATTTAACTGTGGATCTCAGTGAAGCGCTGGGAATGAAGGGCGCTATCATCCGGCTTTTGAATAAGGAAACCGGCAACCTGCAACTGGTTGCCAGCAGCGGTCTGAGCGACAAGTTTTTGAATAAGGGGCCGGTCTCGGCAGAAAAATCAGTTACGCAGGCCATGCGGGGCGAAACCGTCATCATCGATGATGTCGAAAATGATGATCGACTTCAGTACCGGGATGAAGTCCTTCAGGAAGGAATCGCTTCAATGCTGGTCGTGCCCATAAGGGTCAAGGAGGACGTTATTGGTATTTTGAGACTTTGCAGTGCTGTTAAACGGCGTTATCCTCGGGATATCATCGTTTTGGTTGAAGCCCTGGCCCAAACCGGCGGCCTGGCAATTCAGAATGCTTCAATGTATCTGGCGCTGCAGGATGACATGAAAGAACTCAAAGACGATATTTGGAGTCATCGGTCGTGGTTTTAGCAAATTAGCTCTTAAGCTGGTGAGTTCGTGAATCAGCTCGTAAGTTGGTGAGTTGGTTAGTTCTTGAGTTGGTGAGTTCGTGAGTGAGTTAGCTCGTAAGTTGGTGAGTTCGTGAGTTCGTAAGCAGGTAAGGAAGAGTTGTTAATTTTGCGAGTTCTTAGACTAATATGCTAATGAATACACGAACTCAAGAGCTTACCCGCTCAAGAGCTCTAATTCTTATGAACTTACGAACTTAAGAGCTTACGAACTACTTTACTTTTCATTCCTTGCCGGCCTGGGCAATATTTTTCATAAAACTTTCAAATGCGCCGGCCTGTTTGTTCACTAAATCCTGCAGAGCTTTAACGGTTTCTCCCTGGTAGGTGCCCTTCTCGGCCAGCAGGCCCCTCAATATGGTGATCGTTTCTTCTCGTTCAGCCAGTTTCTTTTCAAGCCCGTTTATCTGTTGCTCCAACTCACGATACGTTTCCTTTGGAACCGCGCCAATCAAATCCAGGTAGGCCTCGTAGGAGTTGCGAAATCCATCCGCAGCCAGCTGCCATGCATCACCGGTAGAATCGTCGGCTTCGCTCTGTTCGGAGTTAAGGCCGTAGATCTTCTGAAAGGTATTCGTCAGCTCATTAAAACCGGTGAGTCCCTGGTTCATCCACTTATATAGGTCGTCGATCTGCTGCTGACCTTTTGCAGCCGCCAGCATGTAGTTTCCCCAAAATTCCAAAAATCTGCTGTCCATAGGTCTCATTCCAACATGGTAAAGCTGTTTACTTAATTCGGTTCGGGTAGCGGATCACTGATCTCATCATGGTCGGGGTATTGGTGTACTGAAGTGCTGGAGCCGTGGAGTAATGGAAAAGCAAATCCCACACATACTCAAACTCATTTCTTTGATTCGGTCTCCAGGTCCAAATGAAAGCGCACGGGACCACGGTAGTTGTCACCAAATCGGGTGTGCAGGGCACAGGCGGAATCCGGCCGTGACCAGGAGGTTGCAATTGCGCCATGGCCCTTCGGAAACCGGGTAACTTCAGCCGGAATGAAGTCCAGTGGAGCCAGAGCCGCTTCTTTGTCTACCAGATCGTCATGTTCGGCGTAGCAAATCAGAAACGGGATGTTCTTTTCCTGGAGACGTTTGAAATTGAGTTTGCGGTTGAAGAGTTTGAATGGCAGGTTGCCTTTATCGTCGATCGGGATGGTGTACGAATCAAAGCTCATTTTGGTAATCGCTTCAGGCAAGTCGTTGCGGTCGTAAATCAACCAATGATTGATCGCGGCGGCGGTTTTACTGACTTGTATCGGGCAGCATTTGCCGTTGTCAAACATCTTCATATCCCGATAGAGCGTAAACAGCGGGGCTTCTCTTTCCATGCTTTTCAGTTTGTAAACCCAGCTCATGACCTTGCCGTCCACCACCCGGTTGCCGTTAGGCAACGGCTTGACAGCATAGCCCAGGTCTCTAAAACGCGGTGGAATGTGCTGCATATATTCTACAAGGGCTTTGCTGCGGGTACCGTCCATCGGTGCAACACACGTTATCAATGCATCTACCAGACCATCCAGTTTCCCCGAGAGCAGTCCGGTCAATGATACAAAACCGCCCTGGCAGAAGCCGTTCAGCGTGACGGGCTGTCCGTGTCGCTTCTTAATAATTTCACATAATGTACGGGTATCTTCGGCATCCTGCTCTCCCGTGAGCGTTTGAACCGCCGGTGTCGTGTCAATATTTTTTATAATGCGGATATAGGTCGGTATGCCTTGATTGGCGAAGGCATGAGCGTAGCTTTTGTTTTCTCCGGGCAGAAACCCTAAAATATTGGCGCCCAATACGTAGGGCGGCACGATCAGAACCGGTTTGCCGCTTTCTCTGACGGCCCCGGCGCTGGTCGGCAGAACTTGATATATCAAAAACCTGTCCGTTTCACCGGCCTTGATATAGCCGCCGTCATCAAAATGGAAGCCATATTCGTGTTTTATGTCGCGGATGGCTTTGGGATAGGCGTAAAGCAGGTTTTCCAGCAGGGAGGCTTCCTTTTCGGCGAAATCCCCTATTTTATCTCCATCGAGATTGTAAATAGTGTTAAGCCATGCCTGCATACCTTCATCGGCTCGGTTGCCGTGGTATCCAAGCATGGCTTCAAGTCCGCTGTGAAAACCTTGTTTTGCTATCTGAAGATTAAACTGCAAAAGTTCAACGTAGTCACGCAAGCTGTCGGCAG
The DNA here is from genome assembly GCA_030066155.1 of Desulfobacterales bacterium. Lineage (GTDB taxonomy): Bacteria > Desulfobacterota > Desulfobacteria > Desulfobacterales > JAFDCJ01 > JAFDCJ01. The sequence continues at coordinate 850 of JASJCE010000197.1, read as the reverse complement.
GTGTATGACTCAGGAGTTTTTCTTTTTCAGTGGATAAGAATGCATCCAGTGCAATCCAGAACGGCTGCATGAATTCCTGATTATACTTGAAAAGGACACCGCTGTAGGCCAAACCAGTTCGCATCTGGGCTGCCGAAAATTGAAGCGTCATGCGCTGGTATTCCGGTATATCTTTCCAAAAATTAATTGTCGCATCATCGTATCGTGCATTCATATCCCGGTTCTCTGTGTCATCCTGAGCGTCGACATCAATCGTTATTTGGGTTTTTGGCCGGCGAAGAAGTCATTTACCTTTTTGTAGTTATCATCGGCAGCGCTTTTAAAATCTTCACAACCTTTCTTGTAGGCATCCACCCAGTTCCGAATCACTTTTTTGCCTTCGTCCGGCATCCAGGAAGCCTGCTCCAAAAAGGTATTCACCATTTTGGAATTTTGCTCCTGAATCGTCAGCATGGCATTAAAGCTGTTGTCGAAAGCGGTTTTGTTAAAGTCCAACATTTGTTTGAGCATAACATTTGGTTCCATCATTTGAGTCTCCTGTCAATCTTTTTTTTTAGTTTGAGGTTCTAATACCGTTACGGGTGTTGATTGATCAATCATCATTTGTCTGTAAATATAAACGGATTGAAAATCTTGTCAAGGATTTTTTTTGCAATGCACAAAAATATTATATTGATTGTCAGCTTGCATTTAATCTTATAAATGGTTATAGTGCATTATAATTAAATGAAATATTTCACTTCACATATGATTTTTTTATTCTATATTATAATGTTGGGATTGGTTTTTGTTGCAACAAACAAAAAAATTCCGGGCAGGAAATTGTAATGACCGATAGGATTGTACTCAA
>JASJCE010000196.1 GCA_030066155.1 Desulfobacterales bacterium | reverse complement strand
GGGATCAGGGGCTGGGTGCCGGGGTATTTGACGACTCCCATGAAGTAGTCGTACTCCAGCCGGGTTTGCCCGGCGTAGGAGCCGCGATCGATGATGAACCGTTCGCCCTCATCCAGAATATTATGAACCGCCTGAAACCACAAATCCGGCAAGTCCCGCGCCTCAACTTTATGAATTTTCATGACCGCTTCTTTCTGTCTTGAATGGTGTATACGGAAGTGCTTCTGTTGGAAGGTAGCTTAGAAGACAATAATTCAGCTTTTCGGACTTTCCCTAAGCATCAAGCTGTAATGCTTGATAAGACAGCCAACAAATTTTTAAACGTGATATGATAAAAAATTGAAGACAAATTCACCGCAAAGACGCCAAGGACGCAGAGGAGTTATCTTTTTTTTCCATTTGCCGCTGAGCCTCGCTAAACTGCAGCGGGATGCTAGCAAGGGCGGCAAATGAAAATACACAACCACTTCGTGGTGGGATCTGTAACTTTTCGTAGTTCTACAAGCGTCAACTGCTAAATTTAATGATATTTTGCCCGCAGGGCTGTCTTTTTTTCACTTTCTGCCCCCCTTGCTGTGGCATTTAATCGGGGCGAAGTATTAACGAAGACCGAAACTTTAGCGACTTCTTGTCAGCAGAAAGAGAAAAGATAAAATCAACTCTGCGTACTCCGTGTCTCGAGCGTAGCGGGCGGTGAATATATATAATCGACGAAAAACCTATCAGATTATAATAAAACTGATCCACATCCTATCTTAACGGGGAACCGGGAACCCCAAAACCAAATGAATATTGAATATTGACAATTGAATAATTGATGAAGTCGCTCTCCAAGGCCTAAGCGTTAAAATCCCTACGAGCCCGCTTCCAGCCCGCAGGCTTCATAGGCTTACAGGCCGGAGGGGAGGCGTCGCTCCATCTATTCATAACCTAAAATTCGATAGAATTCCATCAACCTTGAACCCAGAACGGTCAGCCCAACCTCCCCCTAAATATCCAGGCTGCTGACTTCGAGGGCGTTATTCTGAATAAAATCCCGCCGGGGCTCAACTTCTTCTCCCATCAGGATCGTGAATATTTCATCGGTGTCGACAATATCCTCGATCTTGACCTGCAGCAAGTTGCGCTTGTCCGGATTCATGGTGGTTTTCCATAACTGGTCCGGATTCATCTCACCAAGGCCTTTATAGCGCTGAACGTTGATCCCCTTTTTTCCCTGCTGTAAAAGCTGGCGCAGCAATGCCCGTTTATCTTCAGCGGTATGGCTGACGGTGTCTTTGTCCTTGGTCTTAATCTGAAAGGGCGGAAAATCATATTTTTCGATTTGTCTTCTCATCAACAGACACTTTTGAAAATCGTGGGAAAAAATAAGCCCGCGGCTGATCTTGATGGGAATGAAGGATTTATCGGCCGGACCAAACTGCTCTTCTTCTGGGAGCGCGTCATCGCCGGTGACGGTCATTTCAAATACATCGCGCTCTTCATTCCAGTTGAGGTCGCCCACCTGAAATCCGCTTTGGATGAGCTGTTCTCTTAGGGCGGCCAGTTTGCCCCGATCCTGCAGCAGCTTTTTGTCGTCAATATCCTGCTGAATCAACAGTTCAACCAGAGTTTCGGGTATACCGCGCTTGACCAGTCTGGCAAGCTGGGTGAAATACTCGGATAAATCGCAAATAAATAAATAGAGTTGGTGATCGGTAAGGGCTTTTTCATTTTCGCCATAAACGATGTACTTCTGATCGCAGACTTTTTTCAGAATCCAGTCATTTAAATCGGTTTCATCTTTCAGATACTGTTCGCTTTTGCCTTTCCCGACTTTGAACAGCGGCGGCTGGGCGATATACAGATACCCCTTGTCCACGATTTCCGGCATCTGACGGAAGAAGAAGGTCAACAGCAGGGTCCGGATATGGGATCCGTCCACGTCGGCATCGGTCATGATGATGACTTTGTGGTAGCGGATCTTTTCGATATTATATTCTTCTTTGCCGACCCCGGTGCCCAGCGCCGTAATGATATTTTTGATCTCTTCGCTGCGAAGAATCTTGTCGAAACGCGCTTTCTCAACGTTCAGGATTTTACCTTTGAGAGGCAAGATGGCCTGAAATTTCCGATCGCGTCCCTGCTTGGCGGAGCCGCCCGCCGAATCGCCCTCAACGATAAATATCTCCCGTAAAGCGGGATCGGAAACCTGACATTCAGCCAGTTTGCCGGGCAGGGTCGCATCAACCAGAGCCCCCTTGCTGCGCGCAATATCCCGGGCCCGCTTGGCAGCATCCCGCGCCCGAGCCGCATCCACGCCTTTGGCTATGATCTTTTTGGCAACCGCCGGATTTTCCTGGAAGAATCGACCCAGTTTCTCGTTGACCAGCGATTCAACCAGACCCTTGACTTCACTGTTGCCCAGTTTAGTCTTCGTCTGGCCTTCAAACTGAGGCTGGGTTATCCTGACGCTAATGATGGCCGTCAACCCCTCCCGGACATCATCACCGGTAATTTTGGCCTGGAGATTTTTGGGCAGATTCCCGTTGGTGGCGTACTGGTTAATGGTACGGGTCAGGCCGGCTTTGAATCCGATTAAATGAAAGCCACCTTCGACAGTATTGATGTTGTTGGCAAAGGAAAACAGCTTTTCGGTATAGGTGTCGTTGTACTGAATCGCCACTTCTATCTGGACATCACTTTTGACGCCTTCCATGAAAATGGGATGGTGCAGCGACGTGTGTCTGCGGTTGATATACTCCACAAACTGTTTGATGCCGCCTTTGTAGTGAAACTCATCTTTGGCGGCGTCCGAGCGCTCGTCTTCGATGGTTATTTTGATGCCCTTATTCAAATAGGCGAGTTCCCGCAGGCGCCTGACAAGAATGTCGTAACTGAATTCGGTGGTTGTAAAGATGTTCGCATCCGGAATGAAATGAACTTTGGTTCCTCTCTGCCGGGTTTCGCCTTGCTCAATTAATTCGCTGGTTTTCCTGCCCCGCTCATAGCTCTGGTAGTAAACCCTGCCCTCCGCGTAAATCTCGACCTCCAGGAAACTCGACAGGGCATTGACCACCGAAACCCCGACCCCGTGCAGTCCACCGGATACCTTGTAGGAATGATCGTCAAATTTGCCACCGGCATGCAATTTCGTCATGACCACTTCGACTGCCGGTATCTGTTCTTTTTTGTGAATTCCGACCGGAATACCCCGGCCGTTGTCCAGCACACTGACACTGTTATCCGTGTGAACGGTAACGTCGATCTGATTGCAGAAGCCGGCCATGGCCTCATCGATACTGTTGTCGACGACCTCATAAACCAGATGATGCAAGCCGGCGCTATCCACGTTGCCAATGTACATGGCCGGTCTTTTGCGAACAGCTTCCAGACCTTCCAGGACCTTAATGTTGTCTTCAGTATAGCTATTGTTAGGGGGGGTATTGTTGTCTTTCATATTCTCATCGGCATAATGACGCTTAAATAGGATTTGTCTTTTTCGCCCTCTATTTTACAGGGCTTTTCTTCGTCCACGATGTTGAGGATGATGTTGTCCTCATGCAGGACACTCAACGTATCGATAAAAAACTTGGGATTGTACATCACTTCCAGCGGATCTCCCTGGTAGGCAATTTCCATATCCTCCTTGGATTCTCCAATATCCGGATTGGTGGAGTTGATCATCAATTTGTCTTTGTTAAAATGGAAAATAACGCCTTTGTATTCTTCGGATGACAGAATGGACATCCGTCTCAACATCATCAAAAACAGCTGGCGATCCAACTGAATATCGTTTCCATCCGTTTTTAATACAATATCACCGTATTGTGGAAAATCGCCTTCGAGCAATCGGATGATCAAGGTCTCTTTTTCTTTTTTGACGATAAAATTGTTATCTTTGATGCCGATCTGAACGTTTGCCTCGGAATCCAGAAATTTGGCGACTTCCACCAATCCTTTTTTCGGAATCAAAACGCTGGAGCCAGGAGGCAGCTCAAACGCTTTGTCAAATATAAAATCCGCTTTAGAAAGGCGGCTGCCGTCCGTCGCGACCAGTCTGAACACTTTTTGATCGTCCAATTCAAGTCGCTCGGCATACACCCCGATAATGTGCGCCCGGTTATCATCGGAGGCACCGCTGACAATAACGGTCCTCTCAATCATTTTAGCCAGGGCGGCTGAATCGATCTCGAAAAAGTCGACGGCCTCAATTTTCGGAATTTCCGGAAAATCATCCGGATTCAAGCCGACAATGTGATACTCGACATTTTGGTTTCCGATTTCGATCCAGTGATTTTCAATTTCATTAAGAAAAATGTCTTCACTGGGAAAATCCCTGACAATTTCATAAAATTTTCTGGCATTAATGGCGATTGTCCCCTGAGTTTCAACACTGGCCGGGTAAACCCCTTCGAATCCGGTTTCAAGATCTGTGGCACTGATGGATATGCCGGCATCCTCCGTCTGAATCAAAATATTGGTCGTTATGGCCAAGTTGGTTTTACGGCCGGCCAACCCCTGAATTTTTGCCAGAACCGACAAGATCTCATTTTTATTGATAGTGACCTTCATCTTTCATTCCTTAAATTAATATCTTATAAAGATGAATATAAATAATATATTGTCAATAAGGTTGATAACTTAATAACCATTTGGAATGATGTACTTTATTTTTGAATTAAGTGATCAAATCGAACGCAATATCCAGCCGGTAACTTCCCCGATATGATCCTCTCATCTCCGATTGTTTAAAAGTATCAAGCTATCAACATTATATAAGTAGTTGCTGTTTAAAACAAATCGATTTACGACGACTGAATCCAGTTTCGAATGCGCGGCACTTCTTTGCGCTGCCAGGTATCTGATACTCTCAATCCGGCAAAATGGGCATAGAGCTTTTGCAACAGCTGCAGGGCCTTATCGTAAAGAAATATCTTTTCTATAACAATGCCCTCGATATCGTCTTCGGATTCAGGTCCGCCGGTATTCGGGATGCTCAGACTGCTGATGTTTAAACTTTCCCCCTTAAGCGTGAATTGCCAGGATAGCTCCGAAGATTTATATACCACATTCAATTCAGAGACCAGAGCGCCCTTTTGTAATGCCAGAATACCTTCCTCCAAACTTGCTCCGTCGCCTTTAATCGTGACCCGCTCGGTGGATTCTTTTCTGCGGTTTTCAAAAACCACGCGATTTCCGACTTCCAGCGCGACAAACTCTTTGTCGAAATCCTGTATCAGCTCCTGTTTTTTTTCAATAATGAACCACAGCCAGGTTAAGAATTCTTCACCTAAAAACTGATAACGGCTGTAGGCAACGGCAACATCCAGCATAGTCTACATCTCGTAATTTCAAAACCTGAAAAATTCACCGCCCGCTGCGCTCAAGGCGCAGAGAACGCAAAGAATATAATAATTACCATTTTTTGCTTTCCGCCCTTGCTCGCATCCTGCTGCCCTCTAACGGGACTCAGCGGAAAGCACATAAAAATAACTCAAAACCTCTGCGTGCTCAGCGTCTCTGCGGTGATATCGATTTTACCTGACGAACCGGGTCGGGGCGATTTTCTGCAATTCATCCCGCTGCGAATCGGACAGCCCCGATGACAATTCAGCTGCAGTGTATGGAAAAAGCCGTATTAACGAAAGGTTAAATGATTTTGTAAACAGGGTTTCCAATTCTTCGTTGGCAGCCTTCAGGTTGGTAAAAAACCAGACATTCGATTCTTCGTAATTCCAGACCAGGTCATAAATATTCGGCGTCGCCGGAATTCGGAGGCTTAGTCCGCTGATAACATGCTCTTTCACCAGTTTTTTTTCGGTTTTTGACAGGAACTCCCGCCCGCTTTCCGTCATGCGTTTCGCGGCTTCGATGGTGTAGTGCTTTTTAAGAACTTTGGGCGGGATGTTTTTTTTGTCAATTCGCAGCGCAAAGACAAAATAGTTGCCAAATACAAATGAAGACCCGTCAAAGTCAGGTTGGAAAGGCTTGTCAAATGATGTCCAACCGGCAGTCTTGTCCGTGATCTGGTTGTCGATTTCGGAAATCGTGTTACTTTTTAATCCATTTAGAACGTTTTCGATAATTGGTGCATTCAGCTTACCGTGAACGGCATAGCGCGTAATGGAAACAGAACTGGATAGGATGCTCATAACCGAAATTTATTCAAAGATATTGGCATGCAACATTCAGATAATAAGTCGCGAAAAATATACAAGATATGGTATTGAAAACAGTGCAAAATAAATATATATAGCGTGTTTACCGGAATGTTACAAGAATATTTTCCGTGATATTCCCGTGCTTTTCCGTGGTAAAATCAAAAACGAGAGAAACAATGGAATTCATAGCTGATCTGCATGTTCACTCCAAATATTCCCGGGCAACGGCCAAAAATCTGGACCTCGAAAATTTATATATTGCGGCCCAGTTGAAGGGCGTTACCGTTGTCGGAACCGGTGACTTTACTTATCCAGCCTGGTTTTCTGAATTGAGCGAAAAACTGGAACCGGCCGAACCGGGTCTTTTCAAACTCAAACAGGACTATGCCAAATATTGCGATCAGGAAATTCCGCGCACCTGCCATCAACCGGTTCGATTTATATTGTCGACCGAGATCAGCAATATATACAAGAAAAACGACAAGACGCGCAAAAACCACAATCTGGTCCTGCTGCCGGATTTGGATGCGGTCGAGAAACTGAATGCCAAACTGGATAAAATCGGAAATATCAAGTCGGACGGCCGTCCCATTCTGGGCTTGGATGCCCGGAATCTTTTGGAGCTGCTGCTGGAAACTTCGGAGCAGGGATATTTAATTCCGGCCCACATCTGGACGCCCTGGTTTTCGATGCTGGGTTCGAAATCGGGCTTTGACGCTGTCGAAGAATGCTTCGAGGATCTGACACCGCACATATTTGCAGTCGAGACCGGACTTTCTTCCGACCCCCCGATGAACTGGCGTGTATCCGGGCTGGATCGCCTGACCCTGGTCTCCAACTCCGATGCCCACTCTCCGATGAACATCGGGCGTGAAGCCAATCTGTTTGATACGCAGATGTCTTTTGCCGGGATCAAATCAGCCCTTGAAACGGGTGACCCGGATAAATTCAAGGGAACTTTTGAGTTTTATCCCGAGGAAGGCAAATATCATTTTGACGGTCACCGCAATTGCGGCGTTCGTTTTGAGCCGCAGGAGACGATCCGCCACAATGGTGTTTGTCCGGAGTGCGGCAAGGGATTAACCCTGGGCGTATTATACCGCGTGGAGGAACTGGCCGACCGTCCGGATGACCTGTCGGCTTCGAATCGACAACCGTATTACAGTATCATTCAGTTGACGGATATTCTTGCCGAAATATTTTCGGTTGGTTCGGCTTCCAAAAAGGTTCAAATGAATTATCGTGCACTGCTCAACCAGCTGGGTTCGGAATCTGACATCTTGCATCGACTTTCAACGGATGAAATTGATAAAGCCGGCATTCCCCTCTTAGGGCAGGCCATTCGAAAGATGCGCGACAGAGAAATTGAAGTAATCCCCGGATATGATGGTGAATATGGTAAAGTCAAAATTTTCCGGGCTCAGGAGCGCGAGCAGTTGCAGGGCCAGAAATCCTTATTTTCCATCTCCCCTTCAGCGTCTGTGGAGCACCGGCCGAAAACCAACCGTAAACGCCGGAAATCACCGAATCGATCTGTTTCAGATTCAGCCGGCCAATCTGCATCAACGGCCGAGGCTGATGCCGTCGAGACCAAAACGGGTATGCAGCTCCTTAAATTGAATACCGATCAACGCCGGGCGGTTGAATACCCGGGTGGACCCCTGTTAATTGTTGCGGGGCCCGGAACCGGGAAAACCCGAACCCTGACCCAGCGCATCGCCCACCTGGTGACCGAAAAAAAAGTTGACCCCCGGCACATTCTGGCCGTAACCTTCACCAACAAAGCCGCCCTGGAGATGCGCGAGCGATTGTCTTTGCTGATGGTGCGATCCCGGGACCTGCCGATGGTGGCCACATTTCATGCCCTTTGCTTCAAGATATTGAATGAACAACCCGTAAAACCGAACGGCATTATCGATGAGGAACATCGTCGAGTTCTGATTACAGAGGCCATCCGATACGTCAAGGCAGCCGGAAATGACATCACCTTGAACCCGAATCGGATTTTAAGCCGCATCATCGACGCCAAACAGCAGATCCTGGATCCGGTTGAGTTTTTGGAATTAAACCATTCGGATCCCCTTCATCGAATTACGGCCGGCATCTTCAAAGTCTACCAGCGTCTGCTGGCCATTCAGGGATTCTGCGACTACGAGGACCTGATTTTCAACGTGGTCAGACTCTTGGAATCAAATGCCGAACAGCGTCGAAAATACCGCTCTCGATACCGGCATATTTTTGTGGACGAATATCAGGATCTCAATCCGGCCCAATATCGAATTATAAAGGCTATTGCTCCGGATTCGAATGCCGTTCGGGATCTGTGTGTCATCGGTGATCCGGATCAGTCCATATACGGATTCAGAGGTTCGGATGTAACCCTTTTCAACCGCTTTAAATCCGATTACTCCGGCAGCGGCGAAATTAAACTGAGCCGAAATTATCGTTCCACTGAAACCATACTGGCCGCGTCTTTTCAAATTATCAAAAACCACCGCCTAAATTCAGCTGATATCCGGACTTACTCTGATATAACGGGTGTTAAAACCGTCAGCATCATGGAGTTGCCCGATGAGCGGGCTGAAGCTGACGGTATTGCCCGGATTATTGAAAAAATGATTGGCGGAACCGGATATCATTCCATTGACACCGGTGCGGTCAAGGATGCTAATCTTGTCGATTCTTACAGCTACTCCGATTTTTCGGTTTTTTACCGAACCCATGATCAACATCGAATACTCGCGGAGGTATTTGAAAAAAAGGGGATTCCGTTCCAGATAGCCAGCCGCCAAACAGCTCTGGAGCAAAAGGGCCTGGCCGAATTGATATCCTACCTGAGGATTATCGAGGACCAGGGCAGTTTCTACGATTTCGATAAAATCAGAAAAATTGCCCTTTCCGGTCTGGGGCAAAAACCTCTTGATCGATTTAAAAACTGGTGTTTTCAAAATCGATTTTCGCTGCGGGAAGGACTGAGTCGGGTTCACCGGTTTCCCGTACCCGGTATGGCCACCGCCAAACAGCAAAAACTGCACGAATTCTCGGATCAGGTATCCCGTTATAAAAACAATTTTAGCGGCTTGCCATTGGTCGAAAAGTTAACGTTTCTGGCGGAAAAAACGACGCTGTCCGGTAAGCTGAATTCCGATCCGCATATGCGGGAGGCATTTGATCGACTGCTGGACGATGCCGGACGGTTCGACGGCTCCGAGTCGGATTTTTTGGCATCTTTGGCCCTGTACACCGACACCGATACGTATCTTTCAGGGGTTGAAAAAGTGTCATTGATGACCATGCATGCCTCCAAAGGTCTTGAATTTCCCATCGTGTTCATCGCCGGCTGCGAGGAATCGCTGATACCGCATCGCAGCCCCGATCGCGAGGATAACGATATCCAGGAGGAAAGGCGGTTATTTTACGTTGCCATGACCCGCGCCATGGAAAGGCTTTACCTGACCCGGGCCAAAAAGCGGCGAATTCATGGACGACGGTTTGACCGCAATCTATCCCAATTTGTTGAAGATATTGAAAGCCAGATCAAAATGGATGAATCTCCGCAACCGAAAGACAAAAAAGACGACGCGCAGCGACCGGTGCAGCTTGAGCTCTTCTAATTAAGCCGCCCTGAAAATATGCCTTACCGGATTTCAGATGGGTTCTTCGTCCGAAATAGCTTGATAGATTGAAAAGGCGGCGTCTTAATTTTTCTTTGCTTCGCAAATTCTAGCCTAAATCTAACTATATAAAAATATTATAAAAAGAACAAACTTGTTGAATATAATCCTCAGATGGTGTATAAATTTTTTATAAAGCTTGACAGTCTCGTAAAAAATCGAATTTCTGGAATTTTGATTTCCTAACCCATTGAAATTACTTATAGTTAAGTTTTGCTCTTGCGCTTTCTGCGCCTTTTTGCGGCTATATCAAGCTTGGATTGGGAAACCGGTGGATCGGGTTGAAATGAAATCAGGGTGATGTGCTGTCGAATGAAGGGCTTGAAAAACAGTATCGGTTTTATATTGATTGCTTGCCTGGTTGCGGGGATATTTTCTTCCATCGCGTTCGCCGATATTTATCGATATATCGATGAGAATGGGGTTATGCATTTTACGAATGTCCCGACTTCGTCAGCTCAGGATTTTAAACTGTTTTTGCGCGAAGACCGGAAAACATCAACCCCTTCATGGTACTACCGCAATAAATATGATGATTTGATAACCGATGCAGCCGAGCGCTTCGGTGTCTCCTTTCCATTGCTTAAAGCCATCATCAAGGCGGAGTCGGATTTCGACCCCCAGGCGGTTTCGAAGAAAGGCGCCATGGGCTTGATGCAGATTATGCCGAAGAACTTCAAACTGCTCGGACTGAAGGACCCCTTCGACCCCACCCAGAATATCAATGCCGGTGCCCGCTACTTCAAACAATTATATGAACGATTTGACGGCAAACTGGCCCTGTCCCTCGCCGCTTACAATGCCGGTCCTTCTGCAGTGGATCGTTATAAAACCATTCCACCCTACGAAGAAACCGAAGAGTATGTCAGAAGAGTTTTAAAGTTTTATTATAATTATAAAAACTAAGTGGTGCGCCGTAGCACCTGGCCCGAGCGGGAGGGGAGATAGAGGCTGAGAAGGTCGACTTTCCGATTGTTGCGGCGATCGGGCATCGTAAAATGCTCCTGATCTTTCACCAGACGATTGGGTCCGCCATATAGCGCTGCATCCGTGTCCAAAATCAAATTATATTTGCCGGCGGGTGCCTCAAAAAGAAAGTCGCTTATTGAATGCTGCGGGTGAAAATTGAACCCGAACAGAAGACCGGCCCTCTGAAAAATCAGCAGTTTTTTTTCCAGGTGCTCGTATAATAAATACGGCCCTTCATGTTCAAGCAAACCGTATTTTTTGGCGGTTGAAATCATATCCTTATCAAACTCGGCTAAAAAGCGAAATTTTAAATCCGGATTGTCCACCAGATGCCACTGGCGGCGGGCATGTTTGTACGACCAGTTGTTGCCTTCCCTCGGAAAATCGATCCACTCCGGGTG
>JASJCE010000195.1 GCA_030066155.1 Desulfobacterales bacterium | reverse complement strand
GAGGGTTACGGACATCGACTCGATTGGGCATGAAGTTGTCTAGGCCGTAATCACGCTGATGGATATTTTTTCGGGCGGTCCTTTCGATGAGAACAACCATTTGCAAGGCCATCTTAAACAGCAGAAGAAAGGCTTCGATACGCTCGGGAGTATGCAAATATACAGGCTCGATACTATAGGGACCCTTGGCACGACGAAAGGTGTGTTCGCTTTTGTACTGTTTTTTATGAGCGAGCATGGCGTCTTCAATGCTCAACTGCTCTGGGCTTTGGTTGGTTAACAACGGGTAATAGCCGCAACGGCAAAGGGCTTGCTCCAAGGCGTTTTGGTCCAAGATCAGCTCGACTTTAAAATGATCCCGGACAACAGCCACCTGCTCGGGTTGAACCTTCTTTGAAGGCCGCCCACGGTGCTTGTTTTTATAAGTAGTGATTGGCTCGTTGACGATGCGGTAAGTAAAAAAGGCTTGAGTATGATTCTTTTTCAAGATAGCCGAACAAGCCTTGTCGATATCATCATAGCTTTTGAGTTTGTAACGGTTAAGTCTGGCCGATATGTGTTCAAATGCCTTTTGGGTTTTGTGGAGGCGGTTTTGTAAGGTTTTTTGTTTACGGGCAAAAAGCCCGTGGTCAAACAAAATGATCATCCGCAAGCGGTAGTCTTTGTCTTCATATTTGAAGTCCATGGGCACTTCAAAACCACGGTTAAATCGGCCTTTATAGGGGATGAGCCACTGACGATCGTGGCTGTCAAGCGCATCTTCGAACACTTTTTTATAGGATTCGTACATGGGAGCGGGAGCCACGAAGAAACCGTCGTTATCGTGAATATGAGCCATGGTCTGATGGGTGATCAACTTTGAGTCGGCCACATACAAAAAATCCCGGCGACCGATCAGATCAATGAGCCGTTGCCATTGTTCGACATAGGTGGTTACATCGGCCGTATTGCCACTGTAGGCCTGTTGGAACAAAGGAAACGCGTGGTCGGAGCTGACGGACATCGACCATATCAATTGCTTGAGATCCTTACGGTGTTTTTTGCTATGGCCATAAGTGATTTGAATACTTTGCTCGGTTTTATTGTTATCGGCATCTCCATACATAGACACCGAAGTCGTGTCGTTGTGGCATGCTTGGGTTTGGATCTGAAACACATCGATCATATTAGCGGTGATCAGCATGTCCAGATCGCCGATGCCATAGCCAAATAGGGCATCCAATGTGTCTGCCAGACGATCATCAAAGTATTGATCAGCCTCGATTTGAGGCAACAATACCTTGAGTACGGTTTTTTCGGTGGCAAATTTACAGATCCGGTACAATTGCATGACTTGAAATAGTATCGCCGTAATCATGGCCACCGCCGCCTGGCCATGGGTAAGAATTTTTCGCCTTGGGTCCAACTCAACATGATCATCAATGATCTCGGCGATGCCGCACTGATCAAAATAGTAACGCAGGATGGGACCAAAGCCCACGGCCTGTGTTTGAACATTTTTTATTACCGGTGTTGCCATTAGCAGAGTACCTCCATAAGATACTGGAAATACTCTACTTTTTTAAAGTAAAAATCTAGTTTGATTTCAGGTAGTTACAGGCTCCCTTGCGTCATTATCGCAGATAATTGTTAAAAAACATTTAAAATCAGACATTTTCTACGAATTACTCGTAATTTCTAATTCGCAACATTTGAAAATGAACAAGCGAATTGGATGTTAAACGCTTTATTTTAAATTTGATTTGCCGCTCCGTGGCTACAGGTTTGACTGAAACCTGAACACTGAATACTGAAACCTTTATCTTCTTGATAGAAAGGAGAAATACCATGGCACTTCCTTATCCGGTCATCGTCGTTCCTGGAATTACCGCCACCTATTTGCATGATGAATATCCGCTTCCCCCGGAGGATGTCTGGAAAGTCATTAAAACCCAATACGAGCGGATTGCCCTTCACCCCAATGATCTGCGCTACGAGGCGATTGAGCCGGCCCGGGTTCGTCCGGGGCAGATTTTTGAAATCGCGTATAAGGAGCTGATTGAAGAACTTCGCTACAACCTTGCTACCCGAGAAGATCAGCCCGTTCCGGTTTATCCGTTCGGCTACGATTGGCGCATGCCGCTTGATATAATTGAGGCGCAGTTGGCCGCTTTTGTCACAGAGGTTATCGAACGGACCAAGCTGCTGAAGCACTATCATAAAGATAAGTACCCGGACAATCCCAGAGTCAATCTGGTCGGTCATTCGATGGGCGGGATGGTTATTGCCGGTTATCTGGAGCGGGAAGGAAGTAAGGCACCGGTTCACAAAGTAGTTACCCTGGCCACGCCGTTTCAGGGCTCCTTTGAAGCGGTCATCAAAGTGGCAACCGGCACCGCCAATATCGGTACCTCACCACCCAGCTCCCGGGAACGTGAAGCTGCCCGCATAACCCCTGCTTTGTATCATTTGATCCCAAGCTTTTCCAATGGTTTAGAGATCCAGGCGCCGTCCCTTCCCAAAACACTGTTCGATCCCGGGGTATGGCAACCAAGTGTCACGGCATCGATTGCCGAATTTATCCGCAAAAAGGGATTGCCGTCTCAAAAAGCCAAAATGCAAGAGGCGCGGGATCTGTTTGCATTTTTGCTGAAGCAGGCAAAGCAGCATCGTGGCCGCATCAATAAATTTAAGCTGGCTAATTCCAACCTGACTGAAAAAGACTGGTTGGCGGTGGTCGGGGTCGACTCCGAAACGCGTGTAAGACTAAAGGTTGTTAAACGCGGCAACCAGCCGGATTTTGAACTGAGCGGTAAAGACCGTAAAAACAAATGGGACCGAGACGAACCCCAGAAAAGGCGTATGACCGGAGACGGTACCGTGCCCTATGAAGGTGCTGTTCCGAAATTTTTAGAGGAGCATAGTCTGGTTCTGGTTACACCGGAAGACTACGGTTACTGGGAGGTTCAGGACAAGATTATTTCAGGGGCGGCCGGGTTTCACGGCATCTTGCCAAACATGAACATGCTCCATCGCCTGATCGTCAGGTTTTTCACCGATCGGCCCGATAAACGCAAATCCACCTGGGGCCGATCGGCACCCGGGGTAGATAAAAAAGACTGGGATCCACCGCTCAAATTACGTCATAGAGAATAGGAGGGCTATATGTCTCAGATTATTGCCTGTCGGAATGATGAAATATCTTCAGCCTACACGGTACCCCGGCTGATTCGTCTGGAATATCGCCTGAATCAGCTCAGCAAAAACCAAACACCTATAGATAACCTAATGGCTGAGGTTCGCTCATATCTGGAGCAACAGGCGGCAACTGACGCTGAAATTTCAGGCCCGCTTTCATTTGCGGTTATCACACAGGATGGATTCAGGGAAATTGAATAGAACCCTAAATGAGCGAAAAGCGCTCTCATTTAGAAGTTATTGGTTATTTGTTAATCGTTATCAGGACAGGTCCATTATTTTAACGTCAACTATGCGAACCTGATCGTCCTGCTGAACCTGTAACGTGATCATCTGCCCGATTTCGAAATCCTCCAGGATGCGGATAAAATCATCGATGTTCCGTACCTCGCGATCATCAGCCGCTATTATAATGTCACCCAGCTGCCGATAGCGGTAGTCGATACCCTGCAGGCCGGCCCGGGCCGCCTCGGAATCCGCTATCACACGATCGATGACCAGGCCCACCACCCCTAAACCGGCGGCGGTGTCTTCGTCCAGGAATATGATTCCAATTCCCGGCCGGGGCACTTTACCCCGGGTGATCAGTTTGGGAACCACCCGGTTGACCACATCGACAGGCACGGCAAACCCGATTCCGGCGAAGTTGCCGGATTCAGATATAATTGCCGTGTTGACTCCGATTAGCCGGCCGGCCGAATCCAACAAAGGCCCCCCGGAGTTGCCGGGATTGATCGCTGCATCGGTTTGAATGACGCCCATCACCTCTCGTCCGCCAGCTGTGGGAAGGCGGCGATCCAGTGCGCTAATGACGCCGGTGGTCAATGTTCGTGTCAGGCCGAATGGATTCCCAATAGCGAACACGGACTGCCCCACAGCCAGATCCCCGGATGTGCCCACCGGAATGGGTAGAATATCCGACGGCTTGTTTCGCAGGCGGACTACCGCCAAATCATGGTCCGGTGAGCCACCGACTAAGGTGGCACCTATCGCTTCCCCCGAATCGAGCCGAACCTGGATTCTGGTTGCCCCTTGAATGACATGAAAATTGGTCACCACATGACCATAATTGTCCCACAGAAAACCGGAGCCGGCACCCTGACGTATTTCCTGTCGCCCGAAAAAACCGGAAACGGCATTTTCAGTAAAGATGTATACCACTGATGGAGCAGCCTGATCGAATAAGCCGATTGTCGACTGTTCAAAATCGGCCAGATTACCCCGCGGTACTATCTCTCGGGGTTTGCTGACAATTCTTCGGCTACGGAACGATGTCTGGTCGATATACACATAGGCTAAGGCAATAATCAGACCGATCAGGATGATATAAAGAACTCGCCGATTGCTTTGCATGGTCATAATACCTTTGCGGATTTCGAGTCCTGGGTTTCTATTGATCGATTTTGTGAGACTGGATCTTAATATTTGAATTTTCCCGATGGGCGTAAACCAGTATGTTGGTGTCAATGGCGATCATCCGCCGCGCTCCCCGTAGGATAAGTCACGAATTTTATCCCAAGAAGCACCGGCGACATCCGGCTGGAGACCATTGCCTTTAAAAGTAGCCTTTCGCAGTCGAAATTTCTTGTTTCGTTTCCGGCTTTCAATTGTCAGGCGCAATCCTTCTTCGATTAAAGCTTTGATGGTCGTGCGCTCCTGGTTTGCGATCTTGCGAGCCTCTTCCATGAGAGTATCGGGTATATGTACGGTTATTTTCATATGGCTACATGTATACGTCCATATGGTCGTATGTCAATTTTTTTAGTACCAAACACTACAAAAAATTATAGGAATTGAAAATTTTTTATAAATCCTTAAAATAAACTTATTCTCCAGATCCGGAAGTCAAAATATGCTGTTTCCGATGGATACTATCTATTATGCGGCATAGTAAATTGAATTGTATAAATCCTTGAAAAATAGAAAAAAAATAAAACTATTGACGGTAGCAGATGTTGAAGAGCCGAGGTTGCATCAGCATCTGGGTAAGGAATCCTTTACCGATATCGATGCGATTATTTCGTGTGGTGATTTGCCGCCGGAATATCTTTCAAGACTGGTTCACCTATTCTGCGCGCCACTTTATTTTGTCGGCGGAAACCACGATATCCGATACAAAGACAAACGGCCGCAGGGGGGAGTCGATCTGCACGCCCGGATAGAGCGGATCGGAGGTTTGAATTTTCTGGGCCTGGAGGGCTCCCGCTGGTACAATGGCGGGCCCTATCAGCATACCGAGGGTAAAATGCGCGGCATCATTAGACGGCTGCGGCCGATGATCTGGTGGCAGGGCGGTATTGATGTGGTTGTAGCGCATGCACCGCCGAGATTCATTCACGATGCCGAAGATCTATGCCATCGAGGATTTAGATGCTTTCGCTGGCTGATTGACAAGTATCAGCCGGATTACTTTATTCACGGGCATATTCATCGGCATTTTTCCGATCCTTCCGAACGCATAAGTGTCGTTGATGCAACCAAGGTGGTAAATACATATGGGTATCACATTCTGGAAATCAAAGCCGAACCCAAAAGCAAATAACCGGTCCACCGTCGGGAAGTCGTCCGGTGATGTATCCGAGGCAAAAAGCTTTCGCGAGCAGCAGAAGAAAGAGGCGGCATTCGACCATCGGGATCGGGGCATTCGATCGGTATCTTTGAATCGAATAGTTGGCAGCGTCGGCCGTTACAAGGATTTTGACAGCCAATTCCGGTTTAAAACCAACACGCCCTCGGATCGACTGGAATGGGTAAAGCAGGCGATGCGGGAAGGGCGGCAGTTGGGGCCGGTTAAACTGTTTGAAATTAAGAATGAATACTATGTTCTGGATGGCAATCACCGAATAGCGGCTGCCAAAGAACTCGGGCACGACGAAATACTGGCACACATCGAAGAATTCATCCCTTCCAAAAATACATTGCAGAACATCCTTTATCGTGAACGTGCGGATTTTGCCGATCGCACCGGGCTGCCGGCAGAGATCAATCTGACTGAAGTCAATCAATACGCGCATTTGCTCGATCAGATATCAGAGCACCTGCGATTCCTCAATACCGTCGGTGGGGACGAAATTACATTTGAGCAGGCAGCCCGAGACTGGTATAAAACCATTTATCGTCCGCTTTGCACGATTATAAAGCGGAGCGGATTGGTCGATTCCTTTCCCGAACGTTCCCTTGAAGATCTGTATGCCTACATTACCTTCCACCAGTGGAAGGAGGGCCGCAAAAGACAGTACGGCATCGGAATTGATAAACTGGTTCCCAAAAATATGGAGGAGTTTCGGAGGAAAATGAGCAATATTAAGGACGCCGATTATCCCGAAATGAAACAGGGCATCAACATCATTATTTTAATAAATGTACAGGCCCGTAAAGAAATAAAACTGATGGATAAACTCTTTGAACTCGAACCGGTCAAAGAGGTTCATTCCGTTCACGGTGATGTCGATCTGGTTGTCAAAGCGGTGTTGACGCGAACGCTTCTCAGCTCGGATGCCGAAATTATCTCCCGCTTCGTGCATGAAAAGGTGCGCCAGTTGCCCGGAGTCGTCAGCACCAAAACCCTCATCCCGGGCATTTCAAAAATCAAAGTCCCCGAAGTGTGTCATTGAATTAAAAGTATTCCTTGGGAAAGATCTTAAAAAAGACATCCTGAACCCGCTGCCAGAAGTTCTGGGCCGGCTGCCGGGTCAGGGTGCCGTCGTGAGATACCCAGATCAATTTGCCGCTCTCATCCGTTTCCACCCGCCAGCTGTTTTCGGGCTCCATCAGAAACTCAATTTTATCTGCCAGTTCTTCGCCCAGCTCGGGGCTGTCAATCACAATCCCCATTTCCGTGTTGATATTTCTACTGCGCGGATCCAGATTAAAGGACCCGATAAACACGCGGGTTCTGTCAACTACGGAAGCCTTCGCATGGAGTCCGACAAATCCTGAAACAACCGGAGGTGTATCGACCTGGTCCTTGACTGTGGCATCCGGACGCAGTTCGTAGAGGTCGATTCCGGTTTCCAGAATCGGCCGACGCAAGGGGCCATAATGGCTGTTAACCGCCGGCACATCCTGGGAGGCAAGGGAGTTGGTAATGATCCGGATTTTCACGCCCCGTTGCACCATCTTGCTTGCATTGGCCAGCATATCCTCATCCGGGATCAGATAGGCGTTGTTGATCAAAACTTCTTTTTGAGCGTCCTTGCTGAATTCAGGCATTTCAGTGGCCATCCGCTGTGAAATGGCATCTTCTTCCAATTTATCATAAACTTTGCTGCAAGTTCCTGGATGAAGGTGTGTCGCCAGATTGTTGATGCGATCAGTCCATTTTTGTGGTTCCAGCGGGATTTCCTGCAGCACTTCGGATTGATTGAGATTCCGGTTCAGAGCCAGCTCCAAATCCTGCAACAGGCCGTCCTGCACCTTATAGTCATAGGCATAAGCCGGGACCACCCAATTGCTGTTCCAGAAGTGGTCGAAAATGCCTGACATCAGTCGGGCAGCAGGGCCCACGCCAATAATATCCAAATCCAGAAAATTGTAGGTGCGGTTTAATCCAAAGTAGTCATTGCCGAGATTTCGTCCACCCAGGATCGTCACTCGGTTGTCGGCCACAATGATTTTGTTGTGCATGCGGAAATTGAAGCGTTCCAGGGTCTGGTAGGCCTTTTTTTTGCCCCTCAGTCGATTTTGTTCAAATGGATTGAAAATGCGGACCTCAATATTTGGATGGGTTTCAATTGCGGCTAGATTTTTGCCCTTTCCTACGAGAAGAATTCCGTCGGCGATCAACCGAATTCTGACACCCCGCTTGGCAGCATCCAAAATCCGCTTTAAAATCAACCGGCCGCTGTCATCGCCATACCAGAGATAATACTGGACATCGAGTGAGTACCTGGCCTCGTCGATCATTGCCAGGCGCCATTCGAGCGCTTCGAGATTATTTTCCAGCAATAAGAATCCGGATTTTTCGATCCCGTGGGTTTTTTCGAATTTACGTTCAAGATCGGCAAATGGCCCATCCTGAGCTGGCTCAGAGGCATAACCGGGTTCGGGCTCCGGATATTCGTCCCGAATGACGGGACCAGTGCAGGCGGTCAGAAGGAACAAAAGGGTTAAACAGATAAAGCATCCGGATCTTTTCATTTGATTTGTCTCTCGCCCATTTAGGATATTATGGTATTATTAGTGCCGATTGATTGGGGTTTTTCCGGTTCCGGCAGATTCAGGTGCCTGCAGAAGTCCTTTTCGAGTTCATGTTTTGAGACGTCGCTGCCTTCCACCAACAATTTCATCACCTACCATAACAGCCGGCGCTACCGGCAAATCAAGCAAAAAAAATTTATCCGTGCTGATAAGCCGGTGTCCGCCCAGTTTGGCTTCATTGAGGACGTCACCCCAGGTCTATTTGCTCGGATCGATTTCATGGCGGGTGAACCAGAGGGCACTGGCATTTAAATTAACGGCCAAAACAGCCACGAGGATTGGTTTTGCGCCTTTCTTGCCATAGAATCAGATGCGCTTTATTTTATCTTTATATTCAATAATTCTGATGCTAATGGTTTGCACGTCCCACATGATAGCCGGAACAAGAATAAAAAACAACAAATATGCAACCCGTTCAACATAAAACCAAGTTATCGCTGATCAGTGACTGGTAGCCCAAATCCTATGAGAAAGATGTTAAAAATTTCAAAAGCTTACAGCAAATATTAGGGTAAGGGTTCAAGATTTCGGGTTTCAGTTGTCCGGCTTTAGTTGACAGGATTCTGCACAGCCGTGCCCGTTTGATGAAAAGGGATTTCTAACTCCATCATCCCAATTTCAAATAACCAAAATCGTTTATTCTCATGGAAAGTAAACCTCTAAAGCGCAAGCTCACTGCGATTTTCAGTGCCGATGTTGAAGGTTACAGTCGTATGATGAGCGAAGATGAAGATACGACTGTTCGCACATTAAAGGCTTATCGTGAGTTACTTGCCGCAATACTCCAAAAGCACCAGGGTCGCGTCGTAGACAACCCGGGGGACAACTTGCTGGCTGAATTCAGCAGTGTGGTGGAAGCCGTGCGATGTGCGGTGGCAGTTCAGAAGGAGCTAAAAGGAAGAAATGCTGAATTGCCTGAAAGCCGACGCATGGAATTCAGGATCGGTGTGAACTTAGGGGATGTGATTGAAGATGAAAAAAGACTTTACGGAGATGGAGTCAACATTGCTGCACGCATAGAGGGTCTGGCCGGCAGAGGCGGTATTTGCATCTCTGGAAGTGCCTATGAACAGATCAAAAACAAACTGTCCCTGGGGTATGAATATCTTGGCGAGCGCACCGTTAAGAACATCTCAGATCCGGTGAAAGTCTATCATGTTTTAATGGAGCCCGAAGCATCCGGCAAAGTGATCGGTGAGAAAAAGGCGTTGTGGTTACGAACAGGGTGGATTGCCGGTGCATCTATAGTTCTTTTTGTATTAACAGCAGCAGCTGCAATCTGGAATTATTATTGGCGCCCTGCACCATCCTCTAAAAAAGATGCATCCATGGCGGAAATTTCTGAAACCCAGCCTGAAAAATCCTCCATCGCTGTACTGCCTTTCGTAAATCTGAGCGATGGCCAGGGGCAGGAGTACTTCAGTGACGGGATTACCAACGACATTATTACGGACCTCTCAAAATTTCGTCTCTTGCTCGTTATTGCCAGCAACTCGGTTTTTATCTACAAGGGCAAACCGGTTAAGGTTCAAGAGGTGAGCCGGGAACTTGGGGTGCGATACGTCCTGGAGGGCAGTGTGCAAAGGGCCGGGGACAAGGTGCGAATCAATGCTCAGCTGATTGATGCCACCAACGGGCATCACTTGTGGGCCGAGCGCTATGAAAGGGAGTTGAAAGATCTATTTGCTGTGCAAGATGAGATCGTGCAAACCATTGTGGCGACGTTGGCGGTCAAACTCGATGCGGAGGAGCGCGCACGGGCCATGCGCAAAGATACAGATAATCTGGAAGCCTACGATTATGTATTACGTGGCTTGGAGTACCTATCTCGGGTAACCCCTTCGGACAACAAGCAAGCGCAGCAGATGTTTGAAAAAGCCATCGAGCTTGATACCCGCTATGCCGCCGCCTATGTTGGCCTTGGCCAAACCCACTTGAGCTTTTTCCGCTATGGCTGGACCGAGTTTGCCTCCCAAGAGCTTCAACAAGCCCATGATCTTGCACAATATGCTCTGGAATTGGATGAAGCCAACGCTTCCGCTCACGCGTTGCTTGGTACGGTATATCGCTATCGATTACAATACGAACTGGCAATTAAGGAATTCGAACGGGCGATTGAACTCAATCCTAACGATGCAGCCAGCCTGGCCGATATCGGTACCGTTTTTGACTATTTAGGCCGACAGGACGAAGCCATTCATGCGCTGGAAACGGCGCTTCGGTTCAATCCAAAGATGTTTCCGCGACATTACATGCATCTCGGTCTTGCCTATTATCTCAAGGGACGATACGACGATTCAATCAGGATTTTGGAGCGAAGTGTAGGTCGCTATCCCAAGCATGTCTTTCTTTATATCGCCCTGGCCGCCGCCTATGCGCAGGCAAACCGTCCGAGAGACGCTGAGCGCACTGCCTCAACGGTTCGCAGGCTTCATCCGTTTTTTGAAGTCGACTCGTATGGTACCGCTTACGTCAATCAGGCCGATCGTGCCAGCATCGTTGACGGACTTCGCAAAGCTGGGCTCAATTAACTCGTAGTTTATACTACAATGTCCGGTTCGAACATGCATATCGTAGGGTTTCTCTCCAATTCATACCGGATGCTTTCTTGACGTGAAGTTGCGGGTTGGGATTTAGGGACGGGAGACCCACTAGGCCCTTAACAGGCTTATCTGACAACATGTTGCTGAAATGGATGGTTTCAGGTTTCAGTGATCAGGTTTCAGGATTTCGTAATCCGCTTTCCTGACACCTGAAACCTGAAGCCTAAAATTTATGCGACTGCATGGCCAGCGATTTTACTGCCCCGAAGGAGCCTCTTTTTGCGAGTATGGTCTCGAAAAAA
>JASJCE010000194.1 GCA_030066155.1 Desulfobacterales bacterium | reverse complement strand
CCCGAACAGTTTGGGAAATACCTGGAACGGTTACCCGGGGAACTGAATGATCTATTTGTTGATGGAAAAAAAGCATTGATCGAACAGCTCGTTAGCCGCGTATATTATGAACTCCAGGAGCGCGAGTTATCCAGGCGCAAGCTGGTGATTAGAACATGGCTTAACGTGTTGGATGGTCTCAGCCTGGCGTTTCAATATGATTTTGCCAAGATCGCGACGGACCCGCTGTTAACCGAATTCAATCTTGAAAAAGAGCCAAAATTAATCGTCGAGATGGCGTCACTTTTGAGTCATCTGGTAACCCTTCTGATTCAATTTTTAGATTATCCGCTTGCATCGCGGATTCTATTCCATCTGGACAAAAAATTCCAATTATTTAAGAAGGCCAAAGATGCCAATACCCAGTTATTCGCCAGAAGCATGGCGCCGCGTTTGCAGCCGCAGGCCAAAGAACTTCTGGTGGATGATCTTAAATCTGCAGATCCCGAGCGGCAGCGCAACGCCGCACAGCTGCTGGGTAGCCTCAAATCTTCGGTTATGCCGCTGTTGATTGATATTATTAAGCGGCAGGATGACTACCGTGCCCGTCAGATTGCGGCCATGTTGCTGCGTAAGCTTGGGCCCAAGGCGGTAGAACGGCTAAAGCACTCACTGGTCCTTGAGATCAGCGCCGAGGAGCGTACCCGGATCCTGGAGGTAATCGATTCACTTACGATTGATTTGAAATCCGAATTGTTTCATGCTCTGGGCGATGATAACGCCCAGGTGCGTGGAGCAGCTTACGGTGTTGCCGAACGACTGGGGGACAGTCGCGTAATCGGCTGGTTGATGGAATTTGTTCAGAGTGGCAACACGGCGCTGGCAGTCAGTGCCGTTAAATGCCTGGGCAAGCTCAAACCGCCAAACGTGGAAGCCGATTTAATCGGTTTGTTGGACCGTACTGATGACGATGAATTACGTGTCGCCTGCTGCCGGGCACTGGGCCAGATCGCCAAACCGCAATGTGTCGACTCGCTTTGCAAGCTTTTACTGCCTAAAAAAACCTTCATTTTTCGAAAAAAACAGAATTCCCAGGTCAGGGCGGCGGCGGCGTTCGCCCTGGGACAAATTGCGCATCCAAAGTCGTTGGAGAGCCTTGCCCGTTTTGTTGATGACCAAGACCCCCGGGTGAGGGAAATTGCCCGCAGCCGAACCGCGGAGAATTGATTAATGAATATTGAATAATGGTGGATCCGCTCTATCGTTTTAAAACGAAAAAATTCCTCAAATAATCAATAGACAATTGACAATATTCAATTCTTAGGCCGCTTTGAGATTGCCGCTGAAGAGGGCTACCCGCATGGCCTTTAAGTGCTCGGCCATTTCGAAATCTTCGATCTCCTTTCGATCGTCAACATCCCTGTCCAGTACCGAATCCCGGCTGCGATAGGCAGCCGCCAGATCCGGATCAATTTCGATCGCCCGATCATAATCCCGGTAAGCCCGCGCAATCTCCCCGGATTGTTCGTAAGCCAGCCCGCGCAGGTGAAAGGCGCGCGCATAGGCGGAATCGAGCTTTATGGCACGCGTTAAATCGTCCAGTGCTCGATTGATTTTATTCAATTTGAGATATGCCGCACCGCGGCTCGAGTAAGCCAGGGCGAATTTGCGGTTTTTTTTGAGCGCCTGTGAAAATAGTTTGATACTGTCCTTATAGTCGCCACGGAGATAAGCGGCAACACCATCGTCGAACAGTTTAATTGCCGTCAGATTATCGGCCATTTAAAAACCTCATTAATTGCAGGGTTGGAGAGTTTATTGTTTAATGGCTCCGATAAACATGCGAGAGCTTATATTGCCTAAGCAACTTAATGCAACCGGATTGGAAACCCCGTCAATATTTTATCAGGGCCATCTTAAAATTTGTCAATCAGATGCTAGGTATTTGTCTTTACTTTGTCAATGATTGCCAATTGATAGAAATCTAAGCATAGATCGTTGCCATCGTTATTTAGAAGTATTAAATAGGGTCTGTTAAATCGGTCCTATAAAATCTTTACCGAACAGGTATTTCCAAGGAATAACGGGGATATCGCCTGCCAGGTAGGGCGTGTCAGTCGTGGAGACACACAACGGTTTTGAGTTTTTGTAGTCTGCCACAAAAGACCTTAGGCCTGACAGATCTGCAAATCTTATTTTGGAAGAGGCTTTTATTTCAACAGCCCACAAACTATCAGGTGTTTCGATCACCAGGTCTACTTCAGCGCCATGGGAGGAGCGCCAGTGATACATGCGATAGGGCTTTTCTGCGTAGCGCGCCAACCGGAACGTTTCCAATATTACAAAATGTTCAAAGAGCATCCCATAAATCGATGGCGCCCTGACCGATGATGCGGAAATTCTTTCACAAATCGCATTGATAACTCCCAGGTCGAACAGATAGTATTTAGGATGCATTATCAATCGCTTACGGGCGCCTTAAAGATATGGTTCCAACTTCAATGCGACAAGCGTGTCTTCGAGGATTTGATAATAACCTTTAATGGTTTTGCTGCTCACACCCGTGTCTCGGGAAAATGTTGAATAGTTTACGATTTTTCCACTCTGGTCGCCGGCGAGTTCCAAAAATCGGCTAAAAGCCCCAATATTTCTGACAAGAGCCTCGTCAAGAATTTCTTCCTTGAGATAAGTCTGCACATAGGTCACCAGGGTCCGGAATGCGTCTTTGGTGGAGGCCCCAATAACTGGTGGAAGTGTTCCCCTCACAAGTACCTCGTCAAGATTAAATTTCTCATCAAGTTCAATATGAGCAAAGGGGAATAGAAAAAACTGCCAAGCTCTTCCAGCCAGCATATTTACCGATGATCTTTTCAATTTTCGTGCACTCGAACCTGTCAAAATAAATTTTATTTTTGTCCCGTACTTTTCAATTAAATAGTGTGCTTCATTTAACAGATCCGGGCATCGTTGAATTTCATCTATAAATACCAGGAGTTTCTTTTTGTTTTTGAGAAAAAAATCGCACTCATAGCGCAATTGACTTGGATTGGATTTATACTTCAGTAAGATGTCGCTCTTTAGCATATTGATCTCATAATGATCTTCCGAGGAGATCAGGTGTCGGACGAGCGTACTTTTGCCTACTTGCCGCGGACCAAAAAGGAAAACGCTATTTTTCCTGAAGGGAAGATCTATCTGCCTTGAAATCATAATTCAAATATACCGTGTAAAATTGAAATGTTAATTCGATTTTGTCCCAGGATTCGGTTTTTGATGGTATACTATGCAAACGCACGAAATTACATGAAATGACGGATTAAGATTGAAGATTCGACATTCGTTAATCGACATCCATCATTCCAAATTTGCGGGCCCTTCGATTGCGGATTCTTGTCTGCCCTGTTTTTGGCGGATTGGATTTTGGAATTCGGATTTCTGAATGCTATGAAGTCAGGACATAAAAGCGATTTAGCGAAGCCTCCCCTCTCTCCGAGCTGTATGCTCTGCGAGCAGGAAGCCGGCCTGTAAGCCTATGAAGCCTACGGGCTGGAAGCGGGCTCGTAGGGATTTTAGCCTCTTCGCCTCGGAGAGCGATTTTCACCATTTGACATTCGTCAATCGACATTCATCATTCCAAATTTGCGGGTTGTTTGTTTGATGCACCCTATGGTAAAGAGGGGGCCCTTTATTTTCTCACAACATACAACAAACAAATGACAACTAACCGTCGCTGCGGCGGTTTGTATATTTCGGAGATTGACAATGGATAACGGGGATATGTCGAGGCCTGCTAAAAACGCTGCCGACGAAAATATCTGGCAGGAGGACTATCGGATCCGATCGTATGAAGTGGATTGCCGTAATCGCCTGTCGATTCTAACCATCTTTAACTACATGCAGGAAGCCGCCAGCAGGCATGCCGAGGCCCTGGGCGTTTCGATTCAGCAGTTGCTTGCCGAGAACCACACCTGGTTGTTATCGCGTATGACGATCAAAATCGCGTCCTATCCCGGCTGGAATGATCAAATTCGGGTCAGTACCTGGCCCTCCGGTGCCCAGCAATTATTTGCGTTGCGGGATTTTGAACTCACGGATGGTGACTCGCGGCACCTGGCTTCAGCCCTTTCGGCCTGGCTGGTTATTGATTTGCAGAAGCGCCGTCCGATTCGAATCGGACCGTTCCTCGAACGCCTTAAACCAATCGATGGCTACCACGCCATGGGTGGCAGCTTGGATAAACTGCCGGCGCTGAAAAATCATACTTATGAAAGTCGTTTTACGGCTCGTTATTCTGATCTCGATATCAATCAGCATGTAAATAACGTCAAGTTCATCGAGTGGGTGATTGAAAATCTTCCGTCTGGCATATTAAGCTCTAAGGTACTTGCGGGGCTTGAGGTCAACTTTCTGGCGGAAGCATTTCATGGAGATCAGATTCTTGCCATTTGCGCTCCCCGGAACGCCGATAATACGAAATTCCTGCATTGCCTTACCCGCCAGCGGGACGGGCGAGAGCTTTTGCGGGCGGTAACTGAGTGGAGAGATGCTGCAGATGGATAGTCTGATCTAAAAGGATACAGATGAACGTCGAACATCCAACGTCCAACATCGAACGTCCAATGTCGATGACGCTCTCGGAGGCCGCTTCCAGCCCGTAGGCCTCCAGGCCGGAGGGTAGGCGCCACATCCCCAACGAGCCGGAGGCTGCGCTTAATCGATTATATTGATGATTTGCAGAAGCCGAAATCGAGCAGGCCGGAAGAGACTCATTTGCAAGGATTGATCTTATGATTTTATGGCTTAGAGTCATTTTTTAGGTTTCTGCCCGGCTCAATTTGGCAACGCCGCGGCTTTCTATTCATCCGCCTCATTATCGGCAGATTAATTTAGTTAACATGTGACATACCAATTGGATAGAATTAGAGATGCGAATCGGATGCTAATTGGAATTCGTGGCAAGAAGCCCGGCTGAACACTATCAAAGGGAAATGGATGATCTGGAACAGGGCCATGAACGATAAAAGTAACGATTATAAAACCAGGGCCAGGCGCATGGTTGAGCGATGGGCCGGAAAGCGAATAGAAAAGAATCCAAGGCAGCCGTCAGCGGAAATGTATCATCAACGAGAGGCACAACATCCATTTATGGATCAAGATGCTGACCACATCGTTGAACCGCAAAAACACACGCCGATGCTTGATAAATGTGATGTGCTCGTCGTTGGAGGCGGTCCTGCCGGATTGTCAGCGGCACTCTCCGCCAGGCGCGCCGGTGCAGACACCATTTTATTGGAGCGATACGGCTGTTTTGGCGGCGTTATCACCACGGTTGGAATGGAAACCATTGCCTGGTACCGCTATGAAGGAACTGTCGATTCCGAGGGCATCGGTGTCGAAATGGAAAAACTGGCCGCAAAAATGGGCGGAACCATTAAATGGCCGTATAACGACAGTGAATGCCTGGATGCTGATTTTTTCAAGATCGTCGCAGACCATCTGATAACTGAAGCCGGTGTGCGCCCATATCTGCACTCATTTGCCACGGAAGTCATCATGGAAGGCAAGGTGATAAAAGGTGTGATTACGGAAAGCAAATCGGGAAGAAATGCAATACTGGCCAAGCGCGTCATCGATTGCACCGGTGATGCGGATATAGCCCATTTAGCCGGTGCTCCCTGCCGAAAAACACCCAAAGAAGAGATGATGGGCGTAACCACGGTCTTCAGTTGTGCGGGCGTCGACACGGAAAAATTTTTACAATACACGCGGGAGAATCCGGCCACCTATGCCGATTGGGGTCAAACCTGGGACCAGGAAACAACCGGCAAAGAAGATCATTTGCCGAGCCCATACCTCGAGAAGGAATTTACCAGGGCCAAACAGATGGGCCTCATGCCGAAACATATCGATACGATCAGCGGTTCATGGTCCGCCCTGAGCAATGCAGGGGAAGCCACGAATCTCAACCTCGTCCATATGAATGGTATTGACAGTACGGATGTTAAGGACTTAACCCGGGCAGAAATGCAGGGTAGAAGAGAAACCCTCTATGCCCTGGAAGCGTTGAAGGCCGTGGTACCCGGTTTTGAAAACGCAAAACTGCGTAATTTCGGCATGACTCTCGGATGCCGGGATTCCCGCAAAATCATCGGCCGGTATTCATTGACCGAAAACGATGTTAAAACCCAGGCGCGCTTTAACGACTCGATCAGTATCTTTCCCGAGTTTCTGGACGGATACAATATTTTGATTCTACCCACGACAGGACGATACTTTCAGGTGCCTTACGGCTGCCTGGTTCCCCAATCGGTCGATAATTTACTCGTGGCCGGTCGGTGCGTTGCCGGGGATAAAATCTCCCACTGCGCCATGCGAAATATGATGGCTTGTACGGTAACCGGCCAGGGTGCCGGAGTGGCGGCAGCTGTGTCAATAAAGGAGGGGACATCGACCGGAACGGTTGATGTCAGAAAGGTGCAGGACGAGCTTCAACATCAAGGGGTTCGAATCTGGTAGCCATTGTCATTTAAATGGTCGGGCATCTGATCTATCGGTCGATTATTGTGTTCCGGTCCCTTTACCGTCTTTAATCTTCTGACAACAGCAGTTCCAGGTCGGCTTTATCTTGGGCGCGGTTCGAAATCTCTTTCGATCGAATTAGATTTTGGCGATCAATGAAATTAACAGCCTCATCACCGTAAAGTCCTTGAATCCGGCTCTCCCAGATATCGGCAAACTTCAAGCCTTTTATTGAAGTCAATATATCGATTCTGACCGGTTCATAGCCAAGCTGGATTATATTTCCAGGGGTTGCAAAGTCAGCAATTTCAAGATCAAGGGATCCAAAACCAAACTCCTCCAACACAATCAATATTCTTTTTGCATTATCGGTAGTGGGGTCGACCAAAATATCCATGTCCTTGGTGTATCGCGGTCGGGCATGAAACGCTAATGCAAAAGCACCGATAATACAATAACGGACATCATGCTTGTTTAATAACTCTAGAAACTCTTCGTAATCTTTTTCCGTCTTCACGAAATTCCAAACCGTTGGATTTAAAAAATTCTTCACGCAAGATCTGAACGCTTTCTACTCTCTCCGTACTCGAAAGACCTGCGTAATAGGCAATATCAAAATCTTCGGCCTCTTTAAATGACCTGGCCCTGTTAACCCAAATTTTTTTCATAGTGTAAACGTACCATCCTGGGGTTGGAAAAGCAATATATCCTTCTTCTTCATTGTCTCACCCGTGGTCAAGACAACCATGAACTGGCACGGGCAAGGACGAATCGGCGAGAAGCTGATTGAATCGACTCAGCAAATCAACCGATACTTCAGATTTGCAAAATAGCCTCATTTCTTCTGCTAATCCAACATTTTGAGCTTCTCTCAAAATAATAAATTTAGGCACGTAACCTCTAATCTGGCAAGTTGTAAAATCTTCCAGACTTGCCTATGCATTATACACCAGAGCGTTACTCTGTGATTTATTCTTTTAAATCACAGAATTTGTAATTTAGCTTTTTTCTTAATTCCAGGTATTAAAAATTTTCCTCTATTGATCCAGAGGGCTTTTCACACCCATGAGATTCTTAGTGGCTACATGCGTGTAAACCATAGTTGTCTTAACGCTGGAATGGCCTAAAAGCTCCTGGATAGTTCGGATATCATAACCATCTTCCAGCAGATGAGTTGCGAAACTGTGGCGAAGCGTATGTACGGTTATTCGCTTGTGAATTCGTGCCCGTCTGGCTGCTCTCTTTAGGTGTTTTTGAAGATTGCTGGGGTGAAGATGATGCCTACGGACAATTTTTGATCTGGGGTCAACAGATAATGATCTTGCGGGAAATACCCACTGCCATGGCCACTCCTGACCGGCTTTGGGGTACTTTCGTTCCAAGGCGTATGGCAATTCCACACCGGGCGCATTCATCTTTCGATCTTTTAAATACAGTGCCCACAGCAGCCTGATATGAGTATCCAATGGGGATTTGATGCTTTCAGGCAAAATAGTGATCCGGTCTTTGTCGCCCTTTCCGGCTCTAATGGTCAATCTGTTGCGATTAAAATCGACATCTTTGATACGAAGCTTCAAGCATTCTTTTAAACGCAGTCCACAGCCGTATATGGTTTTAGCCATTAGCTGATTAGTCTCTTTCATATGAGAAAAAACAGAGGCGATTTCTTGTTTAGTTAAGACCACCGTTAGCGGTTTTTTCTATGGGCTCTGAGAACACCCTGCATATCGTCAATTTGTCGGTCGAGTACGAAACGATAAAAAAATAAAATGGCATTAAAGGCCTGATTTTGAGTAGAGGGGGCTACTTTTCTGTTAGCGGCAAGATGAATCATAAAATCTTTAACATCTGTGGTGTTTAGGTCTTCCGGAGATTTACCTTTAACGAAGCGATAAAATGATCGAAGCCAACTCAGGTAGGCCTTTTCGGTGCTTGTGGATCGTCGCCTTAGACGCAGAATTCGAACAATTTCCTTACTGGCTGCTCTCCAGGCCTCATTAGGCTGAACATGTTTCCAGCCAGGCTCAACTGCGCCTCGTCTTAAATGAAAAAGATATAAATGGATAGCATCGCTTGCTTGGTTTACCTGCCATTCTTCACAATGTTTTGATTGATTTTTTAGATACTCATTAATTTCATTTTGAGTTACATCGGCACCTGGATCTTTTTTGCATGAATAATAGAGTTTCGAGACCCAGTTCACGTAAAATTGAACCTTTTTCTCCGGCACAATTTGATTCAAAATGAGATACTTTTTGAATTTTTCCATTTTTTTCCTCCTCATGTTAAAAATTATCGAGATTTCTCGTTAGCATGCCCATATGGCACAAAAAGCCGACTTTTTGCAAAATGCAAACTTTGCAACGGTTAAGCGCTTGTGTTACTAATATTGTTTTATTACAGGTGGTTATTAGGTTTCTAATTGACTATAAGGAGGGATTTGGATAAAATTGTAATTTAGGCTATGGTGTCGATTTATTAGAAAATCGGCTGCTAACGAGAATCCGGATAATACATATGTTAGCCCCACAATCACTATGAGTACAATAATTACCGAAAGCCATTCAGAATTGCAGGTGAATGTAAGGGGTATTGTCGATAGGATATTAAGATTTCAGAAACCAGAAACCATAGAAGATTTGAATGAAATCGCTTTACTGGATAACTCAATTGATGATAGAGGATTCGGTTGCTATCGAAAGTCTGATCGCAGAATTGAAATTTATTTAGATCCAATTCTAAAATGGCAACCTTGGATACTCAAAAAGACTTATCTGTTTCCCTTCATTACGGTTGCTATGACACTTGCACATGAGCTTGATCATCATGTTAATCGGGACAATGCGAAAATAGATCGAGAACAATCGGCAGAACGAAATATGTTCAATTATATTTATCCCGCCTTAGGTGTTTTTGAACCGATTATGAAATTTATCCATCACCTATCACATAGACTTAAAAAACAAGGCTAACAAAACGCTTGCAGTCGGACGCGGATAAACCGCACCGCTGAAGCGCAGCGTTATGCAGCGTGCTAGCACCTGCAGATCAAGCTCCCTTGGCAAGATGGAGTTAATGATGCGACACACAACTTGTTATCTGTTACTTTTTATAGCGGCTGTGCTCACAGGATGTGCTTCCGGATCAGCGCTTGTCACCGGCCAGACTAGGCCTGCGATTGAAGACCACACGGCTGTCAGAATCTTGACCGAGATGCCCGAGGGCGCGGAAGAGATCGCAATTGTGAAAGCGTCCTCCGATTCAGGGGCGACACAACAAGGTAGCCTCGATTACACGGTTGATGAGCTGAAGAAGCAAGCAGCTAAAGTCGGGGCAAACGCTGTGGTTCTAACTGGCCGAGACACATCGAGTCAAACCGTCGGAGTCCCGGTTTATGGCGGAGGTACGATCGTTAGTTCTTCGGAAGTGGAGATTGTTCAGGGCATAGCAGTTTGGGTCGATTAGGGGCGACCAGCGCAACGCATTTGTTACCTTTCGTCCGGAGGCAGTCATCTTTTTTGATCATCATCGTATGCTGCCTAAAGCGCTGAACCTGACCGGAACAATGATGCGGTTTTACAGAAAAGTCACTGCAGGATCGAAATTAAGGGGCCGGCAGTTTAGCTCAACGTTATAAAGCTCCACAACAAAGTAGAATCCGATTTTTTTTCTTGCCAAATATACGCCAGTGACGTATAGTCTTTTATGCTTTTTATCGAAACTCCTATCTTTACAAAATTAGTGACCGACCTAATGCCGGATGATGAATATCGGAAAATTCAACTGGCACTGGTTTTAAGACCTGAGGCTGGAAAAATTATACCCGGCAGCGGTGGGCTTCGAAAAATTCGATGGAAAAGCAGTGGCAGTGGCAAACGGGGAGGCCTCAGGCTTATCTATTTCTGGGATGTCCTGGAGGACAGAATTTACATGCTTTTAATCTACAAAAAGAGTAAGCAAGAGGATCTCACCCCAAGTCAACTCAAAATACTCCGTAATCTTGTAAAGGAGTTTTTAAAATGAAAGAACATGATTTTAATAACCTTGTCAAGAGTATCAAACAAGCAGGAAAGATCAAAAGCGGTCAATTAAAGCCCGGCAGGACGTTTGAGTTTAACCCAATGGACATTAAGGCAATTCGCAAAAAACTTCACAAATCCCAAAGTGAATTCGCACTCATGATTGGCGTAAGCGTGTCAACACTTCAGAATTGGGAACAGGGCCGACGAAAGCCTGATGGCCCTGCAAGAGCGTTATTAAAAGTGGCATCGGAAAATCCAGAGGCCGTTACCAAAGCACTGGAAGCCTAAATTTACTGGATACCCTGGATACCGCTTTATAACCCAGAAGGATTGAATACGACCTTACAGGTCGTCTCAATCCTTCTGGGTAAGGTTACGAATAAAAGAATCGATTATTTGCGCGTATACAATGAAGGATGATACCTCGAATAAAAAGAGACCTTTTTCCGATCGCATTTGGTACCCAAGCGAGGAAGATTATATCGCTTTCAAAGTTTTTCAGATGATCTCTATTCCTTTGATAATGATCCTTGGAGTGCTGGTAACCGTTTTTTTAGAGAATTTGATATGGAGCTTTTTTATATTTTTGTGGTTTTTTGTTGCACTTGGTTTGGGGCTAATAACATCGGCTAGATATAATGCAATCAACTCAACAAATAAAAAAAGAATTCACAACAAAACCACTGGAGCAGACGGCATGTAGATAGCGGTTTTAGCTAATAAAGGCCGTAAGAGTC
>JASJCE010000193.1 GCA_030066155.1 Desulfobacterales bacterium | reverse complement strand
GGCCAGGGGGCCGTGACATCCCAGATGAAAAAACATGCAGCCTTTTTCGCCGAATCGTTTGTCTTCAACGCGATACTCATGATATTCGTTGCGGGTGCAGCCTTGGTGAACCATCATGTTGTACCATTCCGTAGGCGTATGGTGTTCAGTCAAGCTCAGAGACGTCTCGGAAACTAACTGCGAAAGGGTACCCCCGATAATGTCATAATGGCACGGACATCCCGGCAGGTTGATTACAGGCTGGCCACTTTTGGATTGAAACGATTCGCCGACAAAACCCCCTTTTTCCCATTTTAAAAATTGCATACCGGTTGCTTCGGTTTCACTATCGGCTCCGAATCCGCCGAAACTGGCGCACGTCCCCACAGCGATGACGTACTGAGCCTGTCTTGCCAGCGCAGCTACGAGATCCTTTTTGGGTTTGCCATTGATCAGGTCATACAACCCGGTGCCCCGTGGGCCGCGAATGATGGCTCCCTCGATACACAGAAAATCGAGTCGCTGGTTCCCAGACAACAGATCTGAAATCAATTGGCGCTGATTTACCCCATTTTGAACGGATATTGTCGGATGCCAAAGGATATCAATATCCAATGATGTGAACAGCTCGGCGAGATTGGGCGACTCGATATTAAACATCGACCAGGTATCACCACCACAGCCCCCACATTGCAGCCAGAAAAGTGTCCTTTTCATTTTTAAACTCCTTCATCATTCTTATTCATCACCATCAACCAAGCCGTCCACCGCTTTTTTAAGCACTTTTTCCAGGGCCGATCGCGCTATCGGCTTGTTTAAGAACGCTGTGGCCTCTAGCTCCATGGCCTGCTTCATCAAATCCTGATCTCCATGGCCGGTCATTACGATCACCTGCACAGCCGGATCGATCGATTTAAGCATTCTAAGCGCATCCAAGCCGTCAATTCCCGGCATTTTGATGTCTGTAAACACGATGGACGGTCGCTCTTTTTTAAAGAGCTCAATACCGGCAGCTGCATTCTCCGCGGTTATCACTTTGTAACCATAGGCGTCCAGAAAAAGATTGAACATGAATAGGGTCGGTTGCTCGTCATCGATGATAAGTGCTTTATGCATAAGGAATTTCCCCCTTTTCTTAAAACCGTGGTTTGGTTCATTGCTTGACTGGCGCAGTATAAACGGGGAAAGACAGGATGAATTCAGTTTGCCGGCCTTCTTCACTTCTTGCCTCAAGACGACCGCCATAACTCCTGACAATTTCTTTACTGATACACAGGCCCAATCCTTTGCCGGTTCCCGAAGCTTTTGTCGTAAAGAAAGGCTCTGTGATGCGTTTGATCAGATGAGCGGGGATGCCAATTCCCGTGTCACTCACCTCAATTCTAACATAATTGCGTTGTATCGATGTTTGGACAGTGATTCGTGATTCGTTTCGAATATTCCGGTGCGCTGATTTCTTTGCGCCGATTGCCTCACAGGCATTGACCAGGAGATTGAAAACGACTTCACTGATTTTCGCGGGATGGGCATAAATATACGGTAAAGATTGATCCAAATCAAGATTTATATCGATATCCTCTATTTTCAGTTGATTTTCGATCAACACAACTGCTTCTTGGACAGCTCTATTTACATTAGTGGGTTCCTTGTTAAATCCTGGTGTGTCGCCAAAAGCCGTCAACCGACGGATAATTTCAGATGCCCGGTCTGCCTGGATTCCGAGCTCATCAACAACTCGGTTCAAATGTGCCGTATTAACCGCATCGTTTTTTTGGGCGATCATTTTCAGGTAGTCGCTGCCCATTTTGATGACATTCAACGGCTGGTTCAGTTCATGGGCGGCAGAGTTTGATATTCGGCTCAATGTCGGCATCAGTTTCAGCATATCCCAGGCGGTGACCAGCTCCACATTAAGCATCAGGGCCGGCAGGATCAGCAGATCGCCGATCACTGCCGCCAACATGGTTATGACCATCAATAGCCCGAAGATCGACGTGGGTTTGAAACTGGAAAACAGCAGCACTGCAAAACCAATTCCAATGGTGACAGTGGTGAACAAAACCGGCCGTCCGACATGCAGGATGGAATCTCTCAATGCCCGATCTTTGTTCAGATCCTTCTTAAACTCCCGATTGTAGCGGTACAGATAGTGGATGGTATCGTCTACGGCCAGCCCGATCGCGATACTTGCAATCAGGCTGGTCACCATGGAGAGGTGGATACCGACCCAGCCCATAATGCCGAAGTTCATGATGATCGGAAAGGCGTTCGGCAGGATGGCGATAAAACCAACCTTGGTGGAAAGAAAGAGAATCAGCATGATCACAAAGATGAATACCATGGTCAACGAGAAACTCTTTGCCTGGCCCCATGTCAAAAGGTGGCTGCTGGCCGCGGCCACCATTCCGAAACCGGTCACATCCCATTCTTGCACTTCAGGAAATGCGGATCTGACATGGCTCAAAATGGTATCTCTGATCGTCAGGAAATCGCGGGAGCTGGAGATGTGCGTCAATAGAAGAATATTGGCTTTCGAATAGGTGGGATTCATAAAACGGGCCAGCATGTCTTCGCCCAGCAAGGTTTTATAACTGTTGATCAACATGCGAATTTCAAAATCTTGCTCCGGAATCGTATAGTTTGCAGGATTGTATTTATTCGTGGCGTAGTTGACCAACTGGAGGTAATCTGCAAAAGATACGGTTTTATCGACCCCCGGCAGGGTTTCCAGGTACTGTTGCAGCTTCTGGATGCGGACGACATTAGATGATTGCTCAAAAAAGTCGTCTTCACCCCCATCCATGACAACATTGATGGGGAAACTTCCGGAAAGATCTTTGTAAATATCATGAAAGTGTCTGCTGATCGTGGTATGGGCCTTGAAAAAGCCGATGGGATTGGTTTCTACGCGCAGGAAAAATATGCCAAGGGCACCCAGCAGAACCGATCCGCCGATAGCAAACAAGATGAGCTTGCGATCTTGCAGGTTGAGCTTTACGATGAAATTCAGAGTTTTGTTGAAGCCATCGCTTCCATTTGTCCGCTTGGGTTGATGCAGTTTTGATCGAGGAAATAGTAGAAGTGCCGCCGGAAATGCGGTGAGCAGGATGATCAGAAGGCTGAACAGACCGAAACAGGAAAACAATGCAAACTCATGGATAGCGGGTATCCGATTGACAAGCAGTGAAGTCAAACCAATGACAGTCGTCAAGACCGTCAGAATGGTAGGTAGAAATACTCTCTGGTAAGACTCCAAGACTGCCAGATGAGGTGAGGCCGTATGTTGACTGCAGGCTTGAAATGTCGCTATGACATGCATGCAGTAGGCCGTTCCCACCGCGATCAAAAATACCGGTACTACCATCGTCATCATCGACAATGGGATCTGCAGCCACCCCATCAGACCGATGGTCCAAACAAATGCCGATACAACCGTCCCCAGAACCACGATGGTGACGGTTAGACTGCGAAAAATGAGCCACAATAGGACAGCCACCAACAAAATGGTGATCAAAGGCAGGCGTTTGAAATCAGTCTCTGTATACCGAACCATCGCCTGAGATACGAGGGGCATGCCAATCTGATAAGCAGCAACCGATTTAGGCGCGTTGTCAATCAGGTTCTGGATATCGTAGATGACCTGGTCCTTATCCGCGCCAATGGTTAAAACGACGGTTATGATCGTTGTTTTCTGATCATCGGAGATGAGATTCTTCTCAAACAGGCGAATCGGCTGAATAGACTCGCTGAACTTCTTAAGATCCCATTTCCCGGTTAACTCAACTGCTTTTTTGATCACCGGCAGGCTGATAACCCGTTTCACACCGGGAAGTTTCTCGATCGAATCGGACATCTGCGCCACAACCCGGTAATTCCGGGGCTTGAAAATTCCGTCCGTTCTGATGACCAGTCGAATAATGTCATCGGACCCAAAAACTTCCAGGAATGTATTGTATCTGGCTGTCTCCGGTAAACTGTCCACCACCATGTCGTAGATGGATGTCCGAAACGTGATCCGGGGAATCTTCCAGGCGAAGACAACCGTAATGATAATTAAGAAAAGGCAGACAGTTCGCGGCCGCTTGAGCAGGCCACTCATATAGGCATCAAGAAGATTCCTATTCAGGTCTGTATAAGCGCTTTCCTGTGCCATTTCCCCGAATCCAACAGGCTGAATTCATTTTATTTTAGCGGAAGGCCATTATAGATGATATTGATTTTAGCGCTGCCATAAAAAAAGGTCAATTTGAAAAAATTCAAATTGACCTAATTCTTTAAAAATGGCGGAGAGAGAGGGATTCGAACCCTCGAAGGAAGTTTCCCCCCTTACTCGCTTAGCAGGCGAGCGCCTTCAGCCAGCTCGGCCATCTCTCCGGTTTGGTTGACTGGTTGATTAGTTGATTCGTTGATTAGTTTAGTGTTGTATTTCGATACGTAATCCGTCAACCTTTACACTATTCAACTATTCAACCGGTCAACCAATCAACTAAAATCAACCAGTCAACCAATCAACTAAAATCAACCAGTCAACTAAACATGGCGGAGGGAGTAGGATTCGAACCCACGGAGGCGTTAACCTCAACGGTTTTCAAGACCGCCGCTTTCGACCACTCAGCCATCCCTCCGGATTATATTTGTACCCGATACGTTTTTTAACGGCAGACCGGGGTCTACGCATCAATGTACTTTATTTCAGAATAACACAAATTTTTAACATTTCAATTCTATCAGGTCAAGCGATACTTCGCGGTTGACATGGCCACAAAATTATGGTTTCAAAAAAAGCCGTTTTGATTCAAATCGCATAACCGTAAAGACTTTTATGAAATTTGTTATTACCAGGGGCAATCACCATGAAACAAAAATACTTAATCCTCAACGATTCGGAAAACAAGCTGATAAAAATCCAGGAGTTCGCTGAACTGAATAAAGAGATGCTTTCCCTGCTATGTGAAGAGGAATATGCACATCAGGCCATTCAGTCTGCTATTGCGGCCGGCCCGGAAGCCGTGATCGCCGCCCTGCGGACCAACAACATGTATCCACCGGGCATTTATGCGGAGCAAATAGCCGGCGCGGTTACCAAATTGTTCCAATCCGGACAATCCGATTCCATCGAGCTTTTTTATGATGACGTCACGCTATTGACCGGTAATCGTGACGGTGCCCGGGTCACCGAGCAAACCTCGGGTGAATCGGCTGAACCGGGTGATGTTCTGGAAGACAGCTATGATGAATCTAACACCGAAAAAGATTAATTAAAAAAAATCGATTCTTCACTTAAAATTGCAGGTGACAATTTTACGACCACCGAGGATGGCGCTTAAGCAATCCGGATAGAAAATGGTTTTCGACCGCGGCCTTTCACCTTTTGGTTGCATCTATATTCCTACCAATTAGCTATGAATAGTGCAAATTATCTGTAATAACAAGATTTTTTGACCACATACCCTACCACTTTGCGGCATTTTAACAGTTGACTTGAGGGGCGTGATACTGTAAAAGGACCCCTTGTGCTTTTCGCAGCCATATTTAGCGGCGGCCCTTTAATACTAACTTTTCTGCCGCGAAAATTGTATTGCATCAGGATAACGAGCGCTTACATAACTTTTTGTTTTCTGACTCGGTCCAGCCCTGTTGGTAACGTAAGATCTTGCGCTTGTTAATGCTGTTTATTCAGAGTGGTATTGGTATGGACACTAAAACGCATCAAGGAGGTGCAAATGGAAAAAGAAAAAGCTTTTTATGAGAGACTGGAGGGCAAAGGCGTCTCCAGGAGGGACTTCATGAAGTATTGTACGTTCCTCACGGCGGCCATGGGACTTTCATCGTCATTTGTCCCCAAGGTAGCGGAGGTATTTGCCGCTCCGGCCCAAAGACCACCGGTTATCTGGCTGCATTTCGGAGAATGCACCGGCTGTTCCGAGTCGGTTTTGAGGAGTCAGTATCCCTATGTCGATGACCTGGTTCTCGAGATTCTCTCAGTCGAATACCACGAAACCATTATGGCAGCGGCGGGCCAGCAGGCCGAAGACCAGCTGCATGCGGCCGTAAAAAAATACGAGGGAAAATTTATTTGTGTGGTTGAAGGCGCCATTGCCACCAAATATAACGGCGGATACGGCAAGATCAGCGGACGATCCTTTCTTGAAATCGCCAAGGAGGTTTGCCCCAAGGCAGCCGGTGTCATCTGCATCGGTGGCTGTTCGGCCTATGGCAATATCCCGGCGGCGGCCCCCAATCCCGGCGGATATGTGGGGGTTGGCGAAGCTTTGGGAATCAAAACCGTTAATATTGCCGGATGTCCACCCAATCCCATCAATTTCGTGGGAACCGTCGTCAACTACATCCTCCTGGGTAAACTCCCCGAACTCGACAATCTGGGGCGTCCCTTATTTGCATATGGCAAAACCATTCATGACCAGTGCCCGCGCCGGTCACATTTTGAAAACGAGGAATTTGTTGAAGAGTTCGGTTCGGAAGAAGCCGCACTGGGCTATTGCCTTTACCCAGTCGGCTGCCGCGGACCGGAAACCTACAATAACTGTCCGGTTGCGAAATTCAATGACGGCACCAGCTGGCCGGTCGAGGCAGGCCACCCCTGCATCGGCTGCAGCGAACCGGGTTTCTGGGACAAGTTCACCCCGTTTTATGAGGAAATCTAAACTCTCATAACCTGAAAAAAAATTTTTGTTACAACGAGAATGGAGAATACATATGGCAAAAAGAATAACAATCGATCCGATTACCAGAATTGAGGGGCATCTCAGAATCGAAGTTGAGGTGTCAGGAGGCAAAGTCGTCAATGCCTGGAGCTCAGGCCAGATGTTCCGGGGCATCGAATTGATCCTGCAGGGCAGGGACCCCCGGGATGCGCATCACTTCGTTCAACGCTCATGCGGGGTTTGAACGTACACCCATGCTCTGTCCTCGGTGAGGGCAGTCGACGATGCGGTGGGCGTTAAGATTCCTCAAAACGCAAGAATTATTCGAAATCTGTTGATGGGCGCCCAATTTCAGCATGACCACATCGTGCATTTTTATCATCTGCATGCCCTGGATTGGGTTGATATCGTCAGTGCGCTTAAAGCCGATCCCAAAAAAACGGCTGCGTTATCAGATAACGTCAGTAACGCTCCGGTGGGAGGCAGTTCATATTTCAAAAATGTGCAGCAGCGACTCCAAACTTTTGTAGACAGCGGTCAACTGGGCCCATTTTCCAATGCCTACTGGGGGCATCCGGCCTACAAATTGCCGCCCGAAGCCAACCTGATGGCAGCTGCCCACTACATTGAAGCGCTGCGCCTGCAAGCCAGGGCCGCACGCATGCATGCGATATTCGGCGGTAAAAATCCGCATCCGCAGTCCCTGGTGGTCGGTGGCGTCACCTGCGTCAGGGATCTCACCCCGGATCGCATTGCGGAATTCCTCTATATCACCAAAGAGACGCAGGATTTCATCAAAAACGTATACATCCCGGATCTTCTGGCGGTGGCTTCATTTTACAAAGACTGGGGGGCCATCGGTGGTACCAGCAACTTCCTGGCCTGGGGCGAATTCCCGGAAACCGACAAGGAACCGGACAGCCTTTACATGCCGCGCGGGGTGATCATGAAACGTAATCTCGGGGACGTCAAAATGGCCCATCAAGCCAGAGTTACCGAGGACGTCACCCGGGGCTGGTACGAAGAAGGCAACGCCCTGCATCCCTATGAAGGCGAAACCAAGCCCCTGAAGGAAGATCCCAAGTATTCCCCCGGTGACGGCAAATACACCTGGTTTAAAGCACCGCGCTATGATGGCGAACCCTGCGAGGTCGGCCCGCTGACGCGCGTTCTGGTTGCTTACGCCAAGGGACACAAAGACATTAAACCGATTGTGGACAAGGTCTTGAAAGATCTCGGTATACCGACCAGCGCGCTGTTCTCAACCCTCGGCCGCACTGCCGCCCGCGGCATCGAAGCCCTTGCAATCGGTGAGCGCAATCAAGCCTGGATTATGGAACTGGTTGAAAATATCAAGAAGGGCGACACCGCCACGTATCAGCCATATGAGATGCCGGAAAGCGGCATGGGCGTGGGGCTGAACGACGTACCCCGAGGATCGCTCGGCCACTGGGTCCAGATTGAAGGCGGGAAGATC
This sequence comes from Desulfobacterales bacterium, assembly GCA_030066155.1. Classification (GTDB taxonomy): domain Bacteria; phylum Desulfobacterota; class Desulfobacteria; order Desulfobacterales; family JAFDCJ01; genus JAFDCJ01. Next base: position 2,978 of record JASJCE010000193.1, on the reverse strand, counting down.
AAAAACTACCAGTATGTGGTGCCTTCCACCTGGAACCTCGGTCCGCGGGATGCCAAGGGCAAACTCGGACCGATTGAGGAAGCTCTGATCGGAACCCCGATTGCGGATCCGAAAAAGCCGCTGGAAGTTTTGCGAACCGTCCATTCCTATGACCCGTGTATCGCCTGTGGTGTGCACGTCATCGATCCGGATTCCAACGAGGTTTACAAGGTCAAAGCCCTATAATAAACTCACCCGACAAACTCTAACAACAGCCTTCCGGGTTTTCCGGAAGGCTGTTTATTATTCCATTATCGAAGACCTGGTTCTCCGAGTTAGGTCAGAGAAGATTGGCTGTGCCCTAACCCTACATAGCGGAATGATGGAATACTGGAGTGTTGGAATAATGGGTTTAGCGGAATAAGACCTAATCTTAAGGAGATGGCACGGATCAGAAACTAAAATCAGACCTTCATCCGTTTTTGATTCCCAAAATTCCATCATTCCACGTCTTAAATTTACGATATCGTCAAGGTCCTCTGCATTGCCGGGTGGAATCGGTTTTTCGTTTGCGAATAAACTGAATTAATTATTCCCACCAAAATAGTGTAGATTGCGCGCTTGCGCTTTTTTTCATAAACCTTACGTTATGGTTTTTAATAAAAAGGAATATTGTTGATCACATGAACCCGACAGACAAAAATCCGTTCGACGAGCGCTACGCCTGTGAGGTTATGGTTCTGGGCATCGGGTGCATCCTGTATTCCGATGAGGGATTCGGTGTGCGTGTTGTCGAAAAAATGGATAAAACATATGAATTCTCGGACAATGCCCTGCTCGTGGATGGCGGCGTCCTCGGCATCAATTTGCTTGGCGTCATATCCAAACCGGACAACCTGATCGTAGTGGATGCCATTCGAAATCGCGGTAAGCCCGGTGACATTTACCGGCTGGAAGGAGATGCGATTCCGGATCGAATACGGGCGAAAAATTCATTGCACCAGGTTGACTTTCTCGAGGCCCTAACCCTGTGTCAGGCACTGGATAAAGTTCCCCAAACCGTCATTATCGGTGTCGAACCACAGGATATCGATACGCAAAGCCTGGAATTGACGCCCCCCGTCCAGGCGCAGGTTGACCCGGTTATCGAATTGGTACTGGCTGAATTGGACCGTCTGGGCGTTTCTTACAAGAAAGGAATTTCGGATAATGTGTCTTGCAATCCCATCCAAAATAACCCGCATTGAAAATGAAATGGCCACGATCGATGTGGACGGTGTCCAACGGCAGGCAAGCCTTTTGCTGCTTGAAGATGCCGGCGTCGGTGATTATGTCATTGTTCATGCCGGTTTCGCTATTCAAAAGGTCGACGAACAGGCCGCCATGGAGACCTTGCAGTTTTTAAAAGAAGCGGCCGATTATGTCGACCGCCTGCAGGGCAAAAAGGATGATGAGTAGACATGCAAATTTATTACAATGGCATCTGAGGTTACCGCTAAAAGACTGCGCGTGAACGGAATTGTGCAGGGCGTCGGTTTCAGGCCGTTTGTCTTTCAGCTTGCTGAAAAATACAGCCTTAACGGTGAGGTAGCCAACACCTCATCGGGGGTTACCATCCATATTCAGGGCCCCGATGCTCAGGTAACCGCTTTTGAGGCTGATCTGACAGCAAATGCCCCTCCCCTGGCTTATATTGTCGAGATTAGCGGTGAGCCGCAACCGATCGGTGAATTTGACAATTTTGCGATCGTCAAAAGCAAAAACGAGAGCGAAATTTCCACCCTGATCTCACCGGATGTATCGGTTTGCGATGACTGCCGCGCCGAATTGTTTGCCCCGCATGACCGGCGTTATCGATATCCGTTTATTAACTGCACCAATTGCGGTCCGCGCTACACCATCATTGACGATATCCCCTATGATCGGCCGATGACGTCTATGCGCCATTTTCAGATGTGCGCAGCCTGCCAGGCCGAGTATGATGATCCCGCCAACCGGCGTTTTCATGCCCAGCCAAATGCGTGCGCCGAGTGCGGTCCGCATGTTGCCCTTTACGATAGTGCCGTCAACCGGGTGGCCTGTCAGGATTCGATTCTGGAAGCCGCCACTTTGCTGAAAAAGGGATACATTCTGGCAGTCAAGGGACTTGGCGGATATCATCTGGCTGCCGACGCTGCCAACGCGGATGCGGTCAGGCGCCTCCGCGATCGCAAGATGCGCGAAGAAAAGCCGTTTGCGGTCATGGCCTACGATTCTATCGCTATTCGGCGTTTTGCTGATTTGGATGAAGTCGAAGAAGAGATTCTGACATCGATCCAGCGACCGATCGTCCTGTTGCGCAAAAAAGCATCAGCGGACATGATCTGCCCTGAAGTCGCCCCCCGCAATAAATATTTCGGTGTTATGCTTCCGTACACGCCGCTGCATTATCTATTGTTGGAACAGGACTTTACTGCACTGGTTATGACCAGCGCCAATTTGAGTGAAGAACCGATTGCCATCGACAACGAGGAGGCGTTTAAGCGTCTGGGAAAAATTGCGGACTATTTTCTGGTCCACAACCGTGACATCTATTTGCGCAGTGATGATTCGATCGTGCGGTATACGGCCGGGTCAAAACGGTTTTTTCGAAGATCCCGTGGGTTTGTGCCGGTTCCGGTTTTTCTGCGGAATAAATTGCCGCAGATCCTGGCCTGCGGGGCAGAGCTTAAAAATACGGTTTGTCTGACTAAAGGGGATAAGGCGTTTTTAAGCCAGCACATCGGTGACCTTGAAAATGCCCTGACCTATGATTTTTTCAGATTGACCGTCAGACACCTGAAACGCATTCTGGACATCCAGCCGGAAGTAATTGCCTGTGATCTGCACCCCGATTATCTGAGCACCCAGTATGCCGAAGAACAAAGGGCCCTCCCCAAGGTCCGGATTCAACACCACCATGCTCATATCGTCAGCGGCATGGCCGAACATAAACTGGACGGTGAGGTGATCGGCCTGGC
>JASJCE010000192.1 GCA_030066155.1 Desulfobacterales bacterium | reverse complement strand
CATCTCTTTTGAATTTTGCTTTTTGTGTCATTTTTTGATCTCCTTTCATTGCGGTTCGACAAACATTCTTTATCCATATTCTTCTGTTGTCAACCATATTAATAAATCCAGCATTATGCCAAAGAAATCGATTAGGGCTCCAACCTAATAAAATTACGATATTTTTTAAAATTGTGGCGTATTTTTGGCTTTTTTTAATTGATATAGCCGCAAAAAGGCGCAAAAAGCGCAAAAAACAAATTCCGCACCCGATAAAATTCAATAAGTTATGAGATTAAAATTTGAGGATTCTTATTCTTTACGGGATTATCTCAATTTAGCTGCAGCAAAAAAAGCCCGCATGATATTCATGCGGGCTGTTGCCTGCCAATCGTTAAAAAAACGAAAGAACGAATTTAGTGGATGCCGTTATATATCGAAATAGAGGTAGAACTCATGCGGATGGGGCCGCAGTTTAACATCGTTGATTTCGTTTTCGGTTTTATACTCGATCCACATGTCAATGGCATCCTTGGTGAAAACATCGCCTTGGAGGAGAAACTCCTGATCGTCCTTCAGCGCTGCAATGGCTTCATCCAGCGAGCCCGGTGCGGATGGAATTTCAGCCAGCTCCTCCGGGGGCAGGTTGTAAATGTCCTTGTCCAGCGGATCGCCCGGGTCAATTTTATTCTGAATGCCGTCGATAACCGCCATCAGCATGGCAGAAAAGGCCAGGTAGCCGTTGCAGGACGGATCCGGAGTCCGAAATTCGATCCGTTTGGCCTTGGGCGAGGTCGAGTACATTGGAATACGGACGGCGGCACTGCGGTTGCGGCTCGAGTATGCCAGGTTGACCGGGGCTTCGAATCCCGGTACGAGCCTTTTGTAGGAGTTGGTGGTCGGGTTGGTGAAGGCGCAAAGGGCCCGGCAGTGTTTCAAAATGCCGCCGATTGCATACAGTGCATCCTGGGAAATACCGGCATACTTGTCACCGGCAAACAGGGGCTGATCATCCTTCCAGATGCTGATGTGGGTGTGCATGCCGGTGCCGTTATCCTCGAACAGCGGTTTGGGCATGAAGGTCACGGTGTGGTTGTTGCGATAGGCCACGTTTTTCAGAACATACTTGAACCACATGAGCTGATCGGACATTTGCAGCAGAGGTTTAAAGCGCATATCGATTTCCGCCTGCCCGGCTGTGGCAACCTCGTGATGCTGGGCCTCGACATCGATGCCAAGGCTTTCCAGGGTCAGGACCATTTCCGACCGCAGATCCTGGAACTTATCCATGGGCGGGCATGGAAAATAGCCCTCTTTGTGGCGCGGCTTGTAACCCAGGTTGGGACCTTCGTCGCGTCCGGTATTCCAGTTGCCTTCAATTGAATCGATTTCATAAAAGGCGCCGAAACGGGATGACTGAAACCGGATGTCATCGAAGATAAAAAATTCGGCTTCAGGACCGATGAAAGCCACATCGCCGATCCCACTGCTTTTCAAATACGTATCGGCTTTGCGGGCGATATTCCGGGGATCGCGAGTGTAGGGCTCGCGGGTCACCGGATCGACAATATTGCAGATCAGGGTCAGCGTCGGGTCGGCATAAAAGGGATCCATCTTGGCGGTATCCGCATCCGGAATAACCAGCATGTCGCTGGCATGAATCGGCTGCCAGCCGCGGATACTCGAACCGTCGAAGCCAAAGCCGTCCTCAAAGCTCGATTCCTCCAGCTCACCGACCGGTACACTGAAGTGCTGCCAGAGTCCGGGAAAGTCCATAAATCGCAAGTCTACCAGCTTTGCACCATTTTCTTTTGCCATGTCCAGTACTTCTTTCGGGGTCATTTTTGATCCTCCTTTGTTTTGGTTGATTGGTTTATTAGTTAAAAAGTTGATAAGTTAAATTTGTTGAGATCGTCAGGAACGTTAAATTCGTTAGGATCGTATTGCCGGTAGAACGGTTTTTCCTTTTCCGACTTCCGCATTCCCACTTCCGAATTCCTTAGATTGCATCGTTGCCGGTTTCGCCGGTTCTGACGCGGACGGCTTCTTCGACCGGTATTACAAAAATCTTGCCGTCTCCAATTTTGTTGGTATTGGCCGATTCACGGATTTTCTGAACTACCTGTTCCGCGCGATCGGCTGCCACGACAATTTCGATTTTTATCTTGGGAATAAAGTCCACCACGTACTCTGCACCGCGGTAAATTTCTTTGTGTCCCTTCTGGCGGCCGTAGCCTTTGACTTCAGAAATCGTCATTCCCTGAATGCCGACTTCATTCAAAGCCTCTTTGACATCGTCCAGCTTGAAGGGCTTGATGATCGCTTCAATTTTTTTCATGACGTACCCCCCTCTCTAAAATGACTATTGATTATTGATTAATGAAAAATTAAGGATTTTTTTCGATCTTAGTTTTATTATTGGGCTTAACACTAAGAAGTTCCTATCGTTAATGTTATGCTTATCTTTTTGTGAAGATTCAGTTTGGCCTTTAAAAAATTTTAAAGTTTAATGAATGAAGACGATCGTACGTTGTAAACGTTTAGATTCGAGGGAGCAAAGCCTCCGGCTCGTAGGGCTTGTGGCGCCTACGCCTCGGAGAGCGAACTCCATAATTATTCAATTGTCAATATTCATTATTCATTTAATCCTACGGTGTTTGAATCTCGAAGGCTCTTTCGCCGTGGAGTGAATTGTCTAAACCGATGACTTCGCTTTCTTCTTCCACACGCAGACCCCCGGTCAAGGCTTTGGTGACATAGGTGACGATAAGCGTACCAATTGCGGTAAACACGGCGGTGGCAACAATGGATACGATCTGAATCCAGAGCTGTTTCGGGTTGCCGTAAAACAGGCCCTGCCCCGCTGAGTTAATGGTCGGGCTGGCAAACAATCCGGTAGCCAGAGCTCCCCAGATTCCGCACATGCCGTGCACGCCGAATGCATCCAGAGAGTCGTCATAGCCAAGTTTTTGTTTGAGTTTGGCGACACTGTAGAACCCGAGCAACCCGGCACCCAGTCCGATAATCAGGGAGGCGGGCATATTGACGAATCCGGCGGCCGGGGTGATGGCCACCAGGCCGGATACGATACCGGACGCCAGACCCAGGACGGTGGGTTTTTTCGTGAACAACCACTCTGCAAACATCCAGGCCAGGGCACCCATGGCAGCCGACGTATTCGTTACTAAAAATGCTGAGGCCGCGACTCCGTCCGCTGCCAGCTGGCTGCCGGCGTTGAAGCCAAACCAGCCGAACCACAATAACGCGGCACCCAGGGCACACAGGGCGATACTGGATGGGAACATGGCTTCTTTGCCGTATCCGATTCTTTTGCCCAGTATCAACGACAGTACCAGACCGGCTACGCCGGCGTTAATGTGAACAACGGTACCGCCCGCAAAATCCAAGGCCCCCATTTCGCCCATCCAGCCACCGCCCCAGACCCAGTGAGCAATCGGGCAGTAGATGAATGTCACCCACAGGATAGTAAACACAATCCATGCGGAAAATTTCATGCGATCCACTATCGAACCCAGTACCAGTGCAACCGTGATGCAGGCGAACGTCATCTGAAACAGAGCGAAAACATAGGTCGGGATAGTGCCCGAAAGGCTATCCACGCCGATACCGCTCATGAAAAGATGAGACAACCCGCCGATGACCCCGGCCTTATCCGGGCCGAAAGACAGCGTGTAGCCCCACATCATCCAGATGACGCTTGCCAGGCAATATGAAACGATGGTCATAGCGAAGGTGTTCAGCAGGTTTTTGTACCTGGAGAGACCACCGTAAAACAGCGCCAGACCGGCCGGTGTCATCATCATCACCAGAGCGGTCGAGACGATGATCCAGGCCGTATCCCCGGAGTTCAGGCCGTCTGCGGCCAGCGCCGAACCGGAAGTTGCAATCAGCAGTACAGCAGTTGTCAGTAAGCACTTTAATTTCATCTTTTGATTTTCTCCCCCTCTTTGGAATGTCGAACGACGATTGTCGAATGACGAATTACGGATTGTTGTCTGATAAATTCCTCTGCAATTTAAATAGTTAAAAATAAAATGGTAGAATTCCTCCATTCGACATTCATCAATCGGCATTCGTCATTCGAGGAAGTCTATCCAAAACGGCTTTTTTGATTTTTTCTGCCTGGTCCTCGGAATCGACTTTTTGGCCATTCAGGTCCCAAACGTAGAACACATCCACAACCTGGTCGGCCTTGGTCGCGATTTTGGCGACCCAGATGTTCAGGGCGCAGTTAAACAGTGAATCGGTAATCTGAAACAGCAGACCGGGAAAATCATAAGTGACGACTTCGATAATGGTGAAAAAACTGGAACTTGTATTGTCCACGGTGACACGGTGCGGTATGGTCTGCATCCGGTGGTTAGTCCGGCGACGGGTCGCCATCTTTTTACTTAACGCTCTCGTCAGATCCAGAGTGCCGTTCAGGGACGCTTCAAGGTTGTCTGAAGTCCGCTGCCATTTTTCATCCTCCATAATTTCATCCGGTGGCGGTTTGACCTCGAAAATATCCAGGGCGATATTATTACGCCAGGTGAAAACCTGGACATCAAGAATGTTGATGTTGTTGAGGGTGAATACGCCGGCAATTTTGGAGATGAGACCGGGTCGATCTTTGGCGCAAATTGTGACCTTGCGGGTATTGGCATCAGCGGAGCGTTTGATATCCCAGATAAACTCGGAGTCGCCCAACTGTTTGAAAAGCTTGATATGCTCCAGCATTGAAGGAGCGGGGGTGTACAGACGATAGCGCGGCGACATGTTATCAAAAAGATGGGCAATGTCCGCTTTGGCGTTGCGGCTGCGTTCCGAGGCAATGATGTCCGCCCGCTTCTGCTTGATGATGCTGACGGCTTCCTCTGTGGCCAGCTCCCCTTTTTCCAGAACATTTAACACTTTAAGGAAAAAGTCCCGTAACAGTGCTGCCGTCCAGTCATTCCAGGCCATGGGACCGGTGGAGGTCGAATCTGCCACCGTCAGAAGATAAAGCATCTTCAACCGCTCAATGTCCTGAATTTTTCTGGCGGTAAAGATAGCCGTCTCCTCATTGTGAATATCTCTTCTAGTCGCCGTTTTGATCAGCAGAAGATGATGCTCGACCAGAAATGCCACGCTGTCAACATCTTCAGCACTCATTCCTCTCTTCGTCAGAATCTTTTTGATAACTTCGGCCCCTGTTGCGGCATGATCGTCATTTGCGTCGCCTTTGCCGATATCGTGCAGCAAGGCCGCCCACAACAAAAGCTTTTTGCTCTTTAGCTCCTTGTAGACCTGCCCGCACAACGGTTCCAGACTTATGTCTTTTTGGGTGCCGAAATTTTTTATCGCTTGAACGGTGCGCAATAAATGCTTATCCACAGGGTAAAGATGATACTCATCGTACTGGATGCGGTTGATGATGCCGCGAAACTCCGGAATGAGCCGCACCAGAAAACCGCTGTTGAGCATTTCATTTAACACATTAAAGGTTGGAGCCGGTGTCAATAGGATTTGCTCGAAAGATTGAACAATTGACTCCGAACTGCGATATTTGGCATTGACGAGGTGCGCGAAGTCTTTGATCAACCTTTTGGCTTCGGCACTCAGCGGGATTTTCAACCGGGCACTTTCTTCAAATATTCTGATCAGAAGTTCCGGAGAATCCATTATTTTCTCGGGTGCCGTAAAATTCAGCATCCCCCACTTGATGACTTCTATCCCCTCGATTTTACTCTGTTTCTGATGTTTTCTGCGCCGCTTGCGTTTTTTCTCCAGCCCCAGTTCATACAGGAACATCAGGTGCTGCTGCTTCAATGATTCCATCCGGCCGTGGAGATCTCCCAGAAAACGCTCGACCGGCTGTTGACCGTTGCTTTGCTTGTATTTAAGGACTTCAGCCAGCTTGATCTGGTTTTCAAAGTGCAACTGATCGCATTTTCGTCCGCAAAGATGATGCAAGCGGTTTCGGACCTTCCAGATAAACGCCAGGGAGCTTTTCAGGGTGTGGTATTCCGCATGGGACAACAAGCCGAAGTATTCCAGATCCCGGGGCTGTTTGGCATTAAATTCAATTTGCGCGATCCACAGCATGGTGTGGTAATCCCGCAAGCCACCCTGGCCCTCTTTCAGGTTGGGCTCGAGCAGATAGGCGGAATCTCCGAAATGAACGTGGCGGGCCTGATTGCTTTCGACCAGCCAGTTGATGATCGTACGGGATTTCTTACGGATGACCTTTTCCCGCAGCTGGCCCATGAGGTCCGAGTACAGGAGCGACCAGCCGCAGATGAAGCGGGCATCCAGCAACGGGGTCAATATTTCGAAATCCTTGGCGGAAAGCGAAATACACTCTTTCAGCGACCGGGTCGCATAACCGACATCAAGGCCGATATCCCACAGCGGGTAAACCATTTCCCGAATAAGGTTTTCAGCCTGATCAGGCACCCGCTTTTTGAACAGAAATAGCAGATCGACGTCCGATTGAATGCACTGCTCCTCCCGGCCGTAGCCTCCCAGAGCGATAACGGCATACGGATTCTGACTGATATTCATGCGGGGTCCGACCATGCTGGTCTCGAAAGCCTCGATGAAGTAGGCATCCAGAATGCGGGTGTGCTGCTTGAGAAAGTCCCTGACCCTCCCCTTAAAAAGGCGGTCAATCAGGGCCCGGGTTTTCTGCTGCAGCTGGGCCGAGGCATGTTCGTAAACTTGATCCATATGAAATTATGCTGGTTCTATACTCTTAAATTAATCATTCCTGTATCAGCAACTTGTGTGCCATTGGAAGAACGTGCTAATTTTTCCACATAATTTCTATAATTTAGATTAGACCTATGCAAAATTATTAAAATTTGCATCTTACAAAAATGGCAGAAATTGGAAAAATTAATTACAAAAATGTATTTTTAGTTTTTTAAAAAGTTGTGATAGGGTCCTATCGCCGGCGGAGTGAAGCGGAGAAGGATTGCGGAGAAATTAATACCCGGTAACCGTTCAGGGATTCTGGGTTTACGGTTCAAAGGTTATGGTTTTGGTCCAATCGAAATTATTGATTGAGGGACCCTGTGGCACACCCGCCAAAAACTGAGACAGTCAATTGCGTTGGGGGCCAGTAACAAAAAACGGTGCGGCCAAATTTGTATGTGCCGATAAACAGAGATAGCCCTGAACGGTGAACCTTGAACCTGTGAACGCCTACAATTGTCTTATTTGCATTGCGTTGGAAACTTATGAAGTCGATCGACGCGACAGTTATTTGTCATTCGACATTCGTCGATCGTCATTCGAATGCCTGTTGCCAGATTTCTGCGACCCTTTTTTGCAGATGGTCGAATTTTTGGCGGGGGACGATGGCTGGTTTTTCCTGCAGGCTGAGTTGATGGGCAGCGGCCCGGTATATTAGATAGGCGTGCTTGAGCTGGTGGGCCGTGAACTCATCCATAATGCCGGTTCCTATCAGCGTCTGAAGAAGACGCACATTGTCTGTCCATTGCAGCAGTTCCGGATGTTTGTGTGAGTTGAGCAGCACGAGATACTGCACCAGAAATTCAATATCCACCATGGCGCCGATGTCCTGCTTGAGATCCAAAATCTTCGGATTCGGCTTGAGCAGCTCTTTACGCATTCTTTCGCGCATTTGAATGACTTCTTTTCTCAGAGCGGCGGCCGGCCGCTGCCGGGAAAGAACCCGGGCCCGAGTTTTTTCGAAATGTCCGGCAATGTGGTCATCGCCGCATACCGATCTGGCCTTGATCAGGGCCTGGTGTTCCCAGGTCCAGGCTTCGTTAAACTGATAATCGCTGAAAGCGTCCATATGGCTGACAAGTACGCCCGAGCTACCACTGGGTCGCAGGCGCATATCGATTTCATAGGCCCGGCCGGCGCGGGTGTGGGCGGTGAGGATGTGAATAACCCGCTGGCCCAGGCGGTTGAAAAACTGCGCACCGTCGATGGTGTTATCGCCGCCGGTGGTCGGCTGATTGGTTCCGGCGTGCAGGAAAACCAGATCGAGGTCCGAACCGTAGCCCAGCTCCAGGCCCCCCAGTTTGCCATAGGCGATAACGGCAAAGCCCCGCTGATCTGTCGAATCGTCCAGCCGACAGACCGGCCGACCATGTTTCAAAACGAGATGATTGTAAGCCAGATCGACCACCTCGTTGAGAATTGTTTCCGCAATTTCAGACAGGTAGTCACTGACTCGCATAAGGGGCAGAGTGCCGGTGACGTCGGCCGTCGCCACCCGCAGCACATTGATTTGCTTGAAAATGCAAAGCTGTTCAATCTGGTATTCCAGATCATCCGATGGTATCGATTGAAGCCGGTGCCGCAGGCCGGTCTTCATTTCGTTTTTTTGAGGCGGCGTATAAAGGGTTCGCGGGTCCAGCAGTTCATCCAGCAACACCGGGTGGCGCGCCAGGAACGACGATATCCAGGGACTCGCGTCAGACAATTTCACCAGATGGGAAAGGGCTGTTGGATTTTCAAGCAGCAAAGCCAAATAGCTGGTCCGTCTTTCGATCGTTTTGATTAGGTCGATAATCCGGCGCAGCGTAACCAGCGAATCGTTGCAGTCACCGATTGCTTTCAGAAATTGTGGCATCAGCCTGTCAAGTCGCTGGCGGCCTTTAGAGCTCAAGGCCCGGGTTTCGGGGTCATTTCTCAAAACATCGAGCAGGCGCTGTACTTCCTCCGGCCGGTCATATCCCCGCGAAATCAGTATTTGTTCGGCCTGGGCGTTATCCTGGACATTTTGCCAGATGCCTTCCAGTGGATCTTCCAAAGCCCGGTCATTTGTCTTGACATCGCCGGACTCCAGCAGCATTTGGAAATGCCGGTGAACGTTCTGTCGGTGCTGGTCCAAAACTGTTGTAAAAGACGCCACATTTTCAAATCCCATCGATACTGCCAGCCGCAGGAGGCCGCCGTCATCGGATGGTAACTGATGAGTTTGCTGGTCGCCGTACGCTTGAAGCCGGTTTTCCGTGTTGCGCAAGAATACATATGCCTGGGCCAGCTCACAGCAGACATCAGCGGGAATGTGATGTTCAGCGGTCAGCGCTTCAAGCACTTTCAGAATGCCGGTTTGCTGCAGAGCCGGTATCACTCCGCCCCGAATTAACTGGAAAATCTGGCCGAAAAACTCAATCTCGCGGATCCCGCCCGGCCCGAGTTTGATATCATTCGCCATGCCTTTGCGTTTAACTTCCATCGAGATCATCTGCTTCATTTTTCTCAGTGATTCGAAGGCGCTAAAATCCAGATAGCGTCGGTAAATAAACGGATGCAGCTGTTCAAGTAAATAGTTGCCTGCGATTGAATCTCCGGCAACGACTCTGGCCTTAATCAATGCATACCGCTCCCATTCCCGGCCCTGCTCCTGATAGTACCGCTCCATACCCATGAAGTCCATGACGAGCGGACCATTTTCGCCAAAGGGACGCAGACGCAGGTCTACCCGAAACACCTGGCCGTCGGCCGTTGGTTGGCCAATAACCTTGATAAACTGGCGGCACAGCCGTGAAAAATATTCTTCATTACTGATGCTGGTCTCAGGGCCGCGAGTTTTACCGTTTCGCCAGTAAGCAAATATCAAGTCGACGTCGGAGGAGAAATTCAGCTCGCCTGCGCCCAGCTTGCCCAGGCCCAAGATAACCGGAAATTGTTCGGAACCGTCATCGGCCGTCGGCCTGCCGAACTGTTCGCAAAGCCACCGATCAAGGACCCTGAGTGTATGCTCCAGACAGGCATCGGCAAAATCGGACAGTGTGGCCAGGGTTTCCGCCAGGTCGGCCCAGCCGGCCAAATCCCGCCAGGCGATGTGGACCAGTGCGCGCCGTCGGCAGCGGCGCAGTCGAGCCATCAGCTCGTTTTCCCCATTGACTTCAGCCAGGAGTTTTTCGAATTGGCGCTGATAGTCTTCCGGTCTCAGAACGCGTTTCAAATCGCCGCTGTTCACGAGGTCCACCAAAAGGGCCGGATCCCGGGCACAACCGGCGGCCACGAAATCGCTGAAGGCAAATACGTCCTCAGCGCTGCTGCGCACATCAGGATCTTCAATAGCCGGAAGCCCGGCGGATGCGGCCGCATTCTGAAATGCCTGCCACCGGTTTTGGTAGTCCTGGATAAGCGAATCTGGAAGTTGGATCGGCAAGGTATGAGGCCCAATAAAAATGACTAAAATTTAAAATGACTAAAATGACTAAAGTCAATGTATTCTACAAATTATATATTAGATGACCAAAACGGATATTATATGATCTAAAAATAGAAAATTCACAAAGCACTAACATTTTAAAGAGGATAAATTAGATGGAGCATCGCGACACCGCAATTTTAGGCAATTTACAATTTTAGTTCATTTTAGCTCATTTATCGGTATTATGCGGGATTATCGTTTGATGACAAAGCTTTCGCTCAGGTCCAAATCGCTGAACACGCTCAAAGAAGCCCCTTCGCCTGCCATTGTCTTAAGCGATTGTAAGCGTGGCTGGCGTAATCGCCCTGGTTGACGACCTTCAAATAGCGCTGATATTCGCGGCCGGCCTGGGGGTACTGCTGCATGCCTTCATAGCAGTAACCTTTGAAAAACATGGTGTTCGGATTCCCGGCCAGTACCCTGTCAAAGCTTTCGAATTCTTCCAGTGCGCCGTCATAATCCTTCAATTGGATCTTCGCAAAACCACTCAAATGATAGGCCTGGGCCTCCTGGGGATAGGCCTGCTGGGCCATCTCGGCGTACTGGCGGCCAACGACATATTTTTTCTGGAGCAATTGACTTTTAGACATCATGACCAGGGCGGTGTAGTCTCCGGGAGCCATCTTGAGTGCCTGGCGCAAATGTTTATCAGCCCCGGCGAAATTCTTTTTGGATGCTTCCTTCTCGGCAGCCTGCATTTCATCGATGGCACCTTTTTTGGCCCGCAAACCGGCCGTATGATCCAGGTAGCGTTCACGGTATAACGGATTCATTTTAGCCGCCTGGTATTTCGTTTCCGCAGTCCGGACCGCAGTCTGGTAGCGTTCCTGGCTCATTGGATGGGTGGCAAACATCAGTTCGATGGCACTCGGCTGGTGGCGGCCCATGCTGTTAAGCATATCCATCAAACCAACCATGCCTTCAGAGCTGTAGCC
>JASJCE010000191.1 GCA_030066155.1 Desulfobacterales bacterium | reverse complement strand
TTCCCTCTGATACCGAAAATGATAAGAACTCGCTTTTTCAGTTTTGAATTGAATGAAATCTTCAAGTGTATGAGCGCATCAGTCACAGCCCAGCGAAGGAGGAGGTGAATCAGGTAAGAGCGAGTGCCAAGTTTTTATCGAAGAGCGGCTTGATTGTCAATAGAGTTGTGGGGTCGGTTTCAAGATATGAAATATAATTCGATCTTTCGATCTCGCGGCTTTGGAGGAGTGGAATCATTAGATTTTCAGACAAAATGTTTCCTTACGCCACGGAATACAACGCATATTTTTGGGTATGCTCTGAATCCCATGCTCTATGCCCTATGCTCTTTGCACTCTGCGTTAACATTCAGCGATATTTGCCGGTTCAATCGGGAAGGCGGAGGTCCAAATAGATTTTAAAACTATTTCACTAGATTATTGATGAAGACGATTATTATCGGAAGCATTGAAATGATCGTTGCCAGGATATCACTTTTTACGATAGCCCCCTTTTTGGAATAGTGGGAAAGTACACTGGCTGCACCAAATAAACTGAAGGCCGCACTGGCAAAAAGTGGGATAAGGAGGACCGGGGCGGCGGCCCAGCGACCCCATCCATCAAATTGGGTTACATATGCATTCAGCACAAGCCAGAGCACGATCGGAATCCAACACGTTATTCGAATGAATGACATGGAGTTTACTCGACTTTTATTTTCGTCTTTCGTCTTTTTCCTTTTCCTGCAAAAAATATTATGCGTGCCATCCACCCCTCGCTATGCCGGTTGTCGTTTGGTTGTTTGAAGTAAAATGTCTTCTTCGGGCAAGTGGATGAAGGCTCCGGTCCCACCATAGAAGCTCAGGTTTAAACCGACAGCGGCTTTCATCAATAACGGCAGCTGCGCATCTGACGCGATTGCAATTTCCGCCCTGGAATTGACCAGGCGATTGCGGAGTTGCGCTGTGTCTCTGGAGCTGTCGGGGGAACGGGGTGCTGCCGGTAATCGAATGGGCACAAGACCGGCATACCGGCAGGCCATAAAGTAACGTACAAATTCGAGATCCCGATCGACAATCAGTGCGACTCGTGCCTGGTATCTGGGGCCCAGGCCGAGCAGCCGGCGCGCCAGCGACCGGGCCTCATGGAGAATTTTTCGGTGTGAAATAGGCCGGTTAAAATCACCAACGTTAGGTTTAATGATCGGAAATGCCAGATCCTGAGCAACCGAAGTCGGCACGTCGGTCAGATAACCGGGATCTGCTTCTGACAAAGACGGATAATCTGTGATGTGTGTCGCGTTCATAAATTCCCTTTAGACCAAAGCAAACGGCCGCCCTGAAACATCCATATTGGCGGCTTGAATACAAAACACTTTTAATTTAAAAATATTTGAAAACTGATATTATTATTACTCAAATAATTTTAATGTCAAGCTTTTTTTGAAGAAACATGAAATCAGGCAGGTATCCTTAATGCCACCTCGGATCTTCGAAGCGCTGGATTTCGACCAGATATCCGTTGGGATCGCGCATAAAGCAGTGATAGATGTTGAATTCGGGATTATGGGTAGGCTCTTTCTCGAAGGCTACGCCCAGTGTCTTTAATTTCTGATACCAGGCGTCTACATCCCGGGAGACGAGGGTTATAATCACACCCTCAGTAGATGTGAGTTCAGCTGTTGCACAAAAGCCCAGGTACGCTTTTTCTGCAACTTCGTAAATTCTGCACTTTCCCTGATCCAGGGCCAGGGTCAGCCCCAATGTCTCTTCGTAAAAGGCGGCCGTTGCCGATAAATCGGTCGTTGCCAGAAATACGATGTGCGAGTCAATTTTACCGGTCATAACGTCTGTTTCGCTTTTCTTCAGCCCTGATGTTGATTAAATTGCCGGAAAACATGATGGCACCGCCGGCCAGCACCAGCCAATCGATGGGCTCACGGTAGAATAAAGCGCCCACACTTGCGATCAGAGGCAGTCGCAGAAAATCCAGCGGCACAACCACAATCGCATCCGCCAGCGCCAGGGCCCGTGCCATGCAGTAATGGCCACTCAAGGCAGCCACGCCAACGATCAATATCCATGGTACCATTGCAGGCGATGGTGTATTCCAATCAAATATCGAGGCAACGAATCCCAGTGGAAGCTGGACGAGCGTCATATAAAACAAAATTGCCAGCGGCGTATCAACCCGTGCGAGCTTTCTCGTCAACGTATGTGACAGGGCATATCCCATCGCGCCGCCCAGAACCGCCAGGGAAGCCGGGTTGATGACGGCCAAACCCGGCCGCAATATGATGACAACTCCCAGAATACCGAGGAAAATGGCCGTTATTCGTGCACCGCTAATGCGTTCGCCGAGCAGAATCGTGGCCAGGATTGCCGTCCACAGGGGTACGGTAAATTCCAGCGCAAATACCTCAGCCAGCGGAATAACAGCAATACCGTAAAACCACCCGTATTGACCGCCGAAATGGGCCAGGTTGCGCAGCACGTGGGTTTTGAAGTGTTCGCTGATGATTTGCCGCCAGCCGCTGCACCACAGAAAAAATGCGATGATCAGCAATCCGACGATGCTGCGAAAAAAGAGAATTTGAAACGTCGTGAGATCGCCGGACAACTGCCGGCCCCCGATTGCCATTGCCATAAAAGAGGCCAGGGTTCCGGACATCCACAACGCCGCTTTGAAAGCGTGATTCTGGTTGTTCACAGTCCGTGAGAAACTACATTCTAAGTTCGTGTGGGAGCGGTTTGCAACCGCGATTAAAATCGATAGAATTCCTTTATTCGATGTTCATTAGTTTCTTCTCCGATCAGACCGGCTGTTTTTTGGCCAGCGGCGGCGCTCGTGTGCAAAATAATCTCTTCTCACCCCAAAGCGGTGTGGTTCAGGTGCCGGACAGCTCCAGTGCCGCATTGAAAATTCTATCCGTGCCGGGCAGCGTGCGGTCTTCCAAATCCCGGTTGTAAGGAATTGTATCTTCTGTGCAGACGCGGCTATATTTAATTTGAATCCCTGACTCCAGTGTTTTTGCAGCTAGCTCTCCTGAAAGACCATAATCGCGGTAATCTTCATCAACCGCCAGAAGCCGGCCCGTTTTTGATACCGATTCAAGCAATGCTTCCGCATCCAGCGGCGCAACTGTTCGCAGATCGATAACCTCGGCGGCGACTCCTTTCTTTTCCAGCAATTCGGCGGATTCGATGGCCCGATGAACCGTAACACCGACGCCCGCTATGGTTATGTCCGTGCCCTGGCGGCGGACAATTGCCTTGCCGATCGGAACTGGCTGCCATTGATCCGGAACCGGCCCATGGGCCCCCTGCTGAGGCACATCGAATTCCACTGTATGTCTGCCGCCGGCGCCCATATAATCGAGCCAGTAATCGGCCAGCAGCTTGTGCTCGAGGTAAATGACGGGACCCTTGTGTTCTATGGCCGAAATTAACAATCCTCCGGCATCCGCCGGTGTGGACGGCACGACCACCGTCAATCCCGGAATGTGCGCCAACATGCCCCATAGGCTCTGCTCGTGCTGACCGCCATCGCCGTACCCTCCGCCACACGCTGCCCGCACAACCATGGGGACGTTCCATTTCCCCCCGGAGAAGACTTCGATCTTTGCGGCATGATTGAGTAACGCATCCATTGCCACTCCGATGAAGTCCACCAGCATGACTTCCACTACCGGGCGCAGGCCGGCCATGGCCGCAGAAACGGCTGCCCCGACAAAAGCGCTTTCGCTGATGGGTGCCGCCAGTACTCTATCTTTTCCAAATCGAGCAAACAGATTCAATCGGATCATCTGGACATCCTCGCCCAAAATAATGATCCGCTCATCTTTAGCCATCATGTACGCCAGAGCATCCTCTATGGCTTCTGCAAAATTCATCGTTCTCATTGATGGTTTGCGCCCCTTTTATCCGGGTTCTTCAAGCCTGCGCCTTCAATGCGCTGGATATTACCTGCTGAATCTCATTTTCGATCCGCACCTCAATTTCGCGCAGTCTTCCGCTATCCTTCTTCAGTTTGCCGCAGAGAATTTTTAGCGGATCCTTTTGGCGAAGAAGCTGCGCTTTGGTCGTTTGGCCGATCAATGACGAAACCTTCCCAAGGCCACCGGTGCGTTTTGCCACCGATCCGCCTTTCAATCTGGTTACCGACTTCACCAACGGGCCGGCTACATTTTTAATTTCTTTTACCGGATTTCTCGTAATTCGAAGAAGCGGATCTCCTAAAAAATGGCCCTCGGGATGAGGACAGGCGGCAAGCAGAAAACTTGGTCCCCTGCCGCTGCGAGCCCGTTTCATGGCATCCCGGGCGGCATACCAGACGGCTTCCGCGTCCGTTCCGTCAATCTCGACGGCCGGCATGCCGAAGCTTTCAGCCCGTTTGGTCAATTTACCCCCGGTCACAGTAGCTGAGACGGTCGTGATGGCCCACTTGCTGTCTTTGCACACGAAAACCAGCGGAAGCTTCCAGACAACTGCCAGATTCATGGCTTCCAGCAACATCCCCTGATTCATTGCCCCTTCGCCGAAAAAGGCCAATGCAATCGTTCCGGGTCGAAGATGGCGGGCAGCCAGCGCAAATCCCGCTGCTGCCGGTCCGGAGGCGCCGACGATCCCGGAAGAGGCTGCAAGGTGCTGTCTGGAAAAAAGATGCATGTGCCCTCCTTTTCCGCAGCACAGCCCATCTGCCTGACCCATAAACTCACGCAGGAGCCGAACCATATCCACTCCCCGCATAACCATGGGAGATGTTCCCCTGTGATCGAGGGCCATCGCATCGCCTTCCTGCAGTTGCAGTACAGTTCCGGCGACAACCGCCTCTTCTCCAATGCTAAGGTGCATTTCTCCGGAAATCCGACCTTCCTTCCATTGCCGGCTGACGGCCTCTTCGAACAATCGGCTCCGGTACATGTGTTCATACAAAACCCACACATCAGGCTGCATTCGACAATCTCCAGTCTGTTTGAGCAAAATCTGCCAACGCGATTCAGGATCTATGAATCATCTCGGACCCTTTACTGAAGCGGTAACTCCAGTGGTCGGCGGACGGATCGGTCCATCGACCTTGGCGCGGTCCCGGGATTGACTGCGTACCCACTTTACAGCGGCACGCTGAATCAGTTCCGGCCAGATTTCAGCGGATTTGCGATCAAAAAGTGTCTCGAGATCGGCTTCCAAGACAAACCAGTCGCCGCGGTCGCATTCGGATTCGAGTTGCTTGGGGGCCCACCCGGCATAGCCGGCAAAGATACGAAACCGCTCCGATTTGTCAGCTTTTTTTATCAGCTGGCGAAGCGCTTCCGTACTCGACGTGAGGTAGACATCATCGATCACCGGAGTCGCGGATTCAGGCGGCTTTAATGTTTTTACGAGAAGCAGAACCGCTGTGGGCTCCACCGGACCGCCGATGTAAAGCGGCTCGGTGCTTTGATTCAGCTCCTCGATATTCGGAAGAATAGTTGAAAGTTTGACCGCCGTCGGTCGATTAATTACCAAACCCATTGCACCGTTCGAGCCATAACGGATCAGCAGAACAACCGTTTTTCGAAAATTCGGATCGCCAAGGCGACGCGCCGCAACCAGGAACTTTCCCCGGGTCAGTTTTTGTGCAGCTCCTGTGTCGGCTGATTCAGCCGGCGTCGATAATGTTGACAAATCCGGCCTTCCCCCTTGAAAGAAACCGGTTTCGGCCGATACCACTATCGGAACTAATACAAAAAACAGCAATATGGCGGATGCAAGTAAAAAACCGCAATGCCGTATTTGTTCCCGGATGGCTCCCTTAACAGATAAATTCAACCACTTAGTGTTTTCGTTGCTCAGCATCAGGATTTTTCTTCCGGTTTATCGGATCCCGGGGCGACTTCTGATCGGGTGATAGGCTGTGCAGGTCCAACTCGGGGCAGGTATTCCTTGAATGCCACGCCGTATATTTCCCAGACGGTAATGAACAGGGCAGCCACGATGGGTCCGATAATCATTCCCATGACCCCGAACATGATAATTCCACCCAGGGTGCCGAAAAAAATCATCAGTTCGTGCATCTGGGTGTCTTTGCCGACCAGAACCGGACGCAGCAGATTGTCGATACTGCCGACCACCAGCGCGCAAAAGAGGCCGAGCCCAACGGCTTTGAGATAGCTTCCGCTCGCTGCGAGGATAATCACCGCCGGTCCCCAAACCAGGGCGGTACCGATGCCGGGGATGATGGAAAGGACGGCCATGATGGTGCCCCAGAAGACCGCGCTGGGGATCCCCACCGCAGCGAACGCTGCCCCCGCCAGACCGCCCTGTAAAATGCCGATGACGGCTGTGCCTTTCAGGGTGGCCCGGGTTACCGAGGTAAATTTTCGCAGCATGCGCTGCTCATCATCATCCTGCAGGGGCAAATACAGCAGAATTTTATTCAGCAGCTTGTCCCCGTCCATTAAAAAGAAGAACATCGTATAGAGCATGGCAAAGGCCATGAACAGGATGTTGACGGCACCTTTAGTTACGGTCGAGAGACTGCTGATCAGAAACTGGCTGACGGTACCGATCAATTCTCCGACTCTGCGCCAGATCGTATCGCTGTAAGGCAAAATTTTATCGTAGAATGGAAGCGAGCTGAGCAGTTTGTGAAATTCTCCGGGGTTGGCTATCTGTTCCTGAACCCACGGTGTGACATTCTGGCCGACCTTTATGGCCTGGGCCGTTACAATGCCCATCAGGGTGCCAAGCGGCAGGATCACAACCAGGATAATGATCAACAGGGTACTGAGCGAAGCCAGGGCGCGACGTCCGCCAAACCATCGCACCAGTCGTTTATAGAGCGGATTGGCCAGCGCGGAAAAAATGCCGGCCAGAAAGATCGCCATCAAAAACGAGCTGATCATGGAAAGGAAAAGGGCGGATATAAACAGAGCAAGCAAAAGCAGAACCGATTTGTTCACCGTATCTCGAGTCATAATATAGCATGATCCCCTTAATTCCTGCAAAAAGTCAAGAAGATTGATGATACCGGTTGTCAGGCGTAACCCTGTCCGCTCCGGATCATTCATCGGCGGGGATCTTTCCGGGGGCTGTCGATTTCAGCCAAATATGACAACCGCTAGATTGTATAATTTTGAAAATCTGTCGGCCGGAATTGGTGGTAAACGCCCTGATGGGAGCAGAATTCTGTTATTCGACCGGAATTTGATTCGGTTTCCGTCAAACCGCAAAAAAGCCTTCAGTGGCTCCTGGGGTTGGCCGATAGACCTTATACCGGATCATGGGCAGAATCGAAAAACTTTAATTTCAATAAAATCTGTTTCGACCATGAATCAATTTGATTCATTTATATCGGTCCTTGATCGGTAATTACCCTTAATTGATAGGGAATAAAAAAACAGAGGAGGTAGAGTTATGACTGAAACAGCTGTTTCAAAAAGTGAAAAAGGCTTTGTCCCCACTCTCTTGCTGGCCCTGTTCTTGGGCGGGCTTGGCGTGCACCGGTTTTTCGTTGGCAAAATCGGCACCGGCGTTCTGCAGCTTATTACACTTGGCGGACTGGGTATATGGGCATTGATCGATGTCATTATGATCATCGTTGGATCCTTCACCGATAAATCCGGCCTCCCAATTAAAGCATAGGCCAGCCTGATATCGACCGCATGTTTTCTCTCTGATGGATTCCGTCTGGCAGTATTGCGACCGCATGAAAAATTCGAATGGTTCTGCGTTTCGCTGCTGCCAGACGGGCGCCTCAACGCCTGCGAATCTATTATCTTTTTTTCTTGAATCCTTGCTAACCAATTGAAATCGATTAGTATAAATCATTATACGCCACCGTCGTCCAAATTTCGCCCCGCAATCCTGGTGCCTCTCCTTTTAGTCATTGTAAGGTTTTAATCATTGGAATTTGTAATTTTGATATTGTTTGTAATTTGAGTATTGTAACTTGGGATTTTAGTTAGGTATCCAGCAAGACCAATCGCTTCTATCCAAATCAGTTAGAGTTGACTTTGAATTTTCCCTGGTCGGCTATGTGGTTGCCCTTGACTGTAAATTTCGATGCTATTACAATGTGGTATTAAGGATATAAACGGGATTGCGCGATGATTTATACTCCACTTCGTAAAACGGTTTTATAGGACCACGACCTTCTCATGCCGGTTCCCACTGAACACAAGGAGAATTTTGAAACAGCACTTTTGGCTATTGACCAAATCGCCGCCAAGGCGCTTATCGCTGAACTTGGCCTTTTATACACGCCATTGCAGATTGTGGAGAATCTGATTGCGCCGGTGCTTGATCGCATTGGCGAGGGATGGGAGCGGGGCCGTATTGCGTTGTCCCAAGTGTACATGAGCGGCCGCATCTGCGAGGACCTGGTAAACGACTTGCTGCCGCCAAACGCCTCAGATCTAAAACGCCGGCCCAAAATGGCGATTGCGGTGCTGGAGGATTATCACGTACTGGGAAAAAGAATTGTGTATGCCCACCTCAGATCATGCGGTTATGACATAATTGATTATGGCCAAGGCATCGACGCTGAGGCCCTGGCCAACCGGACCATAAGTGACAATATCGAAATCCTTCTGATTTCTACGCTTATGCTGCGATCTGCATTAAAGGTTGTGCAGGTAAAAAAGAGGCTCGAGGCAGCGGGGTCGAATACCAAAATCCTGGTTGGTGGGGCCCCATTTCTCTTGGACCCGCAGCTATGGCAGAAGGTCCGGGCCGATGCAATGGGGCGCAATGCTTCGGATGCTGCGGCGATCATTTTAAAGCTTTGCAGGGAGACTTAAAAGGAAGATCCAGCATGACATTGACAACCTTCACCTCTCTTCAGCGTGTGTCAACGGCATTAGGGCATCAAGAGCCGGATCGAGTACCATTTTTTCTGTTATTGACGGTGCACGGAGCCAGGGAGTTGAATCTGAGTATCCGCAGTTATTTTTCAAAAGCTGAAAACGTTGTCGAGGGACAGCTCAGAATGCGTACCAAATATTCACATGACTGCCTATACCCGTTTTACTATGCCGCCATCGAGGTTGAAGCTTGGGGCGGCGAAGTCATTTATTATGAAGACGGCCCACCCAACGCCGGCGAGCCATTTATCAAAAAACCCGAGGACATCAGATATCTAGAGCCACCGCAAATAGATCGTGCGGCATGTTTAAAAAAGGTATTGTTAACGATAGAAATACTCAAAGATAGGGTTGGGGACGATGCGCCCATCATCGGAGTGGTTATGTCCCCCTTTTCCCTGCCCGTGATGCAAATGGGATTTGATAAATACATCGAGCTCATTTATCGGGATCCCGATTTGTGTGAGAAGCTTATGCGCATCAATGAGGTTTTTTGCGTGCAATGGGCCAACCTTCAGTTGAACGCCGGAGCAACTGCGATTTGCTATTTCGATCCGGTGTCGTCGAGCTCAATTATTCCTCGGGATATTTATCGTAAAACCGGCTTCAGGGTCGCGAAACGAACTCTTGCGAAAATAAATGGACCCACCGCAACCCATTTAGCTTCCGCACCCAGCCTGGAAATCCTGGAAGATATAGCCCAAACCGGCACTGCCGTAGTTGGCGTCAGTGCACTTGAGGATCTGGCGGAAATTAAGAAAATCGTCAGCGGACGCTTAAGCATTTTGGGAAATTTAAACGGAATCATGATGTCCCGCTGGACCGCGGAGGCGGCAGAAGCCAATGTAAAAGAGGCGATCGCCAAAGCAGGCGTCGGTGGTGGCTTCATATTATCCGATAATCACGGGGAAATACCATGGCAGGTGTCGGATACCGTTCTGCATACCATTTCAGAGACCGTACACCAGTGGGGCCGATATCCGCTAAAGCGGGAATAGCATGATGGAAGATCAAATCTGCCTGGTTGTTTGCGAGATTCTGAAAAACGAGATTGAGGCTGTTGTTCAGGCCGGCAATTTTGAAAGCGTGAAAATCGTATCCTACCCTTCACAATGCGCACTTGCCAGGCCAAACAGCGGCGTCATCCGAAATGCCATGCGCCGTTGCGGAACATTGCGCAACCGCACGATTTTGATCGGCGGCGGCTGTATGCTTGGTTTGGATTTGAATGCTGAAGATCGAGAAGACATCAATTTACTGCATACGGACCAGTGCCTGGAATTGTTGATCGGCAGAGAGACTTTAGAGTCGTATACGGCGCAAGGTGCTTACCTGCTGACACCCGGTTGGCTCAGGCAATGGCGGCATCATTTGCAGGTATGGGGATTTGACCGGAACGTCGCAAGATCTTTTTTCAGCGAAATAATTTCGCGTCTGGTATTGCTGGATACCGGCACGGATGCGGGAAGCGCCAAACACCTGCAGGAATTCGGCGAATTTGTAAATCTTCCTTTTGAAAAAATACCGGTCGGCCTCGACTATTTAGAGCTGCAAATAGCAAAATTCTATTTGGAGTGGGCCTTGAAAAGAGAGCGCCGAAGTTCCCGCGAATCGTTGGAGGAAGCCCTCAAACAATCTTCTGACTATGCAATGGCGTTTGATCTGATTGGAAGCCTCACTGGAATGATGTCTGAAAAACAGGTGATCGAAAAGATCTTTAAACTGTTTACCAGTTTATTTGCGCCGCAGGTCATAGTGTATCTTCCCAAGCTTAACAACCGATACAGAAAGGCACTATCGCAACCGGCGAACCTGGAGATATCGGCTGAATTGCACCGACGGCTCATCTCGCAAAAGAAGGACTATATCTGGACAGAGGCAGACGATGGCTTCAGCTTGAAACTCTGCCACGATGAAAACACCTTGGGCATTCTCAAAGTTGACGGTATTGCTTTTCCGCAATACAAAGGCCGTTATCTCAACATTTCGCTTGCTATCAAAAAAATATGTGCACTGGCAATTGCCAATGCGCGCACCTACCAGAAGTTGGAAAAGGCCGTCACCGATCTTCAGCGTGCGCTTATCAAGCGCGAGACAGCCGAACGGGCTCTGAAGATCTCGGAACGTAAATTAGATTCGATCATAACGACTATTCCTGACATTGTGTATCGCCTGAATCCGTACGGAACCATAGACTTTATCAGTGATGGTGTCAAAAAGTATGGCTATTCTCCGGCGAGTCTCGTCGGAACCGACATTGTGGCGCTTGTCCATCCGGATGATAGACAA
>JASJCE010000190.1 GCA_030066155.1 Desulfobacterales bacterium | reverse complement strand
CCATGCCGAAACTGGGCGGCATGCTGCGATACGGCATCCCCGAATATCGCCTGCCTAAAAAGGTACTGGATTGGGAAATCGAAGGCATCCTGAATCTCGGAATCGAGGCTAAAACCAATACGAAATTCGGCCGGGATTTTGACCTCAGGACGCTGGAGGCCGAGGAATATGATGCCGTATTCCTGGGTGTCGGCGCCTGGCAGGATTCGAGCCTGCGGGTCGAAGGTGAAGATCTGGACGGCTCATATAAAGGTATCGACTTCCTGTCGCGGCTGGCGGATGGCGAAGAGATACCGGTCGGCCGGTCGGCGGTCATCATCGGTGGCGGCAACACCGCCATCGACTGCACCCGCAACCTGCTGCGACTGGGCGTGGAAAATGTCTACATCGTTTATCGCCGGACCCGCAATGAAATGCCGGCCAATGCGGTCGAAATCGATGCAGCTGAAGAAGAAGGCGTCGAGTTCCAGTTTCTGGCGGCCCCGGTCAAGGTCATTGGCGACGAGAACGGCAAGGTCACCCATCTTGAATATCTGAAAATGGAGCTGGGTGAGCCGGATGCCAGCGGTCGGCGCCGACCGGTTCCGATAGAAGGCTCTGAAACCCTGATCGAAACCGACATGGTGATTACTGCCATCGGACAGTCACCGGATATATCGTTTGCCGAGGGAATCAAGGAACAGGTTGGCGAGTTGAATACAACCCGCTGGAATACGATCGATGTCGATCCGGCAACCCTGCAGTCCAACATTCCCCATCTGTTCGCGGCCGGCGATGCCGCCACCGGTCCGAGCCTGGTCGTCACCGCCATTGGTGGCGGAAGACGAGCGGCGCGCAGCATACACCAGTATGTGATGGAGGATCCGGTGAATGCCGATGCCAAAGAATTGAACAAGGAATTGATCGTCGAAACCATCTTCGATCAGGTCCCCGGGGTAGTCAAAAGCCAGCGGGCACCCATGCCGGAGCTGTCGATCGCGGAGCGCATGGATTCGTTTATCGAAGTCGACCAGGTTTTGACTGAAGCGGCTGCCCATGGTGAGAGCAATCGCTGCCTGCATTGCTGTTTGACGTGCTACGACCCGGACCAAACCGGTGAAGAACAAACGACGATCGGCGATCTTCGCCGCGAGGCGGAAGTGGCCTGAACATACGGATTCATCTCGGAGGATGTAAGTATAGAAAAATTTCTTGAAAGGTCGCATGCATTATGGTAGTCGAACGTTGATCTTTTTACGCTCAATTTAAATCCAATTTGCTGAGGTATGGACAGAATATGTTTTCTAAAAACGAATTGAAGCTGGCATACGGTTTGATCGCGTACTTTCTGTTTGTCGGAGTATTGTGTTATGCGGCGTTTCCACCCCAGACTCCCGACGAGCCGATCCGGCTGAAGTTTGAGGTCGCAGCAGGCAATGTCATCTTCGAGCACAAAAGGCATTTTGATGTCGAGGGATTTGGTGTGTCGTGCGGTGACTGTCATCACACCCTGGAAGAAGATGAATATGCAGATGCCGGGTCGTGCAGCGAATGCCACGAATTGGACGAAGGTGATGAGGAAGTCCCAAAGCGATCCGACGCCTTTCACCAGCAGTGTGGTGGATGCCACGAAGGGTTTGAGGCCGGCCCGTACATCGAGGATTGTACGGCCTGTCACGTCAGGTAGTCCGGGAATTCATGTGGATGCCGCATATGCGGCGGGGCCGTTTTAACTTGCAGTACCTCTTTTTAAAGGTTGAGCTATGATAAAAAAATCGTTTTTTGGTTTGGTTTTACCCCAGTTTGAGTACGAACGACTTCCAGCCGTCCTGCCCGAGCCGGACAAGGTGCCGGCATCCAACACAATCACCCTTCTCCATGAAACATCGGGCGAGAAATCGCCAGCCGCTGCCATTAAAATTGGCGATAAAGTCAAAACAGGTCAGAAAATAGCCCTTTTCGCCGATCAGCCAACCTATGTTGTTGCCAGCGCTACCGGTACGGTGTCGGCTATGTCCCCCCAAATGGGAGATTATGGCAAAACCTACAGCGCAATTACAATCAAGGTTGACGAAGATGAACTCATTGATGATCAATTTGAAAACCAGGCCCGGAAGCCGACTCTGGAAAAGGCCCTGGAGTTCCTCGCCGTCGCGCCCGGCTGCCCGCCGTTAGGACTGTTAACCGATACGGATCAACCGATTGAAACCATTGTGATCACCGGCGTCGACAGCGATTTGATGATCGGCACCCGCCAATACATTACCAACACGCGCTTGAATGATATCAAGGATGGCATCGGAATACTCAAAGAAATTTCCGGGGTCGACCGCATCATCCTAATCACGGGTCGTGACGCCATGCAGGGTTTCGGTCATATCGGCGCAGAAGTCAAAAGCATCGATACCACCTACCCGGCTGCCCTGCCCGCGATGATCATGAAAAATGTGATCGGGGAAGTGCTGCCGGCGGGCAAGACTTGCGAAGAAATGGGCGTTTGTTTTATGAGTGTCGAGGCCGTCGCCGCCGTCGGTCAGGCCTATGCCAGCGGCCGACTGCCGACTCGCAAAATCCTGACCCTCATCAACAAAGATGACAGCCAGCGCTTGATCGAATGCGCGATCGGAACACCGGTTGGCGATATCCTGAGCAGATACGGTATTGCCATCGACGCTGAGGACCGCATCGTTTTCGGGGGGCCGCTGACCGGTTCGGCGATCTATTCTATGGACCAGCCGGTCATGCCGGACACGGACGCCATTCTCGTGCTGGATCGGTCCAAGGCGGCCTACGTCTCCGATTACCCCTGTATCAATTGCGGCGACTGTGTCAGGGTCTGTCCGTCCAGGATTGCGGTTAACATGCTGGTCAGGTTCCTGGAAGCCAGGCAGTACGAGGAAGCGGCCGACAGCTACGATCTGCATTCCTGTATCGAGTGCGGTCTGTGCAGTTACGTGTGCGTATCTAAGATACCGATATTTCAATACATCAAATTGGCTAAATATGAATTGGAGCGGGCTAAAACCGCGGAGGAAACGGATGTTTGAGCGCAAGAAATTAATTGTATCACACGCCCCCTTCTGGCACATCGGAAACCGGGTCACCGCGCGCAGCTATCACACAATGCTGGCCGCGGCGCCGGCACTGATAGGTGGGCTGGTCTACTATGGTGCACCGGTGGTCGCCGTTGTCGGCCTATCGGTGGCCTCGGCCATGCTCTGGGAACTATTGCTCAATAAAGTGATGAAAACCCCGCCGACCATCGGTGACGGCAATGCGGCTCTGGTCGGTCTACTGCTGGCAATGGTGTTTCCGGCGACCATGCCATGGTGGGCGGTGATTACCGGAACCTTTATCGCCGTTGTGGTCGGCAAACAAATTTTTGGCGGTATCGGCAGCAACGCCTTCAATCCGGTAGCCCTGGCGGTCGCCATCATGATGGTCTCCTGGTCAGACCTGTTCGATTTCAACGGCATGCTGCTAGACTACGATTTTAAGTTTAGCGCTGCCTATCCGCTGTTTACCGCCAAACATTTCGGGTCCGCTTCCGTCGACTCTTTCACCATCGGTGATCTGCTGCTGGGCCAACAGGTCGGCGCGATCGGTGCGACCTTCGGGCTGGGCATCATTATCGGTGGCATCTATCTGATTATCAGGGGAATCATTCGCTGGGAGATCGCCCTGGCTTTTCTGGCCGGCGTATACGCTACGGCCATGCTTTTTAACATGGTCGACCCGGTTCGTTTTGCCGACCCCGAATTTCATCTGTTTACGGGATACACCTTGATCGGTGCGTTTTTTCTGGCCACCGAAGATTCTTCCTCGCCGGTCTGGTTTGTCCCCATGCTCATTTATGGCGCGGTCGGTGGAATCATGACGGTGCTGATCCGCAGCATCGGCGCCTATGTGGACGGAGTGATTCTGGCCATTCTGATCATCAATCTCATCAGTCCCCTGCTGGACAAAATTCGGCCGAAAGCTTTGGGAAAGGTAGTCTGACATGCGTGAAATGATAAAAATGGTCATCGTTCTTACCATTCTGGCCTGCTTTTCAGGGGGCGTTCTGGCTTACCTGCGCAACAACACCCAGGATCGAATCGATAACCAGGTGCTGGAATTCGTTAAAGGGCCGGCCATTCGAAATATTTTTGAAGGGGCCGAAAACAATCCCATCGCCGATCGATTCATCCTGAAAGACGGTGATGTCGAGAGAACGGTGTTTGTCGCCTATTATGAAGGTGAACCCCGCGGCGTTGCCTTGGAGGCCTTCGGCAAAGGCTACGGTGGCGATGTGGGCCTTATGGTCGGCATCGACATAAAAGAAAATAAACTGATTGGGGTCGGCGTGACCACCCACGCTGAAACCCCGGGCATGGGCGCCAAGGCCAAATCAGATCCAAGTTTTGCCGCGCAGTTCAAGGATCAGACCGTTGACACCGCAATTAAAGTCACGGCCGACGGCGGCAGCATCAATGCCATCAGCGGTGCCACCATCACCTCCCGTGCCGTTTCAAATGCGGCTACCGAAGCCACCGAAATTTACAACAAGATGAAAGATCAGATCACCGCGGAAGCAAGCAACGTCAAAAAAACGGAAGCAACAAACTAAAAAAAGCAGGAAGGCGCGTCGATGGCAAAACCACTTGCACAAGAATTTTTCAAAGGTCTATGGGATGAAGTACCGCCGTTTCGCCTGGTGCTCGGTCTCTGCCCGGTTCTAGCGGTTACCAAGGCGGTTGAAGACGGAATCGGTATGGGCCTTGCGACGACATTTGTACTGGTAGGCTCCAATGTGCTGGTCTCGGCCTTACGCAACGTAATTCCGTCAAAAGTCCGAATCGCCTGCTACATCGTTATTATCGCCACATTTGTGACGGTCGTTGAACTTCTCATGCAGGCTTTCGTATATGGGCTGTTTTTGAAACTCGGCATCTTTATCCCGCTGATTGTCGTAAACTGTGTCGTATTGGGCCGCTCAGAGGCATTTGCTTCCAAAAACGGCGTCGTGCGCTCACTGCTGGACGGGCTCGGCATCGGCATCGGCTTTACCCTGTCATTGGCGGCCCTGGCCGGCGTCCGTGAACTGCTGGGCACCGGTCTGTTGACCGTCTGGAAGGACTGGGGACTGGCGTTTGATGTTTTCGGTCCGGCCTACAAACCATTTACCTTTATGGTTGAGGCTCCCGGCGCTTTCGTCGCCCTGGGTCTAATGCTTTGTCTGATGAATCTGGTACCCAAGAAATAGGAGATCACAATGGGTGATTTAATCGTTCTGGCGATCAGCTGCATTCTGATCAATAATATTGTGCTGGCCCAATACCTGGGAAACTGCCCCTTTCTGGGGACATCCAAAAAGATGGAAACCGCCGTCGGTATGTCCATGGCAGTCGTCTTCGTTTTGGTCATGGCCGGACTCATTACCTGGGTTGTGAACACCTATTTTCTGCAGAAATTCGGGCTTGAATACCTGCGCACCGTGGCCTTTATCCTGGTGATCGCCTCCCTGGTGCAATTCGTTGAAATGTTTTTAAAGAAGAGCATCCCGGCCCTTTATGCCGGGCTCGGCATTTTCCTGCCGCTGATTACGACCAACTGCGCCGTCATGGGCGCCTGTCTGATCAACGTCAATGAAGAGTATAATTTTATCGAAGCCCTGGTCGCATCCTTTGCCTATGCCATTGGTTTTGGCCTGGCGCTGATCCTTTTTGCCGGCGTGCGTGAACGCATTCTCCTGGCCAGAGTCCCGCGCCCGCTCCAGGACACATCCATCGCTCTGGTTACGGCCGGTGTCCTCTCCTTAGTCTTTATGGCGTTTAAAGGGATGGTGTAAATTAGTTGATAGCTGATCGCTCATAGTTGATAGGCAAAAGGATAAAGGTTAAAGGCTGGGAAGCCGAGAGAGGCCGCTCGGCGAGCAAAGCGCAATTTATCCCACCCTTTCGCGCTCTGCCCCATGCTCTCAGCTCTATGCCATCTCAATCCTCAATCCCTCCGGGGCCGCTTCCAGCCCGTAGGATCATAGGCCATGGGCTTACAGGCCGGAGGGTAGGCCCCAATGGCCCCTCCTGGCCGGAGGCCGAGATCCAATATTCCGCAACTTGCAATCCGCAATCGATACGTTGACATTCCAGATACTATTCCCATATATTAATGCCGTTAATGCCGGCGGATGGTGAAGGGAGTTATTTCATGTACGATAAAATAATGGTCCCATTGGATGGATCGAATCTGGCCGAATGTGTGATACCGCATGTTGAGGCGATCATTTCCGGGTTCAACTCGTCTGAAGTCGCTCTGGTGCGGGTGTTAAATCCCGTCCGTCTGCCGGTAAGTGTCCCGGCCCAGGGTGAATACGGGTTTACAGAGAAGGATCGCCGGCGCATGAATGAAAACCGCAAAATTGCAGCCGAGAAATACCTCGCAAATCTGTCGGGTGGTCTGCATTTCCCCGGCACTGAATTTCGAAGTGTTGTGCTGGAGGGTAATCCGGTATCCATGCTGGCTGACTACGCTGCTGCCAATGCCGTGGATCTTATGGTGATCGCCAGTCATGGCCGTTCCGGGATCAGTCGTTGGGTTATGGGAAGTGTGGCGGAACGGATCGTGCGTACCTCCTGCGTACCGGTCATGATGATACGGGCCCCGGGTTGTGAGCCAAAAATGAAGGACTGATTCGGTCGACCGGCGAAATGACTCGTGTGAAATTTCAATAGAAGAAAGGATTGTGGAATGGATTCGATTTTTATTATGTATATTTAGACAGGATTTACAGGATTATCAGGATTTTTTTCGCCTGCGGCGAGGGGTCTTTCGGCCGAAGGCCGCATTATCCTAATTATCATGTTGATCCTGTCCAATTTTTTTCTTTAAGATAAGAATCCATTCCTCTTTTTCTTTCAAAATCTGTAGTTTCCTCTCCGATCAGAGCGGACGCTCCGCGGCCAGCAGCCGGGCTGAAACCCCTGGCCCAGACCTATCATTGCCTGTAATCCGTAAACAAGAAAATATTGGGATCTTCAACCGTGAACAGCAACAATTATTCATATCGCACCAGGGCGGGCTGAACACTGAAACCTGAAACCTTTATAATGTCCATTACTGGCGAATGCGCGACGACTACCACTACCAATTTTCTCAAAGACTGGCCATCGCATAAGCTCATCCTCTCATCCTACATCCGAGGCTCGCATGTTTTACCTGTATCCCTTTATCATATTTTTTCCCATGGGTAAAAAACACGGCTTTGAAATGACATGCCAATCCAATTCCCCACCCGAGGATCGACCATTGAAACCAGAACGGACCGGGCACGAGGCAGTTTATCAATACTAATGCCAGATTGACGATTACGTAGCTCCACAGGTGCCAGTAAAATCCAACTTTGCGGCGGTGAAGGCGTGTTCTGCGAATGGCCTGCATTTTGGCGTCCTGCCGCTCCAGTTCAATTGCCTTTTCAAGGGTGTCAGAATCAATGCCAAGATCCCCGGCAGTCTCAATCAACTCATCATGGCGAATAGTGTCCGTTTGCCTGATTCTCAACGCCCGCCGAATGATCCGGCTGACCTCATCCTCGCTGTAATGCCCGGAAGAATAATCATTCATGGATGTACCATCGTACTGTTATCCTGAAGATTATCAGTTTGAAGATACAGTTCTCATCTCTTTACAACAAATTAAAAATACTCATCACGAAAACACGAAATTCGGAAAGCACGAAATTTATCCTTTCTCTTTTCGTGGTTTCGCTCTCCGAGGCGTAGGCGCTACTATCCCTACGAGCCGGAGGCTTCACTCAGTCATTCTTCAATCGACAGGATACATTAATTCGACATTCGACATTCATCATTCGACATTTTCTAACCGCCCCAATCTTCCATCATTTGCCGAAACGCACTTTGCCCGGCCCGGAAAACCCCGACATAACCGCCGCCCGGGTTGCCCCAGGCACTGGCCAGATATAGCCCCTTTATTGGCGTACGGTTCTTGATTCGGTTCATATAGGCATTGTCCATGGATTGTTGAAATCCGTAGATGGCCCCATTCGTATTTCCGGTGTAGCGCCAGTTGGTCAACGGCGTACCGGTTTCCTGGACCTCGATCATCGAAGATAATCCGGGAATCAGCTCCTTTTCGGTGCGGTTGATGAGAATATCCGTCCAGCGCGACTTTTGCCCATGGTAGGCAGCCTTGCGCCCGTCGCGGTAATCGGCTTCAAACTGACGCCAGGGCTCATAGCCACACAGGAAAAGCAGCTGCAGGGTTGATGTTCCCGGGCTGGAGTATCCATTGAAAATATTGTCATAAACCACCACGCCAAAGGATCCTTCTGCTATCTCCCCCCGCAGGCACGATAGATAGTCTTCCTCCGGATCGCGTCCGGTTGACACATGGGTGCTGAATGATTTGACTTTGCCCCTGAGTTCACGGTTCAATCCCAGCCAGACAATAAATGATGATATACTGGGCGAGTACGATTCAAGTTTTTGAATATAGTCTGCCGGTCTTTCTTCCGCTGCCAGCAAATGCTTGAATGTCGTCAGCGCACTGGCATTACTGACAACGGCCCGCGCCGGGATGATTTCGCCGTCTTCCAGCAACACCCCCTGCACGGTTCCGTTCTTAGCCTTGATCCCGGCCACCGGTTCGTCATATCGTATAGTTCCACCGTTGCGCTCAATGGCCCCGGCAATCGCATTACTCAGATCCTGGGATCGATGCTTTATGTAGTAGGAACCGTTCTTGAGATATCCGCCGGTGGCATTGGCATAGTAAAATCCGGAAAGCTTTGACGGCGGCAGGCCGTAATAGCCCCAGAGACCGGCCAGGATACTTTTCAATTCCGGATTGTTGACGTATTCATCCATCAAATCCGCCAGCGTCTTGTTGCGCACATTCCACATCTTGCGATATTGCAGCGGAAACAGAAGCTTTAAAAATTTGCCCTGGTTGCGGCTGAGCAGATCGACCTCCTCGGCAATGCCCAGCATTTCCTTCACGAAATCCCGAATCCCATCCGCCTCTTCCGGGAAATAGCGGGACAGGAGTTGAATGTAGGCATCGGGATCCTTCTGGGGCACGCTGATATCCAGATTCGGCGTCTTCAGCCGGTAAACTTCCGGAAGCTCGATCAGTTCCAGTTTGTCCAGGACGTCGATATCTTTTAAAATTCTGGCGGCACCGTTATCATGGATGGATGTGCCATGCAGGGAAACCTCGAACGAAAATTTTCCTTCGGCCCGGTCAAAGGACGTGGCGTAACCGCCGGGAACGCTGTGCTGTTCGACAACAGTGACCGGAATGCCCTGTTTTGCCAGATAGGCCCCGCACACCAGACCGCCCAACCCGGCCCCGATTACAACGGTAGGGTATTCGCTTTTGGGCCCCATTTTGGCGGCATGGGCGGATATGCTATTCCAATCTAAAACCATTGCCGCTGCAGACATGGTTGAAATTGCCAGAAATGATCGTCTCGAGATGGGTTTGTTTAACATCGTGGCCTCCACAGACTTCTCTTTAAGTTCGATTATGGTCAATGAAATATTCATCACCCGAATCCAAACAGTTGATCCATTTGCATCAACAGCGCCAGATCCCCTTCCACCGAATATTGTTGAATAAAAAAGCCTCCAGATCTAACTGAAAGGCTATCTGTAATTTCGTGGCTTAGCGAGAAAAGGGCGATGAAATGCCAAATGCAAGGTATGAATGGCGATAAAAGGGGGATGAAACTCCGTCTGGATTAATCGGATCCAACACATTCATTGAAACAGCCGGACCGCCGCTAATACGGTCTGAAAATGGATATCCACTGTAACTGAAACCTGAGGGGAGTAGCCGCCGGCCATGGTAACAGCCACGGGCAGGCCGGCACGGTGAAGGTGTTCCAGAACGAGGTGATCCCGCCGGGCCAGGCCCGCCTTGGACAGCGCCAGGCGGCCGAAGCGGTCATTTTTATGGGCATCGGCCCCGGCCAGATAAATCGCAAGGTCGGCGCTGAAATTTTGAAGCGAAGTCTCCAGACCGCTCCGGAGCGCTTCAAGATAGGACGCGTCATCCGTGCCGTCATCCAATTCAATATCCAGATCGCTTATCTCTTTGCGGAACGGAAAATTATTTTTGCCATGGATCGAAAAGGTGAAAATCGTGGGATCGTTTCGAACCAGGGCCGCCGTGCCGTTGCCCTGGTGAACATCGCAGTCGACAATTAATATATTGTAAGCAAGGGCTTCCGTTTGCAGCACCCGGGAGGCAATGACACTGTCATTTATCCAGCAATAGCCCTGCCCATGACCGCTGAAAGCATGATGGGTACCCCCTCCCAGATTCACCGCAATCTTCTCCGTCAACGCTGTACGGCAGGCCGCAATGGTGGCCCCTGTGGAATACCGTGCCCGCCGCACGATCTCCGGCGACCAGGGCAGACCTACCCGTCGGATTTCTTTATCAGACAATTCGCCGTTTTTCAGACGATTCCAGTATACCGGATCATGGACCCGCAGAATTTCTGCTTCGGATGCCGGTTCAGGGACAATCATACTCTCCGGCGGGACGATCCCTGCGTTCTCAATGCGCTTTCTCAGCAGATAATATTTATCTTTCGGAAAGCTGTGTTTTTCCGGCAGTGGAATTTTAAAGGTATCAGTATAAAAAATCTTCATATTACGACCTTATCTCAATCCTCATTCGCAATGGCAACCTCGATGCAGCGGTCGATTATAGCGTCGTGGTCATCCAGCGACAGCTCCAGGCCGCGCTTTTTCTCAATATCGAACAGGATGTCGTCAATTTCACCCCGCATTCTGTTGATGGCGTCCGGGTTTGTCCGCCAGTCACGGATCTTGTGCCTGGCAATGCGGTCAACAATTTCAATGGCAATTTCGGCCCCGGAGTTTTCGTTATAGGTTCCGTAAACCGAAATCCGTTCGCGAACCTGCCCGAAATAGCGCCTGGCCATGTCATTTCCCACAAGTCCGTCCGGAATATCGTCATCGGTGTGGGTGACAACTTTGGTGGAGATCTCCTTGATTTGCCCCAGAGCCTCCAGAGCGTTCAGCCGACCCTGATGATAAGCATCGATCACTTCTTCGAGAAGACTCGAAAATTTTTTATAGAATGCCGGATCTTTACCTATTTCCTGCTCGATGATATGGCGGGTCGCA
>JASJCE010000189.1 GCA_030066155.1 Desulfobacterales bacterium | reverse complement strand
GGCAGACCCGATTGAATCGCAAACCGGAGAATCGGAGCCGACTTCGGATGACCTTGATGTTGTCGTGCGATTGAAGGAGGGCCGCGAAAAGATACTTCATGAGTTGAAGAAGGTGATTGTGGGCCAGGACGATGTGATCGAGGAGGTCCTGATTGCACTCTTTGCCGGTGGACACTGTCTGATTACGGGTGTCCCCGGTTTAGCCAAAACTCTTCTCATCAAAACCATCGCCGATATTCTGAAATTGACGTTCAAACGGATCCAATTCACGCCCGATTTAATGCCGGCCGACGTGGTCGGTACGGAAGTCGTCCAACGCGACCAGACGACCGGGCGACGAATATTAAAATTCGTGAAGGGGCCGATTTTCGCCAATATTTTGCTGGCAGATGAAATCAATCGAACGCCGCCCAAGACCCAGGCGGCCCTGCTTGAAGCCATGGAGGAGCAGCAGGTGACGACAGCCGGGACAACCTATGAATTGGAACGGCCGTTTTTCGTGTTGGCGACCCAGAATCCCATTGAGCTCGAGGGAACCTACCCCTTGCCGGAAGCCCAGCTGGACCGGTTTATGTTTAAGATCTTGATCGATTATCTTCCCGAAGAGCAGGAGATCAGCGTCGTCAACAACACCACCCGGGTTATGGATCAAGCGGTGGAAAATGTTCTGACGGGACAGGACATTATTGACTTCCAGCGCATTGCCCGGCTGGTGCCTGCAGCCGAAGCCGTTACCCGTTACGCTGTCAGTATTGCCAGAGCAAGTCGACCGGGTCATCCCTCGACGCCCGATTTTGTCAAAAACTGGGTCAGCTGGGGTGCCGGACTACGCGCCTCGCAGAACCTGCTGCTCGGTGGGAAGGTGCGGGCCCTGCTCCACGGTCGCTACAATGTCGCTTACAGCGACATTCGTGCGCTGGCGCACCCGGTGCTGCGCCATCGGATCCTGTTGAATTTTCACGCGGAAGCCGAGCGCATCACGACCCGGCAGGTCATCGACCGACTACTGGAGGAGGTCCCGGAGCCATCTTCCGGGTTATGATGAGATGCGGTGCCTGGTTGCCCGTGAATCTTTTGGGGTGAGCACGAGAATAGGGGCCTTGTGACCAGAGGAGTATTGGAGTGCTGGAGTCATGAAAATTGAACGATTTGGGAATTCGGAATTCGGATTTAAGAAATATTACGCCTTCATAGCCATAATCGTCACTTTAGCCAAATCCGCAATCCGGAATCTAAAATCCCAAATTGAATCACTCCAACACTCCCGCCTTGTGTGAGTCGCAGAGCCGGTTAACAAAGACCTGAACCAAAAAAACAGATTTGAAATGTAGGGGGTTCCTTAATGCAGGAAGTCAGCTTCATCGATCCCAAAATCCTGGCAAGCATCTCCAATCTTGAACTCCGTGCCAGAACTGCTGTGGAAGGTTTTGTGGCAGGACTTCACAGAAGCCCCCACCGAGGATTCAGCGTAGAGTTTACCGATTATCGGCACTATTACCCGGGAGATGACATCCGACACGTGGACTGGAAAATCTATGCCCGTTCGGGCGAGTACTTTATCAAGCAATATCAGGACGAGACCAATGTGCGCTGTCATATTTTGTTGGATAGCAGCGCATCCATGGGATACGGGTCGGACATCCTGACCAAGCTGGAGTACGGGCGGACGCTGGCCTCGGCCCTTGCGTATTTCATGTTCAGCCAAAAGGACGCCGTCGGTCTGACCGCTTTTGACGATCGCATCCGCGAGTATCTGCCGGCCCGCTACCGGCGCGGACATCTGATGCAGATTCTTAGAGCACTGGTGCATGTCAATCCGGGTGCAGGAACCCGGCTCGCCCGGCCGATTTCCGACCTGGCCTTCGGATTGACCCGCAAAAGCATTGCCATTGTTATCAGCGATCTTTTGGACGATGAAGCCGCCGTTGTTAAAGGCCTGCAGCATCTGAAGTTTAAGGGCAATGATGTGATTGTGTTTCACATTATGGACAATGCCGAGTTGACGTTCCCCTTTGAGCAAATATCGGATTTTGAGGACCTGGAGAGTCATGAGACCGTGGCCGTAGCGCCCCGGGCGATGCGGGAGTCGTATCTCGAGGAGCTGGAAAAATTCTGTGACTTTTACCGGCAAAAGTGTCGGGCCAGCGGGATCGACTACTGCCTGCTAAATACCAGCGAGCCGCTCGACGCTGCCCTGTCCGCCTATCTGGCAAAACGGGCGAAAAGCTTTTAGGTCATGTCATTTCTATCACCATGGTTTCTGATAGGGCTGTTGGGGGTTGCAATCCCACTGGTCATTCATCTGAGCCGCAGGCAAAAGGCTGAGAAAGTACTTTTCAGCACCGTCCGGTTGCTGAAACGAACCCCCAAGAAGATGATCTTCTTTCAACGGATTCAGCAATGGCTGCTTCTGCTGGTGCGTGCCGCCATCATTGCTTTGCTGGCCGTTGCTTTTGCGCGTCCCTTTATTCCGCAAACCGTCCTGGATCGGACCGGTTGGTCCGCCCGGTCCGTGGTGATCTTGCTGGATACATCCATGAGCATGCAATACGCCGACACCTTCGCGCAGGCCAAAACGACGGTGCTCGACATCCTGGGGTCGCTTCACGCCGGGGATGAAGCCGGCCTGGTCACATTTTCGGAAAGCACCGGCCAGGTAAAGGAACTAACGACGGATCTCAGCCAACTGGCCTCATTCGTGCGACAACTAGATTCGCCGGGCTTCAATTCGACGAGCTACCTTCCGGCCATTCGCCTTGCAGATCAGATGCTGCAAGGGGCCCGCCATTCGAACAAGACCGTGTATCTGGTTTCGGATTACCGGCAGCGCGCAGTCGCCGCCTTCGATAC
The DNA here is from genome assembly GCA_030066155.1 of Desulfobacterales bacterium. Lineage (GTDB taxonomy): Bacteria > Desulfobacterota > Desulfobacteria > Desulfobacterales > JAFDCJ01 > JAFDCJ01. The sequence goes on along the minus strand of JASJCE010000189.1, from coordinate 8,192 downwards.
CCGCTGGCGATTGAGCTCCGGTGTCGACTTCGAAGGCATAAAGATCGGCGACGAGAATACCACGAACCTGGCGGTGACGGCAGTCAAATTTCCGGCCCAACTCGTCCGCGATCAGGAGGAGCACGTCATCATCGCACGGGTGCGAAACCAGGGAAGCCAATCCCTGTCCGAAGCCCGGGTTTCACTGGCAATCGATGAAAAAAATGTGGAAACCCAACAAGTCGATCTGAGCGGTGGATCCGAAGCCATTGTGACATTTCGCACCCATTTCAGAAAGCGCGGGATTCACCGCGGGTCGGTGACCGTGGACGACGATTTTTTTGCACCCGACAATACCTTTTACTTCGCGGTCAACGATCTGCAGCCGGTGTCGGTGCTGGCGGTCCTGGATGCAGCGGCGAACAGCAGGGTCACCGATGAAATTCGCTGGCTCGAATCTGCTCTGGGAAAACGAGGCCGGTCGCCGTTTCACCTCGATTTGATTCGATCTGCAGAGCTAACAGACGGTGCGCTACAACCCTACCAGGTAATCGTGCTTCTCAATATCGGGGAGTTGGCTTTGGCCCGACTGACGGCCGTTTCGGCCTATCTGCAAAGAGGCGGCAGTCTGCTGATCGCGCCGGCCGCCCGGGTGGCGGCGCCGATCTTCAACCGAATTTTTCAGGGGCTGTCCCCCGCCCGCCTGGGTCAAAAACGGTTTACGGCAAACGGTGATGCGCTGTCGATTACGGGGATAAACCGGCGGCATCCCATTATCAAATCATTGGGTCTGAATGACAGCGGCGATTTTGGTACGGCGCGTTTTCAGGGGTACTGGTCCTCGATTCCGGCCGAAGACAGTGACGTCATCCTGCGCTTTGACAACGGGGAGGCCGCCCTGCTGGAAAAAAAAGTCGGCCGGGGCAGAGTGCTGCTGTTCACATCTTCTTTGAATACGCAGTGGAACAACCTTCCCCGCCAGGGATTATACGTTCCTCTTGTGCACGAAATGCTTCGGTATCTTGCACAGCACGAAGAACAAAAACCGTCCTACACTGTCGGCGAGCCGGTGCGCCTGATGCTGCCGGCCGGCAATGCCGTCCGGATTACTGCGCCGCACGGCGCCGAGTCCATTCTGACATCTGCCGTTGGGGACGATGTTTTTTTTCGGACGACGGGTCAACCCGGTTTTTACGCGGTGCTTGGCCGTCAAGCCCAGGAATTTCTGGCCGTCAATGTATCCGCTTCAGAATCGGACCTTACGTCCACCGCTCCGTTGCGAATCGGCACCGCTCCGGTCAATGAGGCCACCCGGATACCTCTTGTGCAGGGAGCCGAGACTGAAGCCAATGCGGCACATGCCGAAAAGTCGCAGCTATTTTGGTGGTGGATACTGCTGGTGGTCCTGTTATTGGGTCTGGGCGAAACGCTGCTGGCGAATCGAACCTATCGCTAATTTCCTTCAGAAGCCGCCGGCAGATGCGATGGGAATGAAGCAGTTTGACCTTCACCGGGAAGTTATTAAAATTTCGATCTAACCAAAACCATCCCGGCGGCTTCTAAAGGAAATTAGTTAATCTTCAATTTCGGCTTCGCCGGGTTGGAAATAAATCATGTCTACAACTTCAATTGATGGGTTGCGGGAATATGTGCTCGGCATTCAGCGCCGTCGCACGAGACTGTTGATTCTGCGGGAGATCAGTCTGGGGATCGTCTTGTTGACGGTCCTGTTTACCGCACTCGGAATTCTGGAAATGCTGTTCCGGTTTTCCCCGGTCGCCCGAATCGTGCTGGCGGTCATTCTGGCAGCCGCTGCGGGCGCCCTCGTGTGGCGCTGCATTCACATTTATCGGCAGGTGGCCCGAGATGATCGGCGTATCGCCCATTATGTCGACGAGAACCTACCCGAGCTTGAGCAGCGCCTTATCACATCGATGGAATTCGTTGAGCATGAACCATCGGGTGGCACCTCAGAATTGGTGAAAAGCCTGTGGGATGACACTCTGGTGCGGGTGGGAGATCTTGATCCGACCCGGGTGTCGACCTTGCGCACTGCCTGGGTCGCGACAGCGGTCGCCCTCATTGTTATCGGCGGTCTATTTTATGTTGTGCGGAACGTCGATGATTTCTCGCTGGCCGGCCTGCGGATCATAATGCCCTGGACCCAAGCGAATGACGCCGCGGTACCGACGGTCGGTTTGAGCGTGGAACCGGGAACGATAAAAATTCAACGCGGAAACGATGTTATGCTCATTGCGCGGATCAAAAATGCCGTTCCCCACCGGGTGAATGTCTATCTGCAGACCGATTCGGTCACCTGGCGGCAGGCCGCGATGACCCAGGAAGGGGGGCAAAACAGCTTTGTATATTTTCTGACAGCAGTTCAAACTGATGTAGCCTACTACGTTGACATCGGTGTCAAACGCTCCAAGCAACACCGGATTTCAGTTTTTGACATGCCGCGGGTCGAGCAGATTGACGTGGCCTACGAGTACCCGGAATATACAGGGATGAAAAACAAAACTGTCAAGAAAGGCGGCGATATAATTGCCCCGGAGGGAACCCGCATCACCCTGCACGCCGCCTTCAACAAGACCGTCGTGAAGTCAGCCGTCCACTTCAGCGATGGAACGACCCTTGAACTTAAAGGAGACAATACCGGGCAGCAGACTGCTAAAGGATCCTTCATTATCACCAAAGATTTGACCTATACCATTAATGTGATCGACACGGCGCAAATGAAAAACGAAGATCCATACGAGTATTTCGTGCGGTCGGTGCCGGACGCCCCGCCGACGGTGACACTGGTCCACCCCGGTCGGGACAGGCGGGTGATGTCTCTGGAAGAGGTGTCCATCGCCGCCGCTGCTGAAGACGACCACGGCCTGGCGGATTTTGTGTTGAATTACACCGTGGCCGATGGTGATCCTCAGAAGATCGATTTCCAGGTGGCGCCGGATGCCCGATCGGACGTCAGCATTGAAGGCCGAGCGACCCTGTATCTGGAGGATCTTGACGTCGAACCGGGTGACTTTGTTTTTTACCATCTCTCTGCACGGGATAACAATCGCCTGAAGGGTGCCTCGGAAACCGTCTCCGACATTTATTTTCTGCAAGTTGTTCCGACGGCGGCATCATTTCGCCGGGCTTCCCGCCAGGCAGGTGGCGGAGGCGGTTCGGGCGGCGGTCGCAGATCGGCCAGCGCGCTGGTTGAAAACCAGAAGAATATTATCGCCGCCACCTGGAAACTGTTGAGGCAGCAAAACAAGATCAGCCCGAAACAATTTGAAGAAAACATCACAACCATTAACGATTCTCAGCGACAGGTTATGCAGCGTACCCGTTTGTCTCTGCAGCGGCTGTCGGAGCGGCTGTCATTTTCCGATGACAGTTATCAGCGTGCTGTGGAACACCTTAAGCGGGCCGTCACCCGGATGGAGGCGGCCATTGAGAAACTGGGGGCCGGGCAACTGGCCCAAGCCCTCGGGCCGGAGCAGTCGGCGCTGCGGGAGATCATGAAGGCTGAAGCCGAAAGCCGCAACACTATGATTCAGATGGCTCGCAATCGCGGGGGTGGCGGCGTCGGTGACGTGCAGAGTCGAGAGCGCCAGGATTTGAAGGAACTCTTTGCAATGGAAATGGGGCGCCTGGAAAACCGCTATGAAATGCCGAAGCAGACCGCCGGCACCCGGCAGGGCCGCAAGCAGGACGATGCCCTGGAGAAACTGCGCGATCTTGCCCGCCGCCAGGAGCGCTTAAACCGGAGGCAGGATGACCTCGCCCGCCGCCAGGACCGCCTGACCGCCGAACAAAAAAAACGACACCTGGAAGAACTGCGTCGCGAGCAGGAAGAACTGAGACGCGAGACCCGGGAATTGTCCCGGCAGGCATCACGGCTTGCGCGTCGCAAGGGTTTGCGACAATCGTCTGACCACCGGCAGCGGCTGGAAGATGCGGCCCGGCAGATGCAGGAGGCGGAGCGCAATCTCCGCCGACAGGATACCGGCGGCGCTCTAGCCAGGGGTCGACAGGTCCTGGAAGATCTCCGTGAACAGGAAAAGGAGATGCGTCTTGATCGCCAGGCGACGATCTCCAGCCTGATCGATGCCCTGAATCGAAAAGCACAAACGTTGCAGCGGCAGGAACAACAGATTCTGAGAAACTTGCAGGCAATACAAAATCAAGATGACAGCGAGACTTCGCCGGCTGATTCCCAAAGCCTTGAGAGAATAAAAACGGTGCTCGCCGACAAGGAGAAGATGCAGGCCGAATTAACCGACGCCGAGACCATGCTGAAAACCATCGCCGGCAAGGGACGATCGGCTCAGCCGGATGTTGCCGACCGGGCCGGTGAAGCCCTGCAGGCCCTCAAGACCGATCGGATTAAAGAACGCATCGAGGAAAGCCAACAGATGCTTGAGGCAGGGTGGCTGGGTCTTTCCATGGATGCCGAGAAGAAAATCGAGCGGTCCATTGAACGGGTGAGTCGACAGCTGCGCAATCTCGATCGCCCGGCCGCCCCTTCCCGGGACGAAAAGATCCGGCAGGCGGCGGCTGACGCTGCGGGCTTGCGACAAGCGCTCGAACGTCTCCAAAAAGAAATCGAGGCGCAAAATCAAAACAACGCCCGGCAGCAACAGAGTTTGTCCGGCCGTGACCTGCTGCCGAAGGGGCTGTCGCAACAGCAGCCGGCAGACGGCAACGGAAGTGCGCAGGAGCGGATGCAGCAGCATTTGCAACGCAGCCGCCGCTTTGCACGGGGACTTGTCCAGCCCTGGGCGCGGGGAGAGCGCTGGGGAGTCGATGCCCGTTCGATTCAGCGTGAACTGAGCCGGAAAGAGATCGAAGATTTTCTGGCGCAACCCGATCTCTGGCAAAAACTCCTGGTGCCGGTCAGAGAGCTGGAATCAGCCCTGCGGGCGGAGACGAAAGGCCGCCAGCTGAAGAAAAAAGTCTTTTCGATGCCCGAAGAAAGCGTGCCCACCCCTTACCGGGATAAAGTAGAAGAATACTATCGGGAGCTGTCGCGGGTGGAGAAGGCCAATAGTCGGCGATAGTTTCAGAGCGGCTGGAAAGCGCGGATGCTTGGAGGCTTGAAAGCGTGGATGCTTGAAGGCTGGAAAGCTTAATAACATTCACGGCATCCCGGCTTCAAGCTTATTTATTCCATTAACGAAAACCTGGTTTTCTAAGCCAGGTCAGAGACAACGGGATATGCCATAGGCCCAGGCTGGTAGAGGTTTCAGGTTTCAGGTTTCAGGTTTCAGGTGTCAGTCCAGTCGCTGGACGCCAAGGCGGTCATTTTGAAAAAATAAGAAACTATAGCATTTGCAAGAAAAAAAGGAATGGATTCTGATCTTAAAGAAAATAATTGGACAGGATCAACCAGGCTTCGCTAAAGCTATAAACCGGCCAGCGGCTACGCTGAAACCTGACACCCGAAACCTGAAACCTTTAATGAATATTGCTGTATGGTATTTGAAAGTTTTAGAAATTCCGAAACGATAAATCAATCGGCATAGAAATTTACAATGTCCGCTTTTTTTGAATTTTTGCTGGGGCATGATCCGGCCGAATGGGTTGGGGCAAAGTTAGCCTTCGGCGCTCCCATCCATTTTGCCTTTGCGATCGGCGCTCTGGCAGTAATCGTCGCTGTTGTCTGGTTGCTGTACCGCCGGACGACGATTACTGCCGGCACCCGACTGAAGGTGCTGTTGATCACGCTCAGAGTGAGTGCCCTTGCCGCTCTTCTGATCTGTCTGCTGCAGCCGCGGTTGATCACCTCCATGTCGGTTCCGCAGCAAACCGATATTGCCGTTTTGGTGGACAACTCGCGCAGCATGACCATCCGGGACACGGGCGATGGCCGTTCGCGTGGGGATGTCGCGGTTGATCTGCTCTACGGGAAAAACGGTCTGAAGGATCTTCTGGGGGAAGATTTCCAGCTGCACGCTTTCCGAGCTGGCATCGGCGGCCATCCGATATCCGGCCCGGGAGATCTGAACTTCGAAACCGCCCGGACATCGTTGGCTGAAGGTATCAGGCAGGTAGGCCGGAGCCTGAAAGGACTGCCGTTGGCCGGCGTCGTCCTGATCAGCGACGGCGGAGACAACAGCCGGCAGGACCCGATCCGGGAGGCCCGGCTCCTGCAGGGTCACGATGTCCCCGTCTTCACCGTAGGTGTCGGAATATCCAAGATCACACCGGATCGCGAGATCAGCCGGGTCTCCGTTGCCCGGACCGTGACGGAAGGATCGATTTTCGATGTGAATGTGACGGTGCGAAACCGGGGATATGCGCAACGGGAATTCGACATCATCATTGAACAAGAGGACCGGGTTGTGGCTCGTAAAACGGTGCAGCCCGGCAGCAGCCATGCCGCCCGGCGCCACACGCTCCAATTGATCGCTGAGGATGACGGTCCGCAGCTTTACGTTGTCCGGATACCGGAGGCGGAAGATGAATTGATAATTCAAAATAATCGGCGCGCGTTTCTGGTAAACAAAGGAAACGAAAAGTTAAACATTCTTTATGTCGAAGGCCATCCCCGCCACGAGTATAAGTTTATCCGGCGCGCGGCGGAAGGGGATGACGCCCTGCGGCTCGCGACCTATTTGAAAACCGGCCCGCAGAAGTTTTTGCGCCAGGGCATCGAGTCTCCGCAGGAACTTGTCGATGGATTTCCGCAAAAAAAAGAGGATCTGTTCAAATACGCGGCGATAGTCCTGGGTGACATTCCCCACAGCTTTTTCAGTGCCGATCATCTTTCCATGATCCAGCAGTTTGTGGCGGAGCGGGGAGGCGGTTTTCTGATGCTCGGCGGCTCCAGGGCCTTCGAGGAAAATTACATCGGTTCGCCCTTAGCAGACATTTTGCCCGTGACCCTGCTGGATACAGCGCAGCTTTCCCCGCAGCTGCGCGAGGCAGCCGCTTCCGAAAAATTCAGCCTGCGGCTGACCGCGGAAGGCGAGCACACGGCCCTGCTGCGTTTGGGACTGAATGGCGTCCCGAATCGGCAGCTGTGGGAAAAGATGCCCCAGCTGCAAGGGATCAATGTAACCGGTCCGGCCAAGCCCGGTGCGACAGTGCTTGCCGTCCACCCGACACTCACTCTCCGCGATGAACCGCTGCCGGTGATGGCCTACGAACGATACGGTCGCGGCCGCAGCATGGTGATTGCCACGGCCTCCACCTGGCGCTGGCAAATGCTTCTGCCCCACGAGGACATGTCCCATGAGCGGTTCTGGCGACAGGTGCTGCGCTGGCTGGCGGCCCCGGCCCCTGCGCCGGTCGAGTTGAGCCTGGAGCGGGATTCCTATGGTGTGGGTGAACAGGTGCAGGTACATGTCCGGGTCCGCGACCGCGCCTATGAGCCGGTCAATGATGCCACGGTCTGGTTGAAAATGACCGATTCTGCAGGTGCCGTGCGTGACATTCGGCTGGAATGGACAGTCGATGATGATGGAACCTATGCCGGCAGCTTTGATGTGCTGAACGGCGGGATCCACCAAATCGAGGTGGCTGCGACCTCACCCGCGGGAGACGTGCAGGAAACATCTACCCGATTTCTAGTCGAGGAATCCGGCGCCGAGTTCATCGAGCCCGGCATGGATGCCGCCCTGCTGAAAGCAATAGCAGGCGTCGGCGGCGGTAAATATTATCCGCAAAACGATGCGAACCGCTTGGCGGATGATCTAAAACACCTCCAAAAAGAACTGCCGCTGGATTTTGAAAAGGATATCTGGAATATGCCCTTTGTCCTGTTTCTGCTCTGCGGGATTTTTGCCCTGGAGTGGTTGATCCGGCGCAGAAAGGGGATGTCATGAAGCTGCCGGCAGTTCGGAGGCTGTGTGTGATTGTGGTCATGGTCCCGGCGCTTCTTGTTATTTTACCGGTCCACGGCCGGCAGTATTTTCTCCCCGGACCGGACACGCACAAATACGCCGTCATTCTTGGAGGGGCTGCCGCCAACGAGACTTACAGGGATCAATTTCGGCTGTGGTCCCTCAAACTCCATGAAATTCTTGTCCGGGATTTTGCTTATCCCGCAGATCACATCACCCTGCTGCTGGGCCGCGGTGATTCCGGGGCGCCGATAATAGCCGGCCCCTGCCGGCGCAACACCATACTGGATGCCATGGGGCGTCTGCGCAAGACGGTTCAACCGGGGGATCAGATCACTATCTTTTTCATCGGCCATGGCACCAGCGATG
>JASJCE010000188.1 GCA_030066155.1 Desulfobacterales bacterium | reverse complement strand
TAGGAACGGAAGGTTTCAGGTTTCGGTGTTCAGTGTTCAGGAAGGAAGGCTGATCAGGAAATGGAGGGGCGATCCGTGACTGTGAAGAACTACATGGATGTGGAGGACCTTGATGTTTATAGAAAATTGTGCCAGCTACACATCGAAGTATGTGATTTAACACACACCTGGCCGAAAGAAGAAAAATACGAATTGGGAAGCCAGGCAAGGCGTTCGTCAAACAGCTCACCTGCTCAACTGGCCGAGAAGAATGATGATCGACATATTCGTAACAAGATTGAAGGCGTAAATCGCAGCAGGGGTGAAGCAGCCGAAACAATTCATCACTTGTTTATGGCTAAACTTAAAGGATACATAACTGACGTTGATTACAATGGATTTAGGGATCGCTACAAAGAATGCATTCGTATGCTGAACGGATTGGAGAAAACATTGGAGCGGAAAATACCAGAAAAAGAGAAGCGGTGGCAGGTAGGAGAAAAGCTAGCTGAGTATGCACCAGATCATGATCCGCATTCGCAAGGCTGGCCCATCGATTGATAATAAGGTTTCCTGTAAAAGCGGTTTTCGGCTGTTTTGATTTTAACGCTGACACCTGAAACCTTTTTATGCCGTTCCTATATTCTGAATCTCAGGTATAAGAGTCGCATTAACGAGGGAGTCAACAATGAAGTTTATCCCCCACGAGTTCTTCATCGGTGGTGTCTATTTGCCACCTTTACTGATTGCGGGATTTCTGGGTGTGGTGTTGGCGGCGTGGACGGCAATTGTGCTCAATCGCTATCGTCTGTCTCGCTATTTCTTCTACCCGCCGCTGGTTTTTGTGGCACTGACCGTAATCTACACCGTGTTTATCGGTACCTTTATTATTCCAATATGAGAAGAAATAACAAATAACAAAACTCAAATCACAAACAAATCACAATGAACGAAGTTTTACACCACTGTTTTGGTCATTGGATATTGTAGCTTGATATTTATTTGTTATTTGAATTTTGTATTTTGGTGCTTTAATACTGGTTGTTTGTATTTTGGAATTTAAGCATTTGATGCATGCACGATATCATTTTATTTGAGATCAAGGAGCCAGAAAGATGCGGGATAGGATCAAGTATATATCAACCGGTGCTGTTGTCCTGATTGCTGCCGCCGTTTTGGGTTTAAAGTACTGGGACTATGTCACCAATCCCTGGACGCGCAACGGCCAGGTAATGGCCCAGGTGATCCAGATTACGCCGCGGGTGTCCGGTCCGCTGGTTGAACTGCCGGTGGTGGACAACCAATTCGTCAAAGCCGGCGATCCGCTGTTTGAAATTGATCGGCGTACTTTTGAAGCGACTTTGGAGCAGGCACGCGCCGAACTGGACAATACCCGCGATGAGATTGCGGCGCTGGAAAAGCAAGTCGACGCGGCCCAGGCCGATGTCGAAGCCGCCGACGCCACTATCAAGCAGGCGGAAGCGGCGATAAAGGGCTATTCCGGCCGTGTTGAGGAGACGCTGAAGGAATTCCGGCGCCAAAAAACGCTGGATAAACAGGGGGCGACCTCCAAACGGATGGTTGAGGAGGCCAAGGCCAACTGGGTGGCTGCTACGAACCAAAAAGCCAAAGCTGAGGCCGAGCTGCTGCAAATGCAGGCTTCGCTGAGTGAAGCCAGGGCGAATCTGGCCAAGGCCCAGGCTGATCTGGGGGCGCCCGGGGATCAGAATGCTCAGGTGCGCCTGGCCAAAGCCAAAGTACAGTCTGCCGAGCTGGATCTCGAATTCACCCGGCAAAGAGCGCCGGTAGACGGATACGTGACCAACCTGAACCTGAGGCCCGGCAGTCAGGCGGTCGCGAACCAACCCATCATGGCGTTGGTGGATGTCAACAGCTACTGGGTTACCGGGTTTTTCAGGGAAAATTACATTGAGAAAATCCGCAAGGGCGACCGGGCGGTTGTGACCCTCATGACCTATCCCGATAAACCGCTGGAAGGCCGAGTCGATAGCCTGGGCTGGGGAATTGCCCAGAATGACGGCAGCACCGGTAACGACCTGCTGCCAAATATCAGTCCGACCTTCGAGTGGATTCGATTGGCCCAGCGCATACCCGTTCGAATTCACCTGGAAAAACTAGCTGAAGGTGTCCAACTGCGCGTGGGCACAACCGCATCGGTTCTGGTCATGACGGGAACCAGCGATGGGGAAAGTCAGGGTAAGGCGGTGGCAGCACCCAAGGCTCTGCAGTGATAGACTGGTAATTAACAAAAAAAATTTTAGATTTTGGATTTTGGATTTAAGGTTCGCCTTCGGCGGATCGTTTCAAATATGGCTTGCAATGGCAAAACACGATCAGCCATAAATGACAAAATGAAATAGCCCGGTTAGAAGACACAAACACCGCCTTGTATGGCCGCAAGGGTCCAGTCAGATCAAAGAAGAAACTAATGAACGTCCAACATCGAACGTCCAACGTCCAACGTCGAAGAGATGAATTCTGTCTTTTTAAAAAGATTGAGCGAAGCCTCCGGCTCGTAGGGGGTTGTAGCGCCTACGCCTCGGAGAGCGACTTCCACCATTCGTCAATCTTCAATCGTCATTCGTCATTCCAGGTTGTTTCATATAAGGGAGACCAAGGCCCATGCTGACTTTAAACATCGTGACAGGTTTGGCCATGATGGTGCTGACCATCATTATTCATTCAGTGTTTATGGTGGTGGGGGCGAAGATTGCAAGATGGCGCCGGTCCCACTTCGGTGAGGTCAGGAAAGAGACTGTGAAGGCAGCTCTGCTGTCCTTTTTGACTATTTGGTTGTTTCTGGCTATTGTTGTCGAGGCTGGTCTTTGGGCCACGCTTTACCTATTTAATCCGCTGATTACAGCGCTCCCGGATCTGGAAACCGCTTTCTATTTCTCCATGGTAACATTCACGACCCTTGGGTTCGGCGATGTGGTGCTTACCGGTGATTGGCGGACGCTGGCATCTATCCAGGCGGCAAACGGGGTGATCATCTTCGGCTGGACGACCGCTTTGATTTTTTATTTTATTCAGCATATCTACACCGAGGGGTAGGGGCGTATTGTTGGATTTAACTCGTTAAACCGCAATCCGCAATCCAATCCGCCAAAGCAACGGCGGACAAGAATCCAGAATTGAATAACCCAGAACCTTGAACCTTCTGTTCGGAGTGCCGACATGTACCTTGATCTCGTCATTTTTGCGGTATTTATTCTTATTTACAGCGCCGTCGCCGGAGCCGTCGAACGGACATGGATCAGCGGCGCGATTATATTTACGGCGTTTGGTTTGCTGATCGGTCCGGTGGGTCTGGGTCTGATTTCTTTGGAGGCAGATCGTGAAGCCATCAAGACCCTGGCCGAATTGACATTGGCTCTGGTGCTGTTTGCCGATGCAGCCGGGGCAGACATGGGCGTTTTGAAAAAATTTCAGAGATTGCCGGTTCGTCTGCTGCTGGTGGGCCTGCCGTTGACCATTTTGCTGGGTTTCGGGATTGGAGCGCTCTTGTTTCAGAAACTGTCCCTGGTTGAAGTTGCCCTGCTGGCGACCATGCTGGCGCCGACAGACGCTGCGCTGGGGAAGGCCGTTGTCACAAACGATAAGGTGCCCAATGCGGCACGACAGGGGCTGAATGTGGAAAGCGGCCTGAATGATGGCATCTGCGTTCCAATTCTCTTCGTTTTTCTGGCCCTCGCCACGGGCAAGGCCGGTGAAGAGGGGCCCTGGCTGTTAGCCGTTAAGCTGGTCGCCGAGGAGATCGGCATCGGTCTGGCTGTCGGTCTATTGCTTACGGGACTGGCCGTAACTCTGTTAAAAGTTGCCTGGCGCCGGAAATGGCTGACGGAAACCTGGATCCAGATTCCGATAGTTGCGCTGGCCCTTGCTTGTTTTGCCGGTGCACAATTTATCGAGGGCAGCGGATTTATCGCCGCCTTCAGCGGAGGGCTTCTATTCGGCGTTTTGGCATCGGATCAACGGGAAGAATTTCTGCGGGCGGCGGAGGGCACCGGCGATACCATGTCGCTGATTACATGGGTCATTTTCGGTGCCGCGGTTGTCAGCAAGGCAATCGGAAATTTCAGCTGGATCATGATACTTTATTCCATTTTGAGTCTAACTCTCATTCGGATGTTGCCGGTGTTTTTTTCACTCACCGGATTGCGAACCAATACTGAAGGCAAGCTCTTCATCGGGTGGTTTGGTCCCCGGGGCCTTGCCAGCGTCGTGTTCGCGGTTATTGTTTTAAATGCCAACCTGCCAAATGGCGGTGTTCTTGCCATGACGGTGGTTTGCACGGTAATCCTCAGTATCATCCTTCACGGCACCAGCGCAAATCCATGGGCCAGGGGATTTGGCGAGCGTTGGCAAAAATGGCAAGGCGGCGGGGAAGAATAAGAAAGTTATTTGCATAACGAAGGAAGAAGCCAAAGAAATCAGCGGCCTGGCAGACCATGAATTTGAAGAAGCATATGAAAAGGCCTCCAACATCACGGAAAATGTTATGCAACATGGAGGCGATAAGATGGATAGATTTATGGAACATTTCGCCGAAGAAATCGATAAGTGGACGGAGCATTTTGGCGGGAAGATATTCAAATAAGTTTTTTTGAACCCATATTCCTATCTATCGGCTGAACTGGAAGACGGAATCATGAATCGTCTAAAACCCGGTATGAAAACCCTGCGCTCGGACCTGGTTTCAGGGTTTGCGACCGGCCTGTTCAGTATCCCCGAAGGTATGGCCTATGCCAATCCCGACGGCAGCCGTGCCAACACTTCGCGGGATTTCATCGGTCAGGGGCTGGGCAACTTGATCGGCAGTTTTTTCCAATCCATGGGAACCGGCGGTTCGCTATCGCGCACCGGGATCAGCGTCGGGGCCGGTGCTTCCTCCCGCTGGGGCGGTATCTTTGCCGGACTCTGGCTGGCGCTGATCGTGCTGCTATTCGGCAAATTGGCTGAAATCGTACCCTTATGCGTTATCGCCGGGATGCTGTTTGTCATCGGCGCAGAGTTGATTGTAGGACGCCTGCCGGATGCCCGGCTGGTCTGGGCCTCCTCCTGGGGGTCCGTAACCGCCGGTATGGTCACATTCCTATCGGCCCTGTTTATCCCCCTGCAATGGACGATTTTTCTGGGAGCCGGGTTGTCGATGATTTTGTACATTTACGCCGCAGCCACCCACGTCCGCGCACTTCATCTGGTGCGAACAAAAGATGGGAAATTTGAGACTGGTGATGTTCCCCCAGTGTATCCCTCCAACCAGGCGACAGTGATCGTTTTTGAGGGTACGGATTTTTTTGCCGAAGTTCCGCTTTTTGATCAATTGCTGCCATCCCAACAGAACGTTAACAATGCAGTTGTCATTTTGCGCGCCCGGCACCATGAGTCAATTCCCAGCACCGCCCTCAAATGGCTGAAGCGTTACACGAAAGAGCTGCACCAATCCGGTAATCTTCTGATGCTGGCCGGCGTAGAACCTCATGTGATGCAGGAGTTGGAAAAAGCGGGGATGCTGGACCAAATCGGCAGGGAAAATGTATTTGCAGCACAACCGGTACTGGCGGCGTCCTTGAATGCAGCTCTTGATGCGGCGGAGGTGTGGCTGAATATGAAAAAGTAACCGGTTATTTTAATCCTGGTGTTCCGCTTGATGGTGCCCGTAATGGCGCCGGCTGAAGGCATAAAGGATTCATGAGTTCGTTTTTCCAACAGCAATAAATCGTGTCAACTTTTTCAGCTCCCGGAGCATCTATTAAAAAAGGTATAAAACCTGACCATTTATTTTCTTACAACTATTGTATATTTTGGTTGAGAGAAGTATATTCTAACATTCAATCGGCCATCCACTGTGTTACATCACTAACGAATGAGAACCGGGGAGGAAAAAAATGAAAAGATCCATGATTGGCATAGTCTTGATTGCGGCATTATTAATTGTATTGCCACTACAGGCCATTGCGGCAACACCCAAAGAAACCGTGGAGAAGGGTGTAAATAACGTTCTGAAAACGCTCTCAGATCCGGCTTTCAAAGCCAAACCCAAAGATACCAAAATCGAGGAAATCGGCGAAATCATCGGTGAGGTTTTTGATTTCACGGAGTTGTCAAAGAGAACCCTGGGCAAGAATTGGCGCAAGTTGAACGACGCTCAGAAAAAAGAATTTACCGAACTGCTCAAAAAAATGTTGCAGGGCGTCTATGCCGACAGACTGCTGGCCTATACGGATCAAAAAATTGTTTTTGGCGAAGAAAAAATGTTGAAAAAAGGCCGGGCTGAAGTTCAGAGTAATATTGTGTTGTCGGACGGCCGCAAAGTGCCGATATTCTATCGACTGACCGATAAGAGCGGTGAGTGGAAGGTCTACGATCTGATCATTGAAGGCGTCAGCCTGGTGAAAAACTATCGCACCCAGTTCAGAGAGATCCTTGCCAAAAATTCACCCGAGAAACTGCTTCAAATCATGAGGGATAAAGTCAGTAAGGGATAAACCTTGCGTATGGACGTATTTGATGCTCCGCTTAGGACAGGTTTATGAAAAATTTTTGGTCAACCATTTCAAGCGCTGCATCATTGCTGATCCTAACCGCATCGCTGACAGCAGCGGCGGCGGACGAGCTTACAGTCGTTTACAATGGCGGTTCGGCGCCGCTCACGTTTGAAGATGCAACTTCGCGTCCGGCAGGGCTCCTTCCTGATTTGTGGCAGCTGTGGGCCCAAAAAGCCGGGCGCAAGATTAAATTTGTCAAGGTGGAATCCGTTGAAGCGTCTTTGCAGCTTCTCCAGGACGACAAAGCCGATCTACATGCTGGTCTTACCAGAACTCCGGAGCGGGAGAAGGTTCTGGATTATTCCGAACCGCTGTTAACCCTCGACTATCACATCTTTACCCACCCGTCGGTTTATCCGATCAAGTCGTTGGAAAAAACTTCAGGCCTTTTGGTCGGCATCCGGAAAGGCGGATATACTGAAAAACTAGTGCGCGCCAACGTGCCGGCCAACCGCATTGTTGTCTATGACCGTTTGCAGGATCTTTTCCGGGCTGCTCTGGAAGGCGAGATAAAGGTATTCGTCGCGACCGAGCTGAGCCTCTTGTACTTTCTCAAGGAAAATTACCAGACCAACATCTTCGAATTCGATCGCGATCGACAGCTCTTCTCCCAAGTGTATTACACGGCAACCAAAAAGGGAAACCCGGTCCGAATTCAAGAGGTCAATGATGGATTGAAAGCCATCGGCAGCGAAGAAAGAAAACAGCTGGAGAGTAAATGGACTGAAAAGCGGATTCAAGTTGTCCCCCAGGCATCGAAAGTTGCGCTGCCTGGAGATGAAATGATTGCCTTGACTGATGAGGAAAGGCAATGGCTGGCAAGCCACAAAAAGATCGTGGTCGGCGGCGAGATGGATTGGGCGCCTTTCGATTTTGTGGATGAGACGGGCGCCTACGCAGGATTGGCGAATGACTATTTGAAGATTATTGGCGAAAAACTGGGCATTGAAGTGGAAATGATCACCGGGCCCCCCTGGGATGAGCTGTTGGCCATGATCCGCCGCCAGGAGATCGATGTGCTGCCGGCCATCTATCATTCCGAAGAACGCGAATCTTATGTCAATTTCACCACCCCTTACCTCAAGATTACTGAATTCATCTTCGCGCGCAGCGACAATCAAGCCATTTCCACCTTTACAGACCTGAAAGAGAAAACCACCGTCGTGGTAAGCGGCTATACCATCGAAAATTATCTGCGTTCGAACTATCCGGATTACGCTCTAATAACGGCCCCCACGATACAGGATGCCCTCAAAAAGCTCATCATCGGGGAAGCCGACGCGTTTATCGGCGATATCATTTCCACCTCTTACAATATCAAGGAACTTTCGTTGGTCGGCATCAAGCCCATCGCGTCGGTCTCAGATGAGGGTCCAATGGTCCATATGGCCGTCCGCAAAGATTGGCCGATTTTAAGAAATTTGATCGATAAAACCCTCAAGGCGATACCGGCAGGTAAGCGCGATGCCATTGCCGACCAGTGGATTTCATTTGCCGAAAACAAGATCGTTCAAAGCCGCGCTAAAGTCATCCTGACGGCCGAGGAACAGAACTGGATCAATCAGCACCCCGTGATCCGCGTGCACAACGAAAAGGACTGGCCGCCGTTCAATTATTTTGAATACGGTACCCCCCGGGGGCTGTCCATCGATTATATGAATCAGGTAGCCGAAAAGCTGGGCATCAAGATCGAATATGTCACCGGGCCAAGTTGGAACGAATTTTTGGGCATGATCCAACGCAAAGAGCTGGATGTAATGCTCAACATCGTCAAAACCGAAGACCGTCTGAAATATCTGCTGTACACCGAGCCCTACATCAAAAATCCGAATGTCATTGTCAGCTCCGAAGATAACCCCTATGAAACAATAGAGGCCCTTTTGGACAAGACGGTGGCGTTTCCCAAAGGGTTTTTCTATGAGGAGGTTTTGACAAAATCATTTCCCCGAATCAAGCGCCTGCCGGTGGAGAATACCCTGGCCAGTCTGAAAGCGGTAACATTCGGCCGGGCGGATGCTGCATTAGGTGAAGCGGCCGTCGTGCGAACCCTGATCAGCAAAAATCTCCTTACCGGGCTGCGAATCTCCGGTGAGGTGAGTATCGGTAATCCCGACCTGGCAAATCTACGGATCGGGGTTCGGAATGATTGGCCGCTGCTGCAATCTGCACTGATGAAGGCCATGGCCGCGATTACACCACAGGCCATGGATCAAATCCGGCAGAAATGGTTTTTGGTCGATAGCTCCCCAACCGCCCGGAAAACTGACGCACCGATTTCCTATGATCGTCTGATTATATATGGGCTCGCAGTCTTCGTGGTTCTCAGCCTGCTGACCTGGATTCTCATTAAATTTGCCAGAAAAGAGCAGCTTGCCGTCAGTTTCGGATCGCGCTGGTTTCGGGGGCTGGTCCTGGCCGGATTGAGTTTTTTTGTCATCGTTGTCTGCTTGCTGGGCTGGTATACGTTAGATAAGAACAGGGAACAAACCCTGACCGCTGTCGGCGAAGATCTCAGCGAAACCCTTATCACCGCGAATGACCGGCTTAACTTCTGGGTGGAGAAACGAATATCCTCACTGAAGCTGCTGGGACGCCACCCGGAGCTGGTGACGCTGGTCAAACGCCTGCTGGCCCTCACTCCCGACAGTGAAAGCCTGCTGTCTTCCGATGCGTTACGGGATACCCGTGATTTTTTCAAGAACAACGAGGATGTCTTTTCAAATTTAGGCTTTTTTATTATCAACACGGATAATATCAGCATCGGATCCATGCGGGATACCAATATCGGAACGCCCAATCTCATTTCACTTCAAAGACCGGATTTGCTCCGGCGGGCATTTGCGGGCAATGTCCTGTTCGTGCCCCCCATCGAATCCGATGTTCCGCTGGGGAAAGGGCTCCGGGCAGATGGGACCCGCAATCCATCCACCAAGTTCTTTATAGGGCCCGTCCGGGGTTCCAGTGGACAGATCATTGCGGTGATGACCCTTAGGGTGGACCCTGCCCGGGACTTCTCGCAGCTCCTGGTGCCTTCTGTGATGCACCAGACCGGCGAAATTTACGCCTTTAGCGAGCAGGGCGAAATGCTTTCAGAAAGCCGGTTTGGCGGCCTGCTGCGCCGGATCGGTCTGATCGGCGAAGATCAACCTAGTGCCCTGAACGTTGCCATTCGAGATCCGGGTGTCAACCTGGTGGCCGGCCAGCGTCCCCCAATCGAAAGATCGCGACAGCCTCTGACCCGGATGGCATCCCACGCCCTTCTGTTAAAGGCAGATATGGCCAAGGCCGGTCAAACCACCGGTCGCTCGAAAATCGAGATCGATACCGGGGGATACCGGGATTATCGCGGGGTGCCGGTCTATGGCGCCTGGCTCTGGGATGCTGACCTGGACCTCGGCCTGGCGGCCGAGATCGATGTCGCTGAAGCGATGTCTGATTATTATCAGTTGCGACGGACGGTTTTCTGGGTTTTGGGATTCACCCTGGTTCTTTCTGTGGGCGCGGTACTGCTGGTGCTGATCCTGGGCGAACGCACCAGCCATGCGTTGATCAGGGCGCGGGACAATTTGGAAGCAACGGTCGACCAGCGGACCGCCGAATTGCAGGAAAATCAGAAACAGCTCGAGGCAGCGGTGGAACGTTCGGGCCTGATTCTGGATTCTGCGGGGGAGGGAATCTTTGGCGTCGACCTGGAGGGTAAAGTGGCGTTCATCAATCCGGCTGCCAATCGCATGCTGGGCTACGGACCAGATGAGCTCATTGGACAGGAGGTTCACGCAAAAATTCACCATTCCCATGGGGATGGCACCGATTATCCCAAAGAGCAATGCCCGATGTACCAAACCTATATCGATGGCACCGATCACTACGTAAGCGATGAGGTGCTTTGGCGCAAGGACGGCACGCCGTTCCCGGTGGAATACACCAGTATGCCGATAAAGAAGAATGGCCGGGTCGTCGGTGCCGTGGTCACCTTTATGGATATCGCCGAGCGCAAAGAAATGGAAGACGCTTTGCTGGCAGAGCGTGAGAGGCTTCAAAAAATTTTAGACACCAGCCCGGTCGGCGTTGGTATATCCACCGAAGGCGTTGTACGCTTTGCCAACCCGCAGTTTTCTAAACTTTTCTTTAGTCAAGAAGGCGAGAGTGCTCGAGAGGCCTATGTCAATCCGAAAGACCGGGAGTACATCGTGAAAGAACTTGAAAGATCGGG
>JASJCE010000187.1 GCA_030066155.1 Desulfobacterales bacterium | reverse complement strand
TCGCAGCATATCGATGTGCATGCGCAGATGATACAACTCTTCAGAAAATGAAAGCGGTACAGAGATATTGGCAACTTTATCTTCGATTCCCTCGAGCCCGTCCAGATACGACCGCAACTGCTCGATACCTTCTTCCCGATGCCTTTCCGGATCAAAGGCACGCAGCTTCGAATACCAGCGGTAAATTCTAGATCGCATTCGCCAGCGGTAGACCATAGGCATGAGCCTGAATAACGGGAACACCACCGCAATAACCGGCAGAATCAATATCGTCAGGCGCCGGACCAGGATGGCAACCCAAAACGGCAGGTAGCGCTGCAGAAAAGGCGGGCCGGTTTTATAAAATCGTTCCGCTTCCGGACTTAATTTGAAATCCAGGTATTTCGGTGCCGGAAACTCGCCTTCCCGTTCAAATTCTCCGCCGTACCGATGAACGATCCTCGCTGCTTCCAACAGCAAATAGACCAGTGCTGGATGCAGATCCGGCCGTGCGACCAGCTGGGTGGTGGGCGCGACTAATTTGAGATCCCGTGAAGGAATATTGGCCTTGAAATCAATCACCCCCTCGGGCAATTTCAAAACGTACAGGTAGTGATAAAGCAGGGCATAGGCCTCAGCCCGTTCGATTCCCATCAGCTTGACGGATTTTGAGTCAATTAATCTCAGGATGTGGTCGGCACGATGAGTTGAGACGAAAAAGGCTACATCCACCTCACCCTTCAAAAGCCCGTCCGCGGCCTTCTGGTATCCATAAGATAGAATTTGTGAATTCCGGGCATCGACGCCGTTCAGTTCGAGCAAACGCATTGCCAGAATTTTTGTTCCCCCTCCTTCTTCACCGACAGCAATCCGCAGCCCCTTCAAATCGGAACCTCGATTCAGAGTCAGACCGTGGCGATGAAAAATCCATAGCGGTTCGAAATACAAGCTGCCCAGCGATACCAGATCCGTGTCTCCCGCAATTGATTTCACGCTGCCCTGAACAAAGGCAACGTCGAGACCGTCGGACTCCTTGCCCAGCAGTTTGAGATTCTCCACGGAACCGGCTGTGCTTCGCAACTCAAGGGTAATGCCATCCCGGGCTAACAGGTCCCGGTAGGCCTGCGCAAACCGGTAATTGGCGCTTTCCGGAGGACCGCAGCCGATAGAGATGCGCCGAGGCGGCAAGGGATCAATAAAATAGAACGCCAGACCGAATACAATGATCGCAACTATCGCGGATCCGCAAAGGATAAATATCTTTTCCCGTAAACCAACATTTTGGTCACTTCTAAATTTCATACAAATACCAGGTATCAACCGGTTGGCAGCGTTAAAATAGGGGCCGCACCGGCAGGGGTTGGCGCCTGCAGTCGAAACAGCACGATAATCAGACTCAAGGCCCGTTTGCTGGTTATATCATTGTGATCGATATAGTACCAGTAGTCATTGAAGCGCACGGCGGCAAACACATTTTGCGGCCGGCTTTTACTTGATCGCATTCTAAATGGTATCAACCCTCGCGCCACCTCTCCGTCACTGCTTTGCAGGCCGTAGTCGATGACCCGGCCTTCTTCCAGATGCGCTGCCGGAACTTCAACGCCCCTTGCCATGAACTCCATCATCGCCATCACGGATCGGGTTTGAATCGAAAGTTCATTGCTTTTGATATTTGTAACCCGGTCGGTAATCCGAAAACGGCTTCGATTGTTTAGTCCGATAAGAGACCTCAATTCGCCGAGCAGGGGACGCAAATCCTCAGGTACCTTATCGGCAATGATCAAATAACTCAGGCTTTTGTCATTTTCTTCCACCTGCTGAACCTCGATAATCTCGCTGTCGGCCAGAATAAAGATCAATTCGATCACCCTTTCGAAACGTTTCAGTTTTTGGAGGTCTTCAGCAAACTGTGTTTTCACATCAATGTAACCCGAGCCGGGAAGTTCACCAAATGACATGTTTTCCACCGTTCCGAGCCGCTGCACGCCGATCCGCATGAAGACGTCGACAGGCCAGCCGGCCTGGGCGGCGGCAAAGATAATATCAGCTGGAATATCTGAAAGTAGGTGCGCTGAGAATTCCTGACCCTCCACGGGGAGATAGGTAATGGTCGGGCGTTCGGAAAATCCCAGATTCGCTTCGCCGGTGGCCGTGTCCGTGGTGCCGCTGCCGAATTCCAAAATGGTGCCCAGCCCGGCCCTGCGTTCATATTCATACTGGGTCAGCACGGAACTGACGCTTAAAAACACAGGCACTTCCAGATATCGGCTGCGCACAATATTCAGCAGCATCTGTTCCCGGGTCGAATGTGCAATGGCAGCATTGTAATCAAAGCGATCCGCCGGCACCCGCTTCGCCCCCTGGGCTGCGCACCCGGAGATTGCAAATACCGCTGCAGCAATTAGAAGTAAGCACCTGCAACTTGCCTTCTTCGTCTCTTTATCCAATGGGAATGTTGCCTTTTCCATGCCAATCCTCCGGACGTAAAGTTTTACATATTACCCGATTGAGAAAAAATCGGTCGAAGTTATTAGTTATTCGTTATTTGTTATTGGCCAATTATTCGTTATTGGTTATAAGTTATTAGTTATTAGTTTAAGAGGAAACGGACACATTTTAACAATTCAACCATAATCCATGTTTCAATATATCGGCAGTCTCTTAATAGTTAATATCCTCAAATTCCGATATTGTAACTCGTTAAATTTATAAAGAAGGAAATCTTACTTTTGCGCTTTCTGCGATTTTTTGCGGCTATACCAAATAACAAATAACTAATCACACCAACCCGTTAGGTTCGCGATTCAATCAGCTTCCTATTCAGGAAATTGTAAATCAGCCGGGCGATAATATAAGCCCCCATTGCGATAAGAATAAACAGAACTCCCTGCCTGAAGGAGCGGTCGATGATCTGTTCACCTTCATTGCCGACCTGATCGATTGCCTTAACGAGCTCGGGCAAAAGCTTTTCCGGACCAACCGTGCCGACGAGTTGATTGGTTGTTTCCACCAGGGTGGTAAGTTCGCCAATCGTGTCCTGGTATTCCTTAATGTCAAACGGTTTCGAATCCTTGTTAGGGGAAGAAGGTTGACCGATGTCTAGTTTTTCCGTGAGCGCGCTGGCCGTTAGCAGTAAATTGTTGCCACCTTCGATTGCCTTGCGCAGTTCGGTTACCAGCTGAGTGGCACGTCGTTCTTCAGTTAGCAACGCTTCGAGCGCATTTCTTCTTTCCCCCCATAAGCGATTCATGAATTGGTCAATGAAAGCCTCGCGTTCGATGGCCACCTCTTCCATAACCTTATCCAGCGTGACGTTGGTCCATTTATCCATATTCGCCATTGTCTGGTTGATAATCTGATTTTGTAATTTCGATACATCTTTTATTACCTTATCCGGCATTTCTTCGGCGACTTTGGCCATACGCTCCGACACCTTTGAAAAAGTGTGGATATCGGCCAGGATTTTGCTCGTTTCAGGATTGAAGAGCAACTGCGACATCCACACTTCGGCAAAATTGCCCGCCAGCAGCGGCAGACGGGTTCCCAGGAATATGCCCCGCTCGGCCAGCATGCGGGTCTCTTCCACCTGCTGGGTCACCTCCTTGACGGTTTTGAACAATCCGCCGGCCTGCACCTTTTTTACGAGGGTGGAGTTGCGGCGCTGGGCGGCAAAATCGCTGAAACGCAGGTAGCTATAAACCACCTTATCCGGATTGTTTTTGCGCCAGTAAAGAATCAGTTGACGCAATTCGTCCTGCTGCCCTTTAGTGAGCACCTTGGCCGCGATGCGCCAGATGTCCTTTTCCATTTGATGAAAGCCTTTGGTTATTACAACAGTGGTCTTGCCGTATTTGCGGCGCATATTGTCTTCATAGATGATGCGCCCCAGGGTAGTAACGGCGACCATGTCCAGCAGACCAACCTGCGGATTTGGCTCGGCTGCAATGGTATACACGGACGATTGTGAATATACCAGGTCGCTTAGTATGAATTTATGTGCCTGGGCTGGGGGATTTAAAGCTTCATAATCGTCAAAAGCTTGAGTCATAATGCTCACAAAACGGTCGGCATAGCTCATTAGTTCAGATTGCAGCTCGACCTCAGTCATGACATAACCTTTTTTCTTGCCTTTTTTGGCTGCCAAACAGATTGATTGAGCGGCAAAACAAAATACCAGGATCGCTGAAGAAACCGTCAAAGTGCGCAGGGTCGAGTTGATTATTTTCATGGAATCACCTCCTTCGGTTATCGTCCTTGGCGACCACCTTTTGTATGCCGCCGATTTCTGAGATCCCTTTGCCAATTATCATGATTTTTCTTTCATGACAGGATTATCAGCCCCAGTTAAATTTGTATTGATATCTTGATCCTGATGTCGACTTAGCACCTGTTAGGAGCCTGTGGTTAAACGTTGTAAATATTTTACAGAGTAATGATTTAACGGGGTAAAGAATTTTTTGCCTTCGGCAATAGGGCATGGGCCATGGATTTACAGTACAGGAAATACACATCAAATCTTTGGTTTTCGGTTTTGAAAGATCAGTAATACGCAAACGCCAATCCGCCGCAGGCGCAAATTATTTAATCTATCCGTGTGAATCCGTGCCATCCCGTCGCGGCGAAGCCGAAGGCGAAGACGGATCCGTGTCCCGAAAAATAAAAATGGATTTGATTAATTTCAGCTTTGACTCCAACTTTTATGGAGATGATCCTTAATTTTTATCCCGCCTGCTTCGCCTCACCAGCCAAACCACGAGCGGATAGCTTAACCAGGATATTTCCCAGATAATCGGTCCGACAAAGGCGCACGGAATTGTAATAACAGCGGTGATCGGCTCAGCAAGAATACGATCTCTCAGTTGAAGCGCATACTGCTCGGTGACTTCGGGCAGCAATAAACGGTGATTTTTAATTGCATAGGCCCAGCCCCACCCGCCGGCAATTCCGACCAGCGCCGCAGTAACACTTTCGAGCGCCCGGGTACCGGTAGAGGGCCCCAGTTCAATCCCCTCGCGCAACGAAAGCAGAAAAGCGAGCAGAAAAAAGATTTGTAATATGGACAGGATGCTATGGCGGGTGTCGGTAGACTGCAAATTGCCGAACAACAGATTATGCTGCAGCCAGTAGATAATCGTAACGACAAGTCCGATGAAAACTATCAGGAAAACGAAGATGTTGGCGACTAAAAATGGACCAATATGTTCCCATGTTAACTGCTCAGCTGTCGGAGCCGGAAGGAGGATAAAAATGCGCCAGATAACGATGGCATAAATGACATCGATCACCGTTGTCAGTCTTCGCAACTGTATGGTCTCGCGCTTGTGCCTAACTTTGTCTTGTACCTCGTCTTGCATGATCGGAATTCTCTCGAACTTTGTATTGTGGAATGGATTCGATTTATATTATTTTTTTTAGACAGGATCTACAGGATTATCAGCCCCAGTTAAATTTGTTTTGATATCTTGATCCTGATGTGGACTTAGCAACTGTTAGAAGCCTGCTGTTAAACGCTGTAAATATTTTATAGTTTAATGATTTAACGGGGTAAAGAATTTTTTCGCCTGCGGCGAGGGGCCTTTCGGCCGAAGGCCGCATTATCCAGGCGATCCCGTTAATCCTGTCCAGTTAGTTTTTTAATATAAGAATCCATTCCTCTTTTTCTTTCAAAAGCTGGAGGGCCTCAGAGTCAAGTCGACTGAGGGGATTACGTTGAAGCAACGTCATCCTTGCCCAACAACTCCCTGGCCCCCATGCCCCAGTGGCCCAGGACTCTCGACGTATCACCAAGACTGGCGTCGAGCAGTTCGATGCGTTCGCTGCTGACGATTTTGACCGATCCGGCGAAAGACGCCGGCGCCCATGGGATCAGGACAGTCGTCTGCCCGTCACCGAGTTCCTCGATCACATAAATTATCTCTTTTTCGTCGTCGGAACTGGTGAGGATTGCCGGTCGAAAGGCGGCATCCTCCTTTGCGCCGATCAGTCCCCGGGAAAGGCTTTTCACGGCAGAGTAAAGCGGCAGTCTGCCGAGCATTTTTTCCTCTATCCAGAGTCCCAGTCGCCTGAGGGTCATGAACCGTAAAGCCAATCCGAAAATAAATGACGCCCCAACAATCAAAATCAATCCGATCAGGACCGGCGCATTGATCCGCTCAAATGTTCCTTCGGGAAACAGGTCGGCGATTGGAGTTGCCAACATGACGACCAATTGCAGCATCTCGTCCAGCAGCAGATAAAGTAGAATCAACGGCAGCAGCACGAACAGGCCGCCAATCAAAGTTGTTTTTATAAATTCAATAATGTTTTTCATGTCGATCGTCCCATGGTGTTACAATAAAAGTTTGGCATATTATTCTAATCCAAGGTCCTTTCAGGTCCTCAGTTGGCACTTTTGGCTCTCCTGAGATGGTCATTCTGTCAATGAGCTTCATATATGAATGCAGCAAGAAAATCAGCTTCTCTGGAATCGAAGAATGTTATACTCATATGATCGAGCTTGTAGAGATCGGGCACGATCAGCTGCCGGAATTTGAAACGATCGCTTCCCCCGGCTCGTGCCCGGTGTATTTCTCCAGATCGGAACGTCTTTCCCTGTGGATGAAAAAATGCAACACCATCAACAATGTGGTAAATACGGTGTCTATCAAGGATAGACTTCAGCTTTCGAATAGCATCAGATGGAGCTTTCGCCGTGATATTGCCGATTTTAATTTGACCGTAGTTCATGTCTGTACTACCATTTCTCCCGTTGTGCCTTTTCGCTGAAGCCTAAAGCCATAATTCCGGCAGTAACTACTTCCCTTCTGTCACTCTCAAAATGCCGTCTGGATATAAGCCAAATATATAATCTTATACTTCAGTCCCCCTTTTCGCCATGGATCTGGTTGCGCTTGAGCATCGCCAGTAAATCGCCGGTTCGTTTCTTG
This sequence comes from Desulfobacterales bacterium, assembly GCA_030066155.1. GTDB lineage: Bacteria > Desulfobacterota > Desulfobacteria > Desulfobacterales > JAFDCJ01 > JAFDCJ01. The sequence goes on along the minus strand of JASJCE010000187.1, from coordinate 3,876 downwards.
AAAAAGATATCGATAATGAATTTTACCGAACCGGCGACGGATGCCGGCGCTGAGATAGGTTTGGAAAGTTACTCTTTTTTTTCGTCCTTTTTCTTACCTGCTTCTTTTTTCTTACCGGCTTCTTTGATTGCTTTTCCGGTATCTTCGATTGCTTTTCCGGTATCTTCGACAGCTTTGTCAACTTTTTTCCCGGCGCGCTCCATTGGGCCCTCGCTTTCACAGCCCGATAAGCCGGTTAATAGCACGATCAAAAACAGGTAGAAAATAGCTTTTCTTAATTTGGACATGATTTGCCTCCTTGGTTAATCATACGTTGCTGTTAGCGGCAAAGGCTGATATCCATCCGGTTTTTTCAGTTTGATTTGTCATGGATCAGCCTCGTAGCGCAGGTTATCCTTGATATTTGCCCAATTTTCTCACACCCGGTAAATTCTCCGGGCTTTCTTCCGGTGACGGAATCTTGCATAACTCGATCATATTCCCGCACGGATCGCGGGCATAGACAGCCCCGCCGCCCTCGGGCAGGCTTCCCAGGGCGGAGCCGCCCAGTGCAATTAGCCGGTCCAACTCTGCTTGGGGATCGTCCACATAAAATGCGATGTGCCGGATGCCGGTTTCATGGGCGAGAAAGGTCTCCGGCGGGGCCACCGTCTGTGCCGGTGCACTATACTCAAAGAGTTCGATATGGCAGTTGTGGCCCGCCATCATGACCCCCCTGGCGGCGGATCCTTTCAGGCCGATCGCTGAATCATACGCGTCGCTGTCTTGCCAGCTTTCATGACCGATCACCTTGAAGCCGAACATTTTGCTGTAAAATTCGATGGCTTTGTCCAGATCGGGAACCACGATTCCCGGGTGTGCAAATGCGAGGATCATCTTGTTGCCTCCGTTTATTCTTTTTTTAACCGCAGACCCACACAGCGCGGCAGAGCCGCAACCAAACAAGCTTTTTATCCACAAATTACGCAGATTACGCAGATTTTTAAAATGATTAACAATAAGTAGGATCCGATTCTGGTTATTTTTGATTAGCCGCAGACCCACACAGACATACGCAGACGATTATCTTTTGCGCCTGACGGCGGGGAGAGGAAGTTTTTCTCGCCGAAGGCGACTATAAGTTATGTTTTAAGTCCGTGTGAGTCTGTGTGGGTCAGTGGTTAAAAAAATAATTCTTAATCTACAGGTTTTCATAATTTGCCTAACAAAAATTAAAGGAATTACATATTAGTAGTACAGACCACCACAGATATTTTACTCCTTTGTCTGCCTCCGGCTCGCAGGGGTTGTAGCGCATTGACGGCCTCGTAAAAAGTCAAACTTCTCGGATATTGAATTCCCAACCTATTGAAAATATTGAGAGTGAAATTTAACTTTTGTGCTTTTTGCGCCTTTTTGCGGCTATATCAATCTTCAATTCCCCGCTATAGCGGAATCACCGCTACGCGCCGACCGGCTTGTCCGGTATTACGGCAATAGCCTTGTGGATAAAAAGGGCGCGCAGCTTTTCCCAGAAATTACCGCCGAGCAGGAACAGGGCGACCAGCAGCATCACGTCACCCGCAATGGCGTAGACCTTGCGATGTTCATCCAACCCGGGGATGTACTGGCCGATATAGGGCGAGAGAAAGGCGTAAAGCACGGGCAGCATTAGTATCACCAGGCCGGTGTTGTACCGGGTCGCGCTGACTTCCTGCGGCGGACCGTAGGATTTGATAAAGCCGAATACGCGCTGTTTGATGAAGGCAAAGCCCTCTTTTCCGGCAACGGCTGCGCCCGCCACCAGCATCACTTCGGCCGCCACGGCCATAATGCCGGTGAACACGGCGATGGACCGGGTGGACAGGCCGATCAGCGGCAATATCGGCAGCAGCACCGGCCAAGTAAGACTGGCAATAAAAATGGCAAATCCCGTTTTGATGCGCCAACCGGCCTTTGGTGCGTTTGATTCCTTTGCAGCATTTTCGTTTTTAGCGGATTCCACGGTCACAGCTCCTTAATCATTTTCTAAAAAATTATCCAATTAAATCGATTAATTTCGTGGCCAGCCTCCGGCGATATTAAAATAGACCAGTGCCAGCCGAGTCCAATCGGGGAGAAGAACATATCGGTTTCATTTCAAACCGGTCACGATGGGTTAACGGCATCCAACGCATGAATAATCTCTTTTTCGAGTTCCATGATAAGGACGCGGTACTCACCGACTCTGGTTTCAGCTTCAGGCTCTTTGGACTTCGTCCAGTGCTGCAAGGCGTTGACACAGTCTGCAAGATCTTCACAAATATTGGTAAACTCGGGATCCTGTGCCATGAGAAGATCGATACGATGCTTTTGGTCCGGAAATCGCTTGTTAATGTAAGATGCTTTATCAATCATAGTCACACGACTGATCAGGGTTCGGGCACTTACAGAGAAGGCCAAAATTAATTAGACATAAAATCGGACATTGCCAACTTGTAATTTATTGCCAGATACGGGCTGGCGTTCGGCGCAAGGCATTCGGCGCACGAGACGCACCTTAATTTCTTGAAGATAGATGTGTCATCCCGCATGCGCGGGGATGATGGTTGATCTTCGAAATATTCATGCTCGTCTTTGTAAATCTGAAGTTCTTTGATTGACGGGATTTTGGTATCTGGCAAGTGGTTAGGATATTATCGATCGAATTTGAAGTACGTTACTGTAACGTACCTGTATCAACCGACTCTTGCATGAATACTAACGGCAGGTTTTAATCCAAATCGAAATCCTGTTCCTCCTCCGGCCTGGAGGCTTACTCTCCGACCCGTAGGCTCGCGTCTACGAGCCGGAGGCGGGGCTGGAAGCGGCCTCGGAGAGCGATTCCACACTTCATCATTTCCGCCAGATTCGATAATTAGCATACATCCAATGCATCCGCTAAATTATGAATTCCATCCAGGTCAAAGTCTTCGGCTAATTGAACAATCTTTTTGCTGAGCGGTATGCAGGAATCTGAGTTCGTCGTAATTTCCGCTGCAATGGCATTCAGCGTCATGACATCCCCCATCTCTGCTGCATCGCGAATGCGTTTGGCAATATCCTTAGCGAATTCAGCAGGGATACCTGCCATCTCTTCATCGGATAATTTACAAACGTTTTCTTCAGCCGATAGGTCAAGGCTTTGAGCCGATGATAGGGCTTGATTGAGAGCATTATCAAGCTCCGAAAATCTCAAGTTTAATTGATCGGATGACGGGGCTTTATTGTCAATGCCTTTAACAAGTTTTTCGAGATTCACAGCGGCAGTCTGCAGTTGCGTGGCCGCAAGATTACCTGCTAATCCTTTGAGATTATGCACCAGACTGTGGGCTTGATCAAAATCCTCGGTATCAATTGCCAGTTGTATCTCATTTGCGACCGTATTGTAGTCCGAAGCAAAACTTATAAGCAACTTCCTATAAAGTCTTTTGTTTCCTCGCAATCGCGACAGGCCCGCCGCCAGATCAAATCCCGGCAAGGATTCCGGAAGCCCATCTTCTGCCGGGATCGATATATCCAACTCAGTTTGTTCAACAGGAACCTCCGCTTGTTGGACCTGGTCTCGCTTTTCACTGGGTTGGATCCATTTCTGCAGAGTTGAAAACAGCTGGTCGGGGTCAATGGGTTTGGTGACATGGCCGTTCATACCGGCTTTCAAACTTTTCTCCTCATCACCGGCCATAGCATGGGCCGTCATGGCGATAATCGGCACGCCTTCGATTTTGGATTTTGGATCTCGGATTTCGGATTTTAAATCGGAATCTTTTCCTTTTTCCGACTTCCGCATTCCAACTTCCGACTTCTCTTTTTCCGCTTCCCACTTCCGAATTGCTTTTGTGGCCGTATACCCATCCATAACCGGCATTTGGATATCCA
>JASJCE010000186.1 GCA_030066155.1 Desulfobacterales bacterium | reverse complement strand
ATGAATTTTGTTGGTAATTTTAGAAAAGTCAAACGGATACCGCAGCGGGCTAATGCCGACTTGGGGACAATTTCCACAACCATTGACGAAGTGGCCGCAATCGTTCGGATACAAACAGCCGCCGCCGAGTCCCGAAAAATCGTGGAAGGTAAACACACAGTTTTTCTTTTGGGAAATAATTTGGGCCGCCATCGATCCGAAAGCGACGGAGAAATCATGGAAATGAACCAGATCGGCCTGCCACACAGCGCGCGAACCGAGAAGGTGTAGGCCGCTTAAATCCATTCCGATCGAATTGCGTATGAGAATATCGCCTTTGACGGAAATCAATTTTTTGCACTGTTTATGATAGTTTTCTCTCGGTGGGATTCTCACCAGATGATCAACTTGATAATTTCGTTGACGGAATCCATTTGCATGCAATTCGGCTATTCTGCCGGACCCGCCATGGGAGGCATCTCCCCTGCTAACAATGGCAATTCGCATTATCTATGGCCTTATAAAAAGCATATTTCAATGTCGTTAAATACAGCAGCCAAGTGACTGATCGCGGTAATGCTTCATGCGGGTGATATTGAATTCGTGCATAAATGCAAAAACCTGCGAAACTGTTGGTGAGCTTGTTCGGTTAAAACTTTGGTAATAAATAGGGGCGTTTTACTGCCTAGCCATTCGATTGAATGCCTGAGGTACATTGAAGCCGGTTTGGCTCTACGTCGAACAAACAATTCGTAAAAAAACCATTTGATGTATCGCTCTCCGATTAATCTCGAAATTCGGTCCGATTGCGGTTGGCCCCGCAGGTTTTTAAGCAACATAAAGTCATTGAAGATTTGTTTGAGGCGATTATTATCAACGGTGTCTAATGGGTCTATGTGTGGTAGATTTTCCGGAAGCTTGGTAAATGTCCAAAAGCTCCATAAACTCGCAATTTCCCTTTTCGGAAGGGTATCGCCGATAATTGACTCAATTTGGCTTTGTGATATTTTCAGTACGCATTCCAACTGCTGAATGTTTCTTTTTTGGGATAACTGATGAAGATGTTCTCGGTTCTTGACCAACGTTTCGTTTAAGATTTTAAACTTTCCTATTCGCAAAAGCCTTGTCCATAACTCATAATCCTGGGCATAGGCAAATGCTTCACAGTACCCGCCGGATGATTCAAATTGCCTTTTCCGATACACTACCTGGCTGTGTCCGTAGATGCCGTTAAAAAAAAGGAAATTCCAATCAAGCAAGTATGGTTTGCTACTAATTTCAATCACCTTTAAGAAGCGGCCGGTTGAATCAATTTTTTCCAAATTGCATGACACCAGGACATAACTCGGATGTTGTGCCAAAAATCCCACCTGCTTTTCCAGCCGCGTCGGCAGGGATATGTCATCAGCATCTTGTCGTGCAATGAACTCCCCCCGGGCCCGGGATATGGCTTTATTTAAGGACCGAGTTAGCCCCATATTGGTATCATTCTTCAAAACGACAATGCGCTGATCATCCAATGCATATCCTTCAATGATCTCCTGGGTTCGTATATTCGAGCCGTCGGTGACAATTATGAATTCAAAATTTCGATAAGTTTGACAGAGTATGCTGTTGATTGATTCATTAAGGTACTCGGTGTCATTGTAAACCGACATCACAACGCTGGTGTCCGGTAATGTTTTCAAGTCGGTCGGCATTATGGATTACTTAATTGCGATAGCAGATCGTCATTTAAGACAACTAATTGAAAAGTTTTACGAGCTGATTGCTGCAGGCAGTAATGACCTCGGAGCGAGAACATTTTTTCAGGATACTGCCCATCGGAGGATATTTTTCGCCAAACTTTAAAGCGTATTGAACTAGTTTTTTATAAAATCTGAACGGCAGGGTTTGACTGGGGCAGAATTTATCTTCCGCCAAATAGGCAGGCAACCGAATTGCCAGCTTGTTCCAGTCCGACGAGTATAAGAGGCCTAAGTCGTCCTTATATACGTACTGCCGATTGTTTAGCATTTCATGATAAAATACGCTTCCGGGAAGCCCGATGAATACATGGATCCCGGCCGAGAACGGTTTCAATTCGTCAATTAAGCTGAATGTTGCTGCCCGATCCGATTCTTCTTCACCGGGAGTGCCGATAATCCAGGAGGTGTAGCACTTGATACCGAGTTCCTTACACCAATTAATGACATTGCGGATATCATCAACGGTGATGCGTTTATCGATTTTGTCTAGCACTCTTTGAGATCCACTTTCACATCCTAAATAAAGCCATTTGCAGCCGGCCCTGGCCATGGTCTTTAAAATTTCCTTCGGCAGAGGCTTGACCCTTGTCTCGCAAAGCCATTTTATCTGATTATGATCCATCAATAGTTTTTCACAAAATTGGTCAACCCGAGGTAAACTTGCCGTGAAATTGTCCTCCCTGAAATAGATGCCTTTCACCCCGAAGTCTTTTTGAAGCCATTTGATGTCTTCATAAACTCGTTCTGCACTGAACATTCGGTATTTTCTGCCCCAAACCCCCTGAACAGAGCAGAACTTACAGGTATACGGGCAGCCCCGGCTGGTATTCATCGTAAAAACCGGATTATCCGGAAAGCACTCTACCGTGTTTTCATAAGGCGGTTGATGGTTTGCAAAGATGTCATACGCCGGAGGGGGAAGCTCATCCAGTTTTTCGACCCGCTTTCCATCGACAATTTTAGTTAGTGCTCGGTCTTCCACGATATCTAAAATCGCGTGTTCGCCCTCGCCGCGTACAATAAAATCAACCGGCGGCGGGATGGATTCGATATCAACGCTCGTGTGAGGTCCGCCGACCATAATTTTTCCACGCCATCTTCCGGATTTTCTCAAACCGTCACAACCCGATATGATCTCTTTGGTTCCGTTAAAGCAGATGGTACTGGCATAAATCCCGACAAAATCGATTTCTTTCCTCATTAAGAAATCATCTTCCCAAAACCGTGTCAATTTAAGGAAATTATCGATAAAGTAAACTTTGTGACCGGCACGCCGCAGGACTGATAAGAGAAAACCAACACCCAGCGGAAATCTTTTTTCATTACAGAAAAAGGGACTTTTGGCAGGTGCCGGAGATGTTGTTAATAGCACATTCATTTGTTATTCCAGAGCGTTCTTATCGGCTTTAGCAGTGGCAACAGGAAACCCAAGAAGATAAAATAATTCGCCGCCAGCCGATTAAAAAGTATTGCAACATCGTTGAAAATTTTCGAAAAATCACGGCTGTATATGTGATACGGCTGGTTTAGGCAAACCCGGATCCAGCGCTTTTTAATTTGCTTTAACGACCGTTTTTTTTCCTCCGAACTGATGACAACGTTATTCAAGATAAATTTTACGACTTGCATATATTCGATGAGATAATTGGTTTTAATCTGAACCGAATTGCGAACCGTTGAAGGGTGAAGGCGATAATAATTCAACGGCTCGGGAATGAAGGCCACGTCATGCCCCAATAATATTTTGCTCCACGTCATCCAGTCTGCGCAAAGTCGCAAATTTTCGACTGCCCCACCAATTCCGTCATATGCGCTTTTTCGAAAAATGACGGCGCTTGCATTTGGAATTGAATTTATGCTCGTCATATAGCGTTTCAAAAATTCGTTTCCATGCATAATAAACTGGTTTGTCCAAACTTCTTTGTAAACCTTCGCGAAATCATCTGAATGGGATCCGATTATTTCATTCTGAGTATTGACGTAGCTGGATTGGCAATAAGCCAAGCCCACATTTTGATTTTTAATGAGGACGTCGACTAACCGTTTAACAAGGTTCGGATCGGCAAAATCGTCAGATTCGGCTATCCAGACATATTCGCCATTGGCATGATTAATTCCCAGATTCCATTGCTTAAACGTATTGCCGCTGTTGAAATCGTTGATGATCGCTTTGATATTTCTGGTTTTTCGATATCGATCAATGACGCGATGACTGCCATCGGTGGATGCATCATCCAGTAATATAACTTCATAATTGCTGAAGGTTTGCTCAAAAATGCTGTTGAGGCGTTTCTCCAGAAAAGCAACGTGATTATAATTGGGGACAATTACAGAAACTAAAGGATTTCCATCAGGCATGTCGTTACTTCAAGGATAGAGAATGCGTATCATCCCGAGGAACTGTCTATCCTTTTTCAATTTCGTTTTCAATGATTTGAAGCAGATTGGCGCCTGCCACCTCAACGTCATGGCGCCGTTTGACTTTATATTTTGCCTGCCGACCCATCTGTGCGCTGAGGTCAGGAGAGCGAACCAGATCGACACATTTTCGGGCCATCGCCATGATATCGAGATAGGGTACGCTAAAACCTGCGTCTGAGCCAACGAATTCCGGCATCCCGCCAGCATTTTCAAAGCACAGGATCGGCTTGCCGAGGGCGGCCGCTTCAAGACATACCAGTGGAAACGGATCCTCACGTGATACCATGACAAAAAGATCGGCTGCCGCGAAATACTCGAAGGGCTGTTCCTGCTCCGGGATAAATTTAATTTTCCGCGCAAATCCCGACTTTTCGATATCATAAATCAAATTTTGATATTCAGGCCCGTTTCCTTGCCCACCGATCCAAAAAAAATAAACCGGAACCTCTGCCATCAAATTTTGAACGGCTATCGCGAGCTGGATGAACAGGTCCGGACCCTTGCGCCAACCTGTCGTACCCGAAGCGCAAATTATTGCCGAACTTTTGGGTATATCATATTCTTCACAAATTCCAGTCCGGGCCTGTTCAACATTGATTTTGTCAAATTGGCTGGTCGGGATGAACTCATAATTGATATCGATCACATCGGTTTGTATGCTGTGGTTTTGAACAAGATTTTCTCGAACGGCTTTTGAAACCGCCACAAACCGGTCTGTTAAATCTTTGGTGATGTTGAATCGATCTAACCCATAGTGGGTTATCCCCCATTCAAGCTCGTGGACATGACAAATTACGGGGGGATTGAGCCTCGCTGTCAGTTTCAATATTTCACTGTTGGTGACCGTGTTGGAATAGACCAAGTCGAAGCATTTGGTTCCGACTCGTCGCTCGAATAATGACCTGGCAGGATTGCCATCCGGCAAGCGCCAACCTCGGCGCCGAAACACGGATTTCAATATTTCTAATTTGCCGGCCAGGGACTGCGAAAAAAGAGTTACCGGTGCCAGGGATTCAAAAAGCGGCAGCATTGCTCCGCTGTTTCTTTTTTTAACAAGTATTTCGAATGAAATAGTCGTGTTGTCCTTCAGCCATTTAAGAAAGTGATATATCGCAACCGTCGCTCCGGTACGGGAGGCATCGTGCGATATGAAAAGGATTTTATGGTTTCTTTTCACTTAATTGGCGCCGTGCAAGTTATTAACAACCGTTTCCGATTCACATTCAAATTCCGATGCCGCCAATTGGCCCGACAATCAGGTGGTATGTTTGATTAATGTATCGCAGTTGCGAGTTGTTCATAAATCGCCTCATATCTGCGGATAAAGTTCACCATTGAATAGCGTCGCGATGCTTTGTTACGGCCGGCCCGGCCCATGGTCATGCGTTTTTCGGGACTTTCCAGCAAAGATATAATGGCGTCGGCCAGGGCATGACAATCCGATTTGGGGTACAGATACCCGTTGACGGTGTTTTCGACCTGTTCGGGTATACCCCCCACTTGCGCTGCAACAACCGGCAGTTGGCATGCCATGGCTTCTAAAATCGTATAGGGAAGGTTGTCGGCCAGGGACGGCACCGCCAGCATGTCAGCCGCGGAGTAATAGAGCGGCAATTTCTCTTGGGGGATGAATCCAATCGGCATGACATTTGGGTGATTGGGAACAAGCCCTTCACCGGCCACCATCAACAATGTGGCAGGATGCTTCGGCAAAATCTCGTTGACAAACGCATCGGCAAGGTCGGTCAACCCTTTACGGTAATTCGATTTCCAGCCTGCTGAGTGGGCGACATAAAGTATAATTTTTTCTTTTTCGGCAATATCCAGATTGGAGCGCGCATTCGCAATCGGTTGAAAATGTTCCAGATCGATCCCATTGGGGATATAGTCGATGGTGAAGCGGTGCAATTCTGAATTCATCAACCGTTTTTGAAACCATCTGCTGGGGGTTACGATGCGAAGCGTTTTCTTTGCTCGCAAGTGTACCCAGCGCTTGTAAAATCGTAAAAAGTAATTGGGAACCAATTTTTTCCTGAATCCGACCAGCGGACAGGATATGCAGGTGTTCGCCTCCGGGCAGTCCCAGCATGTCGGATGCATGGTTCCAATCGGCCGCGGATCGTGCGGTGTGAAACAGGTCGGAAAACGGTGAGACAGTCGGGATAAAAAAGAATAAGGCAGATCACCGTAGTAGGAGTGGCAGTGCACGACATCCGGGGAGAATAGATCTAAGTCTTTGAAGATCGATGCCGCCGTCTCTTTTTCCTGGCGAGGATAGTACTTCACCGTATGTCGCTCCGACAGGTGATTCTCTAAATCACGGGCGCATCGTGCGGCGCCGGCCGTACATATTTCGTTGACAATAGCGATTTTCAGGTGCTTCATGCAGGTGTTTCGATTGGATGTTTAGCGGCCTTCAATTGGAAGGCAGAAGGTTGAGATATAAGGATTCCATTTGCGGTACGATTCGATGCCAGGAGAAATGATCTTCGGCAAAGGCTCTGGCTGCGCGGCGCTTTTCAACGGCGGATTCTTTGATCAGCTTTAAAATTGCGGCTGCCATTCCACGAACATCTCCAACCGGCAGCAATTCCGCAAACGACCGATCCGAGTATTCTGGCAGGCCGCCAATACGATTGGAAACGATCGGCAGGCCACATGCCATGGCTTCCAGCAAGGCGTTGTTGGCGGTGCAATCAATGAGCGGCATGACGAACAAATCAGCATCCCGGTAAACTTCGCGCAATTGCTCATCAGTCAGGCCGGCATGCCATTGAATGCGGTGCGGCCGTTCGATTCGCCGGAAGGCCCCCCGGTTCTGAAGATGTTGCGGTATGATCAAGTCAAAGGCAATTTTCGTTTCTTCGGCCGTAACCAGGTTGATGACGTCGACAAGGACGTCAAGATCGCGGAGCCAAACGCCGGCAAAGACACAGCGGAACATCCGATTTGATGCTGCCGGATTGAAGGCTTCCGGCTCGGGACGGAAAAACTCCGTATCAATGCCATGGGGAATGAGGTGAACCCGGCCCGGAAGCAGTTGGTCGAAGAAGATCCTCTCTTTTTCGCTCAACACGATCAGCGCATCCAGGGAGTTCAAAACTTTAGCCGCCAATCCATGCTTCTGCCACCAGGATACCGGTTGATGAACGGTTCCGACGATTTTAACCGGAATGAAATGACTGATTCGTCCGATAAGGCCGAGGTTGTTCTCTACATAGCTAACGTGAACCAGACGCGCTTTATTGGAAAAAGTACTAATTATTGCCTGTAGTTCCGTCCATAGACTATGTTTGTCATAAAAGGGGGATGGACTCAAACATCTCGCCAATCGGCGCAGCAAGGCATTACTCCCATTAGGTAGTGGCCGCCCTCGATCTCTGAAAACGCTATGATTGGGATTGGCTGCACGCAGATTCATGATATTGAATAACCGATCATAGCCGCTGTGGCGCCCCATCCACGGAAAGGTTTCCCTCAACCAAAGAATTTTTTCGGGCATACCGTTTTCCAGCTCAAGATTGTTCGTTATTTTGGCGACCGAATCTCGCAAAAATTTTTTCGACCCTTTTTAATAAAATCCCCAGCGCTCGCTTTGAGCGTACCAAAAAATAACGCAGCAATTCAGGATACGGTGTTTCATCGAGCGTCTGCATTTTATATTGAACCAATTTTTCCCGGGCTGAATCCGATAAACCATTTTTGATATCGATAAAGATATGTTCTGCCTGACGCATAGGAACGTCCCTCAGGGTCTTTATATCAGGGTATAGCCTAGCAAAAGAAATTACTTTATCTGTTACAGCGAAAAAGCCTATTTGGCGAAGCCTCATCCACAGGTCGACATCCATTGCGTATTCAAGATTCACGTCGACCTTTCCAACTTTTTTGAAGGCTTGCGCATCAAATAGACACGAAGGCTGGGAAAACCACGCATCTTCTCCCCAATTCGAAATTTTCCTAACGCTACCTGTTCGCAGTGGCATTTTTTTGATTGGATTACCTTCGATATCGACAATCTGGCAATCACCGATCCAGGCGATACAGTCTATATTATCCGCACGCAGTAACATTAAATTTTTTAATGCGCCTTTAGCGAAATAATCATCTGAATTTAGCCAACCAAAGACATCGCCGGTGGCCAAATCGAAACCTTTTTTGAGAGCATCGGATTGCCCTCCATCCGGCTCACTGACCCAGTAAGTGATCCACTTAGAATACTTTCTGATTATTTCAATGGTTAGGTCGGTGCTGCCACCATCAATGACAATGTATTCAAGGTTAGGATAATTCTGCAATAAAACAGATCGAATGGTTTCTTCAAAAAATTGCCCTTGATTAAAAGATGGTGTAACAATACTTATCTTTGGCCAGTTTTCCTTATCCGACTGCTTTTCAGAGAATTGATCAGGGACTTCATTCCACGGCCATCCATTTTTATCTTTTGGCGGACGTGGTAGATCTATAAATTTTTCGGCATTCATATTCGACTATGGCTAACTTTGTTCATTTAAAAATCATTTGACGATCGACATTAAAATATTTAAAGCTCGTCTTCTGTTAAAGTGCTGATGATGTTTATCCGTAATGTTCAAAGATGTTCTTGCGCGATGACATTGCAACCTCGAACCTTGCGAATTCATAAAATTGCACTTTGCCGATTTTTCTAAGGCTGTTTTCTGTCGATATGATGATTTTTCTCGGACTCATTATCTCATCGGAAGAAACGGCGATTAGCCACTATGAACTTTTTGAATATACAGACTTCCTCCTGAATTTTTAAGGCAAAGTGGCATTTTTTCTGCCAGAAATGATTTGAAGGCGATAGCAACAAAGTCATTAAAAAAATAGATCTTCCAGGCATCGTTATAAGCAAGAAAAGCTCGGAGAAAATAACCCTCGTTCCAATGTCGACCATTCAGGATCCATCCTGCCGGATATTCAAACGGATAGAATATGTCATGAAAGTGTACGAAAACCCCGGTCTGAAGGTGGGGGATAATATCAAAAAATAAAAACTGAAGATCACTACCACACTTAATGACATGACTTGAATCTATGAGCAGTAAATCTTCAGCATTCAAAGAAATAAAAACATCAATAGGTAATTCCTGGACTTTTCTATTTATAATACGAACTTTATCTTGTGGTTTAAGAATATTTTGAAGGCGATCAGGATTGGGCTCTATAAAAGTGATTTCAGGCTGGTAGTCGAAAAACTTTTCAACGCTATCCAAAATAACTGCTGAGGAAAAACCAGATCCAATCTCAATGATTTGCTTCGGCAGTGTATGCCGTAGAAAGCTGTATAGAAAAATTGCATCCGCATAACAAAAAAAATTTTGATCGAAATAATAACGACAATTTTTGTTTTTTTGTTCAGGAAACGGTAAATCATCGTAGAATTTTTCAAATATTTTTAAGAGCTCAAGTTGACTTACCTTATTTAAGTTGATATCTGGAAGTTCAATAATCTCCGATACATCATTGGCATTTTTTGCCTTCGGTTGATTGTGCTTCGATTGTATGTACGACATGACTTCCTCATGAGATGGGATTGGGGAGTAATAATGTCCAGGTAGGAATTGACCGGTATTTCGAAGCTGTTTTCGCAACCTGCCTACATATGGCAAATTATCAAGAAGGTAGTTTAGGATTGTCTTCAATATTTTTCTTTCATATGGACTTGACAAGGATCCGATCTGGAACTGTCGCAAACCCAGCTATGCAGTCAATGATGTCAGAAGCAGATATTATGGACGATGTTGAATTAGTTTTGTAGCCCAAAACTTTGCCTTTTCCCACTTGGTTCCTTGTTTATTTTTTGTTGATAGCAGCCACTTCAGTGAAACAGTCTTAACTAATAAGAAACTTGGAGGTTTTTTTTCGTTAAGTTGACTTTTTAAAAGCCCAAAGTCATATCCAAGTAAACCTGTTTTTTCTCGACCCAATATTTCTAAATATTCATTTAGCAAACGCCAATATTGTGGGTTTCCGGCTGCATCGAGCCATTTTCCCGCATTTGAGGGTTCAGGCTTATTTAGCGTATATATCTTTTTATCACCATAATCCCACATAGGCATATTTGTCATGCCATAATTAGAAAATCCTGAATAATAATTCAATCCCAATTTTGAGCAGATAGTTTGCAAAGTTGCCTTGGGTTCTTGAACAAGAGTCTCATAATGGACAACGATAGATTGATCATTAATTTGATTTCGCCCTTTTAGAAGAAGATCAGGAGCATCAAATAGATCATGTGAAAAGTATCTAAGATTACGCCATTCATAGTTTACCCAAGTATTTAATATAGAGGTTAAAACATCTAAAGGATTTCTAAAAAGAAAAATATACTTTGCTTCTGGGAAAACATTGTAAAGTTCAGAAATAATAAAATAGTAGCGTGGTGTTTTGTCCAAGAAATAAATTGCATCCTCCTGCAAAAGGACCTTATTGTAGAGGAAACCGTACATAAGGCGAACGGCATCTATATACGTTTCTTCTTTCTTTGGAAGCTCCGATAGAAAACCTTGAAAAGCTTTGAATGCCCACCGAGCATTATACTCAGCTTCATATCCATCGTTCTTAAGTTGGTATAAAGGATGCAGCATCAACCAAGGTTCTGATATGGAATGTACTTCAGG
>JASJCE010000185.1 GCA_030066155.1 Desulfobacterales bacterium | reverse complement strand
CTGGCCGTTTTTTTCAGGCCAGCAGCGCCGCTCATATGCGCCCTCGCGTCAGCGTTGTTCATACTACTATCGGTACATCTAAACGGGATCTTTACCTGTTTTTATTCCAAAAAAAGGAATTAGGGGACTTCGACAAAACGGCGGAAATTTCTGTCAGTTCATCGTGTCCTGACAGCTCTGCAGATCCTTGATGAACTGAGCGGCGGACTGATAACGCCTGGAAACCCCCTTTGACAGCAGTCGTTCGACGATTTCGATAACGCAGGGGGGCGTTTTGGGGGCTATTTCCGCAAGGGGGACGTACTCTGTGTTGGAGACGGCATACAGCAAAGCCGTTAGGCTATCTCCTTTAAACGGGCGGGTAGCGGTCAACAATTCATAGAACACGACACCGAGTGAGAACAGATCCGAGCGGCCGTCCACTTTTTTGCCGGCAACCTGTTCGGGAGACATATAATTGGGGGTGCCGAATATGATCCCGGTCTGGGTTTTTGACGATGACATGACCCGGGCAATGCCAAAATCGGCAACTTTGACCTGGTCATCCTCCAGCAGGATAATATTCGCCGGTTTGATATCACGATGGACCACTTCCTGGCTGTGCGCATATCCCAGGGCTTCGGCAACGGCGCCGATCATTTTCAACACCCGTTTCAGCGGCAACAATTGGCCTTTTTGGCAGTAATGGGTCAGATCCCTGCCCTTGAGCAATTCCATGGCAATATAGGCCATGTCATGATCCTCTCCCATATCATATATTGTTACGATATTCGGATGGGATAATTTTCCGGCGGCCTCCGCTTCCCGGAAGAAACGTGATTTGACGTCGCTTAATTCATCGGCCGGGATATCCGCATAATTAACGGTTTTGATCGCGACTTCGCGGTTGATGTTTGGGTCTTTGCCCAGGTACACGATACCCATGGCTCCCTGACCCAGTTCTTTCAAAATCTCGTACCTTCCCAGGGTCGGCTTGGCGGCGCCGTTTTGCAGTAAAAATGTGGTTTCACTTTTGGCGGCTGCGGCTGACGTCATCGCCAGGGTGTTATCCAATGTTATCAGTCTCTTGATTCGCTCGTTGACATCCTTGAAAGCGCCGGCTTTCATAATATGGCGATATACTTCCAGGGCCTTGTTGGTCATTCGCTTGCGTTCAAAATCAAGTCCCAGGTTGTAAAGCAGCTTCTGGATGGCTTTATCTTCGACCGGGCATTTCAAAAATTTTTCGAAGGCCATATCCAGCATACCCTGACCCTGCAGTGCCAGTCCCAGGCTTTTGTTCAATTCGACATTTTCATCGTGCTTTTCTGCCAGATGGTGCTGACGGTTGGCGATGGCAAAGCCGATAATAGATAGGAACACCGGTGCGAGAATCTTCATCCAGATGCCGCTGCTAACGAATAGCAGAACACAGGCGCCGACCCAGGTGAGTAGAAAAATGCCCAGAATCGTTGCACCGATGCGTGGTGTAACCCGGGGGATGACAAAGAGCAGAAAAAAACCGAAGTACAGCAAGGCCAGGATCTCCAGTAAAAAGACCCAGGTCGGCCGGGATATATATTTGCCGTTAATGATGTTTTCAACAGCGGCGGCCTCGATTTCAAGGGCGGAAACATTTGTTCCGACCGGGGTGTTGTAATGCTGGGAGATGCCTTCGGCCGTGACACCGACCAGCACCACCTTTTTGCGGAAGATGTTCAGGTCGACCTTGCCGTTAATGACGTCGGCATATGAAATCCGCTGGATATTTGCTTCGTGGCCGCTGTAGTCGATCAACATCCGGTAACTGTATTCGGTCGGGATCTGCAGGTGCCTTAAGATGACCTTACCCGGTTCGTGCTCTATTTCTTTGAGGTGACCGCCCTTATATTTCCTGGCGACCTGGAGCGCAAACGATACGAAATTTCGATCCTGGTAAGTGATAAACAACGGTAGATTGCGAACCGTACCGTCGGTATCGCCAATCAGATTGATGTGCCCCAGGGCGCCGGCTTTAGTTGAAAGATCCAAATACGGTTCAATGACCCGGCTGGCTTCCATCCGGCGGTTATTGAGAATACCGCGAAAACCATCGGGCCGGCCATTCATCAAATTCCGGCCTTCGGGCACGCTATTTAATTCCAGGGAATTTATTTTCAGCCAGGCCGACAATTTTTGAGAGCTGTCGTCCCCCGGGTCGCCAATGGTAAAGCGCAACGGCAGTATCACGTTGCGTGCGGACCGGACCGCGGAAATCAGCCGGGCATCATGGTTTAAGCGTTTGGCTGCTTCAGTCAGGATACTATTGACTTTAGTTGCGGTCTTACGACCTGATTTGGTGGTTTTTTTGTTCAATATCTTTTTGAGGTGTTCGATCTCCTGCAGGCCGGTATTCAATTCTCTGGTCGGGTAAAGAAGCGAAATCCCCAAGGTGTGGGTATCATAATGCGACAACAGGCTAATCATCTCGGCAATGTAAGAGCGAGGCCAGGGCCAGCTGCCGAGCTGTTGGATGCTCTGCTCGTCAATCGCCAGAATTATGATTTCAGTGCCCGCCTGGCGCTGACGCAGCCGGTTCATGGAATCATAAACTTTGTGCTCCATGGGCTGCAGGACATCAAAATCGAACAGAACGTTGCCTAGAATCACCGCAATGGTCACGGCAACCAACATCAGGGTTGAAAGTTTTATTTTTTTTAGCCGCATTTAAACTCTTAATCGTGAAAAATAATACAATGACAACTGCTTAACATTGTTTATAACGGGGCAGTTGATGCTGTCTCCGGATGGGTACCACTCAAAGCCAGAGGCCTTGAGCAATATTGAAAATTATAAAAAAAAACAGCTCTGGTGTCAATCGAACGACCGTCCCGATCCGGCTATTATGGTTCTTAAGTAACTAAATTTATATTGAATATAAAAAATTTAGGGGGCTCAAAAGATGAAATTACTGTTGCAGTCCGAATTCCAGTCGCCAGGATTTTCCGCCCTGTTGGATGATCACATCCTCCTCGCGGATTTTAAGAATCAGGTAGCCATCCACTGACTCACCTTCATGAACGATACGGTCATTGATGACGACCATCCTCCGGTCGGCATCCTCAGCCCAGGCCAATGCCTGAAGTCTCAATTTGTCGTCATTGATTCGATCATATGTTTGGCGGGGCTCGGGTCGGACCGATTGCGGGCGTCTGGCAGCCGGGCGAACTGCTTGAGGTTTTTTTTCAGTTTTGGGTTTTTTCAGGGAAGCGGTGCTCGCAGGCCTCGCAACCTGTTTGGGCCGGGGATTGGCTTTCGCCTTGGGTTTTGCCTGTGGCGAGCGCAAGGCGGAGGCTGCTTGACGGGGGACAGCGGTGCGCTCAGCAGAGCGTCGATTAGCGGATGTCGAGCGGGCTTGAAATTTTTTGTCCCTGCCGGTTGTAGCGGGGGTTTTGATTTGCCCCACCGGTCGGCGGGTGACTTGGCGCTGCGCTTGGGTCGGGTTGGGGGTCGCAGTCGGGATCTTTGCGCGATAGATGCCGGTCCGGTTTCCGGCCGGCGGGGGGTCCGGTGGAAACAGAAATGATAATCCGGCGGTCAGCAGATCCCTCTGGCTGAAAACCACCACGGCTCCACCGACTATCACAACCAGGATGAGCAGCAGGTAGATGAGCCGGCGCAGGAGCCAGCGTTTTTTTGTATTGGAATTAAGTGCCTGTTTGGGGTCAATTGGTGCGGACTGGTATTGATAGGTCGGAAGTGGCGGCGACTCCGCTTCGACGCGCTTCAGGGCTTTTAGAATTGAACTCAATGTATACTTTCTGGATCCTTAGTTAATTAAACTTGGCATCTCAAATGTTTGTTTTTCCTGATACAGGATCATTTTGGTCAGCGGTCCAACGAAGCCGTCGACCGGGATGCCGTATTTTGCCTGAACCTCCTGGATAGCCCGGCGGGTCCATCTATCGTACTCATCATTTATTTCAACGTCGCTGAATCCGAGATCGTGCAGCAGCAGTTTAAGGGTGATGATGGAATCTTTACTGGAACGTTTGGGAATGGTGCCCCATATGGACAGGAAGTTTTTCCAGGGCAGATAAGCAACGCCGGACCAATATAAATTGACCTGATCGGCGTCCGCTACCACTGGCAAGCTTTTGACCGGGCTGCCGAAGACGTAATTTTCTCCTTCAATCCTGCTGAGCGTCAGATATCCGGGTTCTTCGCTTCCGGTTGGAAACAACTCCAGGATCGCCGGCATATTCAGGCGTTTGAGCATTGTCAGATCCGTTTCGATGCGATGCATAAAAACGCCTTTAGGCTTGGTGGTCAACCGAAAAAATGCCTGATCGTCATCCAGGCTGTTCAGGTATGGTTGGACTTCGATGGGCGTTTGCCATAGATTCATCGCATCCTGCAGGGCGGAATAACGTGAATTTCGGATGTCCATCGCTGTCAGATAATCTGCCAGTTTTGTGATCGCGTTGGGCTCTGATTCGTCGGCATACGCCTCCAATTCATCATCTATGGCGGGTGATGTCAATATCGTCTCGGCTGTCTCGTCTGAGCCGCCATCCCGCGAACCCGTCTGCTGCGGGCTCGAAACTCCTTGCAAATCGGACATCGTGCCCTGAGCTGTCTGCTCGTCAGTCCCGTATGTCGGTACCGAAACCGCAACCGAACCGGTGTCGGGATCGGCCACTTTAGCAATTGGGTCGTCGCTGGTGATGTCAGGCATGATATTCCCGGTTGCGGTTGGATTGGGATTGACGACGGTTGCGGCGAGTTGGGGGCTGTCCGCCAATTGGCTGACCCATGAGGTGATTGCTTTTCGCAGAGGCTGGTGCAATATCGCAGCCGCAACTAATAGTCCGGCTGCAGTTGAAATGACCGTTATCGTTTTCCAATCCGGCAACTGAAACCTTTTGACAATTCCCCTGCTTTTCAATTCCTTCACGCTGGCGCGTGCGATATTGCCCGTGATTTTATGTCGGCCCAGACCGAACGCCGTCAATAATACCCGGTCGCAGGTAATATTGATCAGTCGCGGAATGCCCAGAGAGTATCTATAAATTGGCCGGTAAGCCGCATGATCGAATTTGAGACCCGGCTTCTGCGCAGCAATGCTGATCCGGTATTGAATGTAATCGATGGTTTCCCGGAAATTCAAAGGGCTGAGATGATATCTCAACGTGATTCTCTGCCCGAGTTGCCTGAGTTCATAGGAATTCAGCGCCTCACTCAGCTCCGGCTGTCCGACCAGAATGATTTGCAGCAGCTTCTCTTTATTGGTTTCCAGATTTGACAGTAACCGCAGCTGCTCCAGAACATTTTTGCTCAGGTTTTGGGCTTCGTCAATCAACAGAATCACCTTTTTACGGCGGATCTTCTGTCGCATGAGGAAGTTGTTCAGATTATCAATCAAATCCTTTGTGTTATCGGTTTTATAGGGTATGCCCAGTTCATCATTAATGGTTTTTATGAGCTGTCGGGGCCCCAGTTTCGGATTGAAGATATAGGCGGCAATGGTATCATCATCCAGATTTTCAAGAAATGCACGGCATAGAGTTGTTTTGCCGGTCCCGACTTCTCCGGTAATTTCGACGAATCCGTCTCCCTGGGAGAGGGCGTAATTCAGGTGGGCCAGGGCCTCCTCGTGACTTTTGCTCAGGAACAGGTAGTCCGGGTTCGGCACCAGTTTGAATGGTTTTTCTTTGAAACCGAAAAAGTTTTCGTACATGTTAAGATATTAAAAAAATTGCAGTTCTCTGTCAAGCTGATCGATTTAATTTTCCAGGTAGCGATTCATCGTCCGATGCCGTTCATCCTTGGGTGTCCCGGCCAGTTCGCGGCAGGCATTGTAAAACTGCGTCAGATCGCCCCGGTGTTGCGCCAGCAATTTTCGAAATGCCGGTACAAAGTCGTGATAGGCGGACACACTGGATATTTTGGCATTGTTCAGGGAATTATTTATCCAGTCCTCATAGGCTGACAGGCCGTTGTCAGCTGATTTCAAACGGTCGAATTCGTATCGCAGATTCGAGATTAAGGCAGCTTTTTTTTCCCGTTTTTGTTGATCGGATGCATTCGACCGGTAGGCTGACTCCAACATCCGACGGTATCGCAGGACCAGATGGACAAATGCCTGTTGCCGGTCGTACTGCTTCAGATAGTCATGGTAACCGGAAGGCGCCTGAGATACGGCCAGCCACCTCTGAATTCCCTCCTGTTCGACTGCTGTGGCAAAGCTTTCGTTGAAAACGGTGTCACCTTTGACGTAGAGGAGGCGATGAGCCAGCTCGTGGAAAATCAAGCCGGCCGATCTGATTTCGGAATACTGCAAAAAGGTGCTCAGCACCGGATCATCAAACCAGCCGAGTGTCGAATAAGCCGTGACACCGGTTACATAGACGTCGTATCCCCGTTCGTTCAGACTGTTTGCATATTGTTCAGCATCTTTTTCGGCAAAATATCCGCGATATGCGGCGCAACCCACAACCGGGTAACACCAGGTTTTGGGTGTCATGGAAAACTCCGGGGCGGCAAAAACGTTCCAGACAACATATGGCCGGTCGAGTTCCACATACGTTAGATAATTCTTTTCAACCGGCAGCCGAAGCTCGCTTTCAGCGAATTTGCGCACCTTAAGGATATGGGCCAATCTCTTTCGAAGAAATTCCGGCGAGTCCGGATTTTCGATTATTTCTGAAATTGGCTGGCGTTTTTCAAGGATGCTGTGCTGACCGCGGATGGCCTGTCCGTAGTAGCGTGCCGATTCGCAGCCGCAGAACGTCAGCAAAAATAATATGGTGCCGACGCTTATGGTATACTTCATGAACATTATGCGTATCCAAATAGAATGTCGAATGACGATTGTCGAATGACAAATGATGGAAGTCGCTTCGCTCAATCGAAATTTTAGCCATATAGCTTCCAATCAACTCGTACCCGCCAACCGGCATCAGGCATCCAGCATCGAGTATCGAGTATCGAGCATCAAGTATCCAGCATCCCGATTTTCCTGCTCCCTCTCTCCCCCTCCATTCTATCAGCATCCAGTATCCAGCATCCAGTATCCAGTATCCAGTATCCAGTATCCAGCATCCAGTATCCAGCATCCAGAATCCAGTATCCAGCATCCAGCATCCAGCATCCCGATTTTCCTTCTCCCTCTCTCCCCCTCCATTCTATCAGCATCCCGCATCCCGCCTCCAGCACAAACTGGATCATTCGTTAATTAATACCAAGGTGGTTTAGTATACGGAGACGGAATGGAAAGGTTTATATTAAGCTGTAGCAGAATTTTTCAAAAATATCCCGACTAAATTTGCCGGCTTCCACATCATTTTTCAAAAATTTCAATGTTTCCAGCGGTTGTCGGGCCCTGCGGTAAGGCCGGTCTTCGTTGGTCAGGGCTTCGTAGCAGTCAATTATCCCCAGAAGTTGGCCAATATAGGAGATTCGGGTTGTTCCTAAAGGGTAACCGCTACCGTCCAGTTTTTCGTGGTGCTCATAGGCGCCTTCGGCGACACCGCCACCGATTTTGTTTTTGTCCCGGATAATTTCTCTGCCGACCGTCGGATGGGTTTTCATAATATTGAACTCTTGAGTGCTGAGCTTGCGTGGCGCTTTTAAAATAGAGGATGGTATCTCGGTTTTACCGACATCGTGCAGGAGCGCGGCCAGACCTATTTTTCGGGTTTTCTGCAACGGAAAGTTTGAATAAAAACAAAATCCAAGCGTCAAGGCCATCACATTAACGGAATGAATAACGGTCGTGTAGTCCTTAAAAGAAATAGATGCAAACGCTTTTAAGATATCCGGGTGCTTTGAGTAACCGGTGATGAGCGAATCAATGGTCTCAGGCGCCGAACGGAGGGTTCCGCTGCGGGGTTCTGCAAGGGTTTCTTCAACCAGATTACATAAAGTTGCTTTAACCTTGAGAGCATTGCCGGTTTTAATGCTGTCGGAGATTTGCCGGTTAAATTCCTTTTGGATTTCCCTGATGGCAATTATCCGGTCGGTTTGCTGGATGAAGAGTCGGGGATGCCTTTTCTGATTGAGACGTATTTCCGTGAGTTTGGTGCCGGCAGGCTTGTATAGACAATAACCGTTTTTCCCGGTCTGGTGATAGAGGGGCACCTCGATATAATAATTGATTTGCGAATCCCGCACTCGGATATAGTTGGGTTGATCCACTGGGCTGCGCCTGATCTCGAATTTTCAACTTTGGTTCAATTTAAATGTCCTGATTGGTGTTATCGGTAATATACGGGTAAAGTTAATACCTTTATTCCAAATCGAAAAACTGGTCTTTAGGCCCTTTTTTCTGACAACATGTTATCAGAACTAAAATGGTTTCAGGTTTCAGTGTTCAGGTTTCAGGATTTCGCGATCGGCTTTCCTGACACCCGAAACCTGACACCAAAAATTTACGTGATTGCTCGGTTTACGATTTTGCTGCCCCGCAGGGGCCCCTTTTTCCGAGCGCCGTCTCGGAAAAAGCTTAGAATCTTAAAAGTGAATCCTTGGCATTTTATGAAAAGATATTTTGATCACGAAATCACGAAAGTTGGAAAACAAGAATAATTTGTTAGCTTTATTTCGTGTTTTCGTCATTTCGAGCTTTCGTGATTGATCTTTTTTTGCTCCCCGCAAAAACGGGATTTCCGCTTCGCTACAACCGGCTCGTCTGGGTTAGGGTTAGGTCGGAGAAAACCGGCTTTGCCGTAAATCAAGATCAAAGCTTTGTCTTTTCCGTACTGACGGCCATATACTCCATTGCACACATGACGGTTTGGCCGGTTAATGTAGTAAATTTGAGCTGTCCATCCGACTGTTTCCAAAAGCTGGTCTTCATGGTTTCTTGGGTTTCAAATGTATCCGGATTACCGTATTTTTGGACCAGCATATCCTTGATGGCGTGCATCCAGTCTGCGTCTTTATTCTTGTGGTTGAAATGAACCAGGGTGACTTTGTACAATTTGCCGCTGGCTGAACGAGCATCGAAATAAAATGCAACTGAAAAATCGCGGCCCCAAATACGAACTTTTTGCTTCGATTTGCAGGTTGGCGTACGGCCCGGTTCCCATGTATTGAGCTGATAATGCTTTTTTACTGCCGAATGGGTCATCCCCCAGGTTGCTTTTCCCCAACCGGGAATCCCCGTATCGGCAGCCGTACCCGAAGCCAGTATCAAGATGGCGCAGATCAATGCCGGTATTCGAGCTATGCCCATGACGGTGTCCTTTCATCAAACTGTGTTTTCCCTGATCCTCCCAGAATTTTACCACTCACTTGGCAATAACACAACTGTGCTCGATTTGGTGGTTGCATGGGCCGCGCGACTTGGTGTATGTACCAGGCATCTCCAATCTGATTAGAATGATATGCTCGATACGGTAAAGCGAATCGCATACACCTATTTTCAAGACGCGCGCGGCAGTCACCACTGGGACCATACGCTGCGGGTCTGCCGTTTGTGCGACCGCATCGGTACTGTCGAAGGTGCGGAGATGGATGTGCTGCTGACGGCCGCCTACCTGCACGATATCGCCCGCGGGCGGCAGGATGAAGCGAATGGCGCTGTTTGCCATGCTGAAAAAGGTGCACAACTGGCAGCGCCCATCGTGGCTAAATTGCCGCTGACCGGCGCCCAGCGTGACAACATTCTGCATTGTATTCGATCCCACCGTTTCCGGGGCAGCCACAACCCCCGAACACCGGAGGCCATGGTTTTGTTTGATGCCGATAAGCTCGACGCGATTGGTGCGGTCGGGGTGGCGCGGGCTTTTTTGTTCGCCGGGGAAATCGGAGCCAGGCTACACAGCGACATTGCAGACATCGAGGGGACCTCGGCATACTCCATCGACGATACCGGGTACCGTGAGTATATCGTCAAACTCCGCAAAATTAAGGACCGCATCCTGACTCGCGAGGGACGAAAACTGGCTGTTCGGCGCCATGCTGTGATGGAGGCGTTTTTTAACCGTTTTTTAGAAGAATATGAAGGGAAAAGGTGAGAACTATGGCAATCAATATCGTGGATAAAATCGATTCTTCCGTCACCCTGCGGCATGTCCTGATGAGTGTCTCGGACAAAAGTGGTCTGGATTCTTTTGTACCGCAGCTTATGTCCGTTAACCCGGATTTAAAGATATTTTCTACCGGAGGCACATTTGCCCGCTTGCGTGAAATTATGGGCGATGCGGCTGATACTCATTTGACCCAGGTCTCGGATTACACGGGACAGCCCGAAACCCAGGGCGGGTTGGTCAAAACGCTGGATTTCAAGATCTATCTTGGATTGCTGACCGAAACCTATAATGAAGCCCATCGGAGCGATCTGAATCGAACCGGCAGTGTGCCGATCGATATGGTCGTGGTCAATCTCTATCCCTTCCAAGAGACCATCGCCAAGCCGGACGTTACGGTTGAACAGGCACGCGGCAACATCGACATTGGCGGTCCGTGCATGATCCGGGCATCGGCCAAGAATTTTATCCGGGTCGCATCGGTAGTAGACCCTGGCGACTACGATGGGATTGTCGCTGAACTGAAGGCCAACAATGGCGCGTTGACCCTGGATATGCGCTTCCGCCTGGCACAAAAAGCATTTGAACATACGGCCGTCTATGATCGCGCCATTGCCGATTTTTTGAGTGCCAGGACATTGGAAGATGTGGCGGGATGCTACGGGTGAAGGTTCAGGGTGAACAAATAAGTGTTCAGGTTTCAGGTTTCAGGTGTCAGGTGATCGAAAAAAGAGACTTTGAAAAGCGAATATCGAATACTGAAATTCGAATATCAAAGGAATGTATTCTGTCGATTTTATAAAAAAGACTGAG
>JASJCE010000184.1 GCA_030066155.1 Desulfobacterales bacterium | reverse complement strand
GGGGTAATGAGTTTAAATTTAGACGGCTCCTGGCCGCATTGGATGGCAATCGGCAACAGCGTCGCGTCGTCCACAACGCTGGGGTCGGTCGGTACGGCAAACAAGGCTTTGGGCGCATAGACATATTTTTGATCATCGGGAAAACGACCGGGTTGCATACCATCGAGAGCGGCGTAATCCACCATATAAAGCCGGTTTTCCGTGATGGCCTGCGCCATGGAATCGTTGGTAAAGCCTTGAGCGGATTGGAAGATTTCGTTTGTGACCGGAAACGCTTTGTCCAATTTAGTTTTGCCCGCCTGGCTCACGCGGGTAAGCATCAACGGATTGGGACCCGCCACCCGCATTCGGGCAAAAATCTTGTCTTCTTGAAAATTGTGCGCGATGGCCGGAAGCTCCAGGGCGGAAAACAGTTCCTTATAATCTTCGAGGTTCTTCCCTTCACCGGCCTTGTCGAAATTGAACAGCTTCATGACTTCTTGAAATCTGGTTACCACTCTTTCTTCAGATCTCATGCCGGATAGAATTCTGATCAGGGACACGCCCGTGGAAAACACACTTTGTTTTTTACCGGGGTCGTCATCGTTCAAAAGGTTGTTAACAAGGATGGTTGCCAGCCTTCGACCGACTTTGAAAATCCAATCGAAATCCGGAAATTCTCCGTCGGGGATGCCATTGACAAAGGCGATCGGATTGAGGTAGCTGTAATTGTATTGGTAATTTTGGCGGACTTTACGCAGGCGTTTGGCGCGACGGGTGGGCTTGGGGTCGTTTTGGGGGAGTAACGGCTCTGCCATGGCTTACCTCCTAAAGTTGGGGTTTTCCTGAAGAAGCGCTAAATTAGCTTGGCGCACGGGGCAGTTGCTTTTTCAAAACGGATCAATCGATAACGGTGAAATGGACAAAGGCATCAGCTTCCGTCTTCACTGCAGCTACGCCGCGACAGATCCGAATCTGCTCTTCAGGCTTGGAGCTTCGCTCTTCGAGCTACGACCCGACAGATCGCTTTTAGCTTCCGACTTCGCTCTGCAAGCTACGACGGGACAAGACGACCCTACACGTCGAGCTCCGACGAGACACGGCGGTTCCACATATTGAGGCATCAATAATAGGTTACCAATACCCAAGCTGATAACGGAAGCGGACAGGTTAATCAACATTGAATTTTAAGGAAACTTTGGGGACGTTATTGGCCAAACTTACTTAAGGACAATGTCTTTGCGAAACTTGAGAAGAAATTTTCTTTTACGTCATTGATGATCAATAAGTTAGATATCCCCGGAACAAAAATACTGTTTTCCTCTCGCCATAAGCTCAATGATAAACTACTTTTTTTACCCCTATAAAACTCAATATAGGCCTATTTTATAGCCCAGAATAGGTAATTATCTGTTCTATATCAATAAGTTGCCGTAGCCCCAAATAGAAGTATTATTTCGCAGCTGTTATCCTTATAATGGTGACGACCACCGCTTCTGAATTCTCACTGGCAGCAATCTCAGTAATAGTTTTTGTTCTTGCCGGTGCCGGCTCAGGTTCAACAGCCTTATGAGAAGCACAGCCACACACGATGGCTATTAACACAACCAAAGGAATAACCCATGGGCATCGTTTTGGATGGTTTTTGTTTTTAGGCATTTTATCATCCTCCACTGGCAGTTGATAGTATTTCTCAAAGAACCTCTAACCCACCGCACCTGCATGATGTATATTTCTCAGTGCGGAATAATTAGTATAATTAACCTGTTACTCGTAAAATGCAATTAAGTCAAGGTATGTTTTGAGAGTATTAAATTCAAAAGCCCAACTATCAGATTGGAATTTTACATTCGGCTTAAAGATACATAATTTAGGATAAATTGTTTTTCAAGACGAGAAAAAGGAGCATGTCATGTTTTTTATTACTCTTGTCTTTGCGATTCTAACAGCGTTCATTCTTGTCGCTGTAATTGGATATGCAATAAATCAGGCCATTATATTTGCCCTTTTTCAAAATCCCCCGGCACCACGGATTGCCGGCGCCAAGCCCGGTACCGCATGCTCTCCTCCTGCACCGCCCGCTCAACCGACGCAACCACCAAATGCGAATACTACCGGCGGCGTGTTTTACATCCCCAATTATACTTTGCCACAAGGTGTGACGCTGTCTTTGACCGCTGATTTAACTATTATTACCGATCAGCAATTGATTATTGATGGCACTATTACCCACAACCCAAATGGCATCGCGGTGGGGGCAAATGTCTCGATAACTTTAGTATCATTGCAAAACAACGTCACAGTAAACCAAACCGGACTGGTAGGCCAGGCCAATGTGCCGTTAACTCCACCGGCAGTCATCCGTTCGCAATTACAGAATGCATTGGCACGAGGTAATCCCGGTACAAATGCCGGCACTGTCACCATATTAGCGCCACAGGGCGGGGTCGATATTCAGGGATTTGTCGACGGTTTTGGTGCCAGTGATGGCGGGAATGCTGTGGCTGTAGGAACGCCGATAAACAATATACTTAATATTCCGATCGGAGGCGGTGCGATCGCCGTAGGAGCACAAGCTGGCGCCGGCGGTGATGTGCGGATATGCGCCTTGGATGGTATCAATATCGACGGGGAGATCAGGGGCGGCTGGCCGGGAACGGGTGGGACAGCTGTTGCGAATGCACAAAATGGTGCAGATGCCTACGCTGAAGGCGGTCCTTCCAATGCTGCGGGAGATGTTCATATACAGGGTTTGGTTCAGGGTATGGCGGTTACCGGCAGTGGTAAGATCACGGGTGGTGCCGGATTTCCCGGTGGTGACTGTGTTGCATCAGGGGGCAATGCTTTTGTGCTCGGTGGCGGTGATGCTATCGCCAAGGGTGCTAAAG
The DNA here is from genome assembly GCA_030066155.1 of Desulfobacterales bacterium. GTDB lineage: Bacteria > Desulfobacterota > Desulfobacteria > Desulfobacterales > JAFDCJ01 > JAFDCJ01. The sequence goes on along the minus strand of JASJCE010000184.1, from coordinate 8,124 downwards.
GTGGCAATGGCGGCACTGTAGCATTTACATCCTGCGTTGTCACGATCCCGCCGGCGAATATCAATGCCCATGCTGGTGGAAATGGTGCCAATGCAACCTCTCGAGGAGGAAGGGGAGCCAATATTGCCGGTGGAAACGGTGGTGACGCCACCAGTAACGGTGGTGATGGTGGTGCAGACGGTGCTATTCCACAGATACCCACGCCGACCTCTCCACCACCGGCTCAGGGCGGTATTTCAAGATTCGGTATGAACAGCGGCACTGGTGGAATCGGAAATGCAAAAGCGGGCTCCGGTGGCACCGGTAATATGATTTTCAATGGTGGAAGCTCAGGCACCAGTACTGCAACGGGAGGCACAGGTGCAGTCACAGGAGCGCCTCCAGCACCAGTACCGCCAGGTGGTCCCGTGCCACCAACGGGTGCAACAGGAGGAACCGGGCCGACGGTTACGGCGCCCGGATCGATATAAGAATCAATACATTTGCATAATAAAGGTGGCTCAAAATGTTCGGCTGGGAATCAATAAACAAACTTGGAAAAAGTAAGACCGTCCTGATGTTTGTCCCGCAAGTATATTTTACCTGTTCCTTTTGTCTTTTACTCCTCTTGCAGTTTATCGGTAGGAAAAATATTCCGCTGACTCCACCACGGGGCAATATTTTTCCAGATGAAATATTGATTTTTACATCGTTCAGTCGACGGGGCGTCTTCTTCGTCACGTCCGTACAGTCGGGCATCCAGTATACTCGGCGCCTTATTTTCCGGATTCCTACTCCTGTATCGAGCCCAGTCCAGGCTTCGCCGAGATGCAGCCGTATTATGGGAAAACACTCCAACGGCTTGGATATTTGTCATCGTTCTTATTCTGGCACTGAATTTGCCTATTTACATATCAAACAGTCTTTAACAGGGGTAAAAAATGAATGATATTCTTGGTGCAATTCCGCCCCTGTCCGGCCCATCACAGTTTCATATTTCCAAAACAAAAACCAGCACCGCCCAGTCCGAGCCCAATGATTTTCAGAAGTTGTTGGCCGTTGAAAAAATCTAGTTTTCGGAGGAAGCCAATATGTTTAAAATGGCCGTTGAACTCATTAAAGATGTGGGATTTGCGGAGTTTGCCAGGATAGCACACACTGTCAAACAAATTCAACGGGCGTTGAACCGGGCTATGGAAGACTTTCCGGAATACAAAAACGAAATTGGCGGCATGATTGAATCCTATGATATCTGCATGCATAAATCGGTATCCGAAGCGTTTAGACGCCTTCACGGTATGCTCGAGGATTCGGACCTTCCCAAGGAAATTGTCGATACCATATTACACTTTGTTGAATAGGAAATGAAACTATCATCCGACGGCCAGGTCTACGATTTCAAGATGAACCTGGTATATATGTGAACCTTCGTGATCCGCGCACGAGAATTGACCAAATTCAGGTATTAAATTCATGATTAGATTAGCTGATCTAACGAATATCATTGGTCGATGAACGGATCAAAAAGAGAGCGAATAAATTTCAGGTTCAAATACTGCTGCAGTTTGGCCCAGGTATCGGGATTTTTCATACCGGAAAACTCCGTTTGATAGGCCACCCAGCCCATGGCCGACCAGGAAATGCCCCGCAGATAAACGAAGGGATCGCGCAGGCGGACCCGCTCTTCCAATGTGTTGCGCAGGTGGGGATCTTTAATGTGCTGACGGTAGGTATTCAAAAATTCCTTCTTCTTCTCAGAAGACATGCGAAAGTCGGTTTTCCACAGGGTCGTTAGCGGTGAGCAGAAATGGCAGAGATCCTGGGACGGATCGCCCCAGCGGGGCATTTCCCAGTCCACCAGATGGATGGCCCCTGTTTCCCGATTGAGAATGAAATTGCCGGAGTTGACTTCCGTGTTGACAATACAGGGCCAGGGGTCCTGCTGGTAGTACTTCTCCGTGGCTCTGGCCCCGCTGGCCCAGTTTTTCAGATCGATTAGATATTGGCGGATGTCCGGGTCTGCCAGATCCGAGTCAACATACTGCTGCAGCAGACCGGCACATTCCTCGTAGATCAGAGACAGCGGCGCATCTTCACGGATCAGGTGATTGACCTGCGGCGGCACCTCAACCTGATGAATAGCGGCAAACAGTCCGGCGGCCCGATCCAGGTCCCGATTGTAGTCCAGCGGTTCGCCCGGAAGAAAATCCATAATCAGGATGCCGCGGTCGAAAAAATTGCGGGAATCGTCAACGAAGTGCGGCCGTGGGGTGACCCTGCTTTGCTTTAACAGTTCCAATGCCCGGTATTCGTAAACGATCTGGTCGTCACGATCAATCTGGGTGCCGATGTTGACCCGGAAGACGAGCCGGATTGGATCCGAGGTGATCAGATAATTGAGGTTGTACTCCCCCTGGGCCAGAGGTGTGACAGTGAACTCGCGGCCCTGCATGGCCGGAACCTTGCTCCAGTCCTGTCGCTCGAGGTATTCCTCCACTTTGGGCAGTATGTCGGCCATCAGGTTGTTTGTCATCGTCAATCTACTCCATCACCGATGGCGAGAAGTTCATGAGCTCGTAAGTTTATGAGTTGGTAAGCTCGTCAGCTCGTAAGCTGTTGAGCTCGTAAGTTCGTTGGCTCATTAGTCCATTAGTTGGTAAGCTCTTGAGCTCGTATGCGCCTAAATTCTTCAGTTGTTAAGCTAACATTAAATTGATCATAAATCCATTATGGCTTACGAACTTATCAACTCATGAACTCACGAACTATCTATTTTTCTGTGTCCGATATCATAATGACTCGATCAGATAATTTCAAACAAAGTCTTCTTCGGAAGGGAAAATGCGGATTTTTTCGGGGGGCAGGTGCAGGCCGACCTGTTGACCAGGGGAGAAATTTGCATCCGACGTCAGAACCACAAACCGATTTCCCTTGCACTGGACCCAGATGCGGGTGGCACTGCCTTCGAAGTTTGCTTTTTGAATCTCGCCCTGCAAATCATAATTGGAGTTCGATGAGATGATGACATCCTCAGGTCGAATCGTGGCGGTCACCGGATGGCCGTTGCCGTTTTCTTGATTTGTTTGAACGGTGGCGAACTCCGACTGAAAATGGCCATTTTTTATGCGACCTTGAATGAAATTGCAGCCGCCAAAAAAACGGGCGACTTCCGGATCCGCCGGTTGGTGAAACAGCATGCGGGGTTCGCCGACCTGGCGCAGGCGTCCCCCCAGCAGCAGGCCTACCCGGTGTGACATCATCAGCGCCTCGGCTTGATCGTGGGTGACAAACAGGGTTGTGATACCGGTTTCGGTTTGAATATCCTGGATCAATTCCCGCATTTGCTGGCGCAGGTTGGCGTCAAGGTTGCTCAGGGGCTCATCCAGAAGCAATATGGCCGGTTTAAGCACCAGGGCCCGGGCCAGGCTGACGCGTTGCTGCTGGCCGCCGGATAATTCGTGGACTTTGCGCCTTTCAAGTCCGCTCAGCTCGGTCAATTGCATAATATCCCGGATTTTTTTTTGAACCTGCGCGTCCTGCCGGCGTCCCTGCATCCGTAATCCAAAAGCAATGTTTTGGGCGACATTCATGAACGGGAACAGCAGAGATTTCTGAAACACCATGACTGCGTTGCGTTTTTCCGGGGGCAGATTCGTTACCGGAAGTCCGTCGATGGATATTTCGCCGGCGTGGGGTTTGATGAGACCGGCCACAGATTTAAGCACTGTGGTTTTGCCGGCACCGCTCGGCCCCAGCAATGACACCATTTCGCCGTTGCGAACCTCAAGGTTGAAGTTGCGAACCACGGTTGTCCCGCCATAGCGAATCGTGAGGTTATTTAAGCTCAGCTCTCCCATTAGCGAACTCCTGCGATGCTTTTACCGCCCAGATATCTGGCGCTGAAGAGCAGTGCCAGGAATGCCGGGGCAACAAATACAATGCTGACGGCTGCGGCCACGGGCCGATCACCGCTTCCCATCAGCGCAAACAGCAGTATCGGCAGCGTGGTAATGCGACCGCCACCGATAATTAACGTGCTCAGATACTGACTCCAGGACAGCAGAAACGAAAACAGACCGGCCACTATGATTCCAGGAAGGGTCAGCGGCAGCATTACCCGCAACACTATTTTCCAGGAAGATGCGCCCAGGGACCGGGCCTGATTTTCATAGTCCGGGTTGTAATTAGAAAACACGCCCCACATGACAAAGATCGAATACGGCAGACAAAAAGTCAGATGCACCAGCACGACGCCGATAAATGTTTCGGCCAATCCCAATTTGATAAACCACAAATGCAAGCCCATGGCAACGCACAGCGGCGGTACGATAACCGGCAGCATCAACATAACGGAAATCAGATCTTTCCCTTTAAAATTGTAGAGGCCCAATGCCCTGCCGGCCGGCACGCCGACCCCGATCGAGACGACCGCGGTTGCAAGCGCGACCAGGATGCTTTGAACCAGACCGGATATGATTTGAGATCCGGCGACCCCAAAAATATACTGCCAGGCCCTCAGCCCCCATTGATCCGGCCACAATTGGGGGTAGAACCAGCGGGCACTGAACGACCACAGAACCAGTACCAGAAACGGGAACAAAACCGCAGTGATCATCGCTGTCGAGGCTATATTTCGATGAAGCGGCTTCACAGGACTACCCCTCGCCGTCTGGCTGCCTGGGTCAAAAACTGGGAGATCACAATGGCGACCACGATAATTGCAGCAATAATCAAACCCGTTGCGATCCCCTCGGGACGCGCCAACAAATCCACATCACTGTAGTTCTTATAGGCCCACACGGGCAGCATCATGGGATGGGTTTGCCCCAGCAGGAACGGAACTTCGAACGCACCAAAAGTGTAGGCAAAAACGATCAGACAGGCAGCTCCCAGACTGGGCGAAATCGTGGGCAGGGTGATATAACGGAATCGCTGCCAACGACCCGCCTTCAGGGTTCGCCCAACCTCCAGCAGTTCGGCACCGCTGCGTTGCAAAACGGATAGGATCATCAGGGTAATGAACGGAATTTCTTTCCATACGTAGGCCAGGATAATACCGATTGCCCATTGATCATTAACCAGCAGGGGGAATGCCGCGGAAGAATCGATCAACCCGATTTTGACGGCCATTCGCGAAAATATGCCGGACGGCGTCAACATAAAAACCATTGCTACCGCGATCACGAGGTGCGGTACCGTCAACGGGATCTGAAAAATAAAATGGGCGATACGGCTTTTCTTGGAAATCTGCAGGAGAAAAATGGCCATTACGACACTGATGGCGGCGGCAATCAGAGTTGATGTTACCGCAACGTATAGCGTCAGGGACAAACTGAGCAAAAAATCCGGATCACCCAGCACATTGCCAAAATGTTTGAATGATAAAGATTTCAGACCGGCAGCCGGCAAATGGCCCAGGCTCTGGATCAGGCCCAGCATAAGTCCGCCACCAAACAACACCATAACGACGATCAAAGCCGGTCCGACCATTTTGGCAATGGCCGTAAAACCCGGGCTGATTCTTGTGCGCGCATTGGTGTCCTGCGCAAGACGATCCGTGCGGAGGTTTAAAGAATCGGTGGCAGAAGGGTCGAAATTCATAAGTTCCCAATCCGGCAGAGCCGGAAATGAATATTGATTATTGATTATTGATTATTTGAGGTATTCTATCGATTTCTGCAAACCAATCTTGAAGAAGTAATTTGCTTTGTTTCGATATGTTTTATAATCGACAGAATACAATATTCGAAGTTGGACGTTGGACGTTCGAAGTTCGACGTTCATATCTCAGTTAAATATACCCTGAACCCGGCTTCCGGAACGGTTTCCCATCGGTCCCCATTGTCTGTCTTCTGCCCTCTGTTTTCTGTACTCTGTCATCTGTCGTCTGACCTCTGTCCTCTGTCAGCCGTTATCTCCCCTTCAGCACATGTTTGTCCCAGCCTTTTTCGAGGCGGATCAGTATTTCAGACGGCGGTTCCGGCAGGCGGTGGCTCTGCAGCTCTTCATCTGTCAGGGTGGCAACTCCCCGGGGCAGGTTCTTGAATTTGTTTTGCCATTCCGGGTCCAGCCGCTGGATATCAATGGCCGGCAAGTCGCCCCAGACCTCAGGGTTGGCCTTTTGCCATTGCGCTTCCGGTGAAATCAGAAAGTTTGCCACGACCATGGCTCCTTCCTTGTCCGATGAATTAAATGGAATTGCAACAAAATGGGTGTTGCTGATCGTGCCTTCCTTAAAGACAAAGGTGCGTACGGTAGCGGGATAAAGGCCGTCGTGTATCATTTCGGATGCTTTGGCCGGATGATAGCTCATGGCAAAATCCACCTCGCCATCGGCCAGAAGCTGATGCAGCTGAACCGGACTCTGGGGATAGGTTTTACCCCGGCGCCACAGTTTGGGTGCAAGGTCCGCCAGTACCTGATAGGTTTGATTGGACACTTCATTAAACTGTTGTTCGGTGAAATTTCCCTGCCAGTATTTGACGTCGCCGGAGACATGATAGAATATGTGTCGTACAAAAACCGAGCCCGTGAAATCCGGGGGTGCCGGGTAGGTAAAACGCCCCGGGTTGTTCGATATCCAGGCCAGCAGATCGGCCACTGTTCGGGGAGGATCGGGCGTGCGTTTGGTGTCGTAGATCATGACCACCTGGGCGCTGCCCCAGGGCGATTCCATTCCGTCAACGGGCTCTCCAAAATCATTGGAAACCGAAGCAAGACCCCAATCCACCAGTTTGTGATTGGGCAGTTGGTCGGCAAACGGTCCAAAAAGCAATTCATTTTTTTTGCAGGTGCGAAAATTTTCGCCATTGATCCACATTAAATCCACTTCTCCCCCGTCGTTTTTTCCGGCCTGCTTTTCAACCAGAATTTTGCTGACCACCTCGGCGATGTCTTTGATCGGTACCTGACGCAATTCAACACCATAGAGTTCCTTTAAACGCGGGGCCAGGTAGCCGTTTACATAATTATTGGTGGATGCAAATCCGCCATACATGTACCAGTCAACCCTTTGACCGCGAGCCCGCTCCAGAATCTCCGGCCAGCTTTTAGTGCTGGCCTGAGTGGTGATAATAGATCCAGCCAGAAATAATCCGATCAGACCGAAAACCAACCGATTCAGATGGGGTTTAATTACCGCCATAATTCTTTCCTCCAGAACTCCATTTATACGTCGCCGGCAGTTCAAGTAAGAATCCAGAAAACAATGCGATTACCGATGCTTATTTGTCAGACAGGAAACACAAGTGCAATGCCGGCGACATATAGATGGAGATATGATTGAAAGAATCAACTTTTCATCTTGGCGACGATTGCTTCGGCGAACTCCGAGCATTTGACTTCAGTGGCGCCCTCTATCTGCCGGGCCAGATCGTAGGTTACCCGGCGCGCCTTAATTGCAGCCTGCAGAGACGAGCGAACGGTATCGGATGCCTCCCGCCAGCCCATATACTCCAGCATCATGGCGCCTGAAAGAATCACCGAACTCGGATTGACCTTATCCAGACCGGCATATTTAGGTGCCGTGCCATGGGTTGCTTCAAAAACGGCACAGCTGTCGCCGATGTTGGCACCCGGCGCCATTCCCAATCCACCCACCTGGGCGGCCAGTGCGTCTGAAATATAATCGCCGTTCAGATTCGGTGTTGCAATTACGCCGAATTCATCGGGGCGCAGCAGGACCTGCTGAAAGAGCATATCCGCAATGCGATCCTTGATCAATACTTTGCCCTCCGGGAATTTGCCTTGATAATCGTCATACAGTTCTTTCTCGGTGATGGTGTCGTTGCGGAACTTCTCGCGGGCCACCTCGTAGCCCCATTTTGCGAAAGCACCCTCGGTAAACTTCATGATATTGCCCTTGTGCATCAATGTAACACTCGGAAATCCATTCTTAATCGCGTGCGAAATCGCGCTGGCCACCAGCCGTTTCGTGTTTTTGGCGCTGATGGGTTTGATGCCCAAACCCGTTTCCGGCGTCAGATGGGTTCCCATCTGATCGTTGAGGAACGATCTGACTTTTTCGGCTTCGGCGGAATCGGCCTGGAATTCGATGCCGGCGTAAAGATCTTCGGTATTTTCCCGGAACACGACCATATTAATTTTTTCCGGGCGTTTCATGGGACTGGGCACGGTCTCGATGTA
>JASJCE010000183.1 GCA_030066155.1 Desulfobacterales bacterium | reverse complement strand
CTTCGGCCTGCTGCACGGTTTCGGCTTTGCCAGCGGTTTATCCACCACCGGCATGCCCAGAGCCGAGCTGCCCTGGGCCCTTTTGTGGTTCAACGTGGGCGTGGAACTCGGACAGCTGGTCTTCGTTTTCCTGGCCCTGGCCCTGGTATGGGCATTCAAGGTGCTCGAGTTTCGCTGGCCGCGCTGGGCCCTGGCTGTGCCCGGCTATGCGGTCGGCGGCCTCGGGGCATACTGGACCATTCAGCGAACACTCATAATGGTTGGAGGAATCTGGAAATGACGCATCCATTCAAACAATCGAGCCAGTACACTCGATTTCTGATTTCCGCCGTAATTCTGTTCTGGGCATCTTCGGCTTATGCCCACGTCGAGCAGGGCCAGGCCGCCGGCTTTTTGACCGGCCTCCAGCACCCCTGGTCCGGCCTGGACCATATCCTGGCCATGATCGCAGTCGGTCTATGGGGAGCCCAGCTCGGCAATCCGGCCCTCTGGGTATTGCCCGTGACCTTCCCGATGGTCATGGCCTTTGGTGCCATGATGGGCTTGCTGGGCATCCCGGTGCCGGGCATCGAAGTCGGCATTGCCGTATCGGCGATCCTGCTGGGGATCATGGTGCTGGCTGAAGTGCGCCCCAACTTGGCGATCGCCGCCGTTCTGGTCGGTTTTTTCGCCATCTTCCACGGCCACGCCCATGGCACCGAACTGCCGCCGGGACAAAGCGGGCTATTGTACAGTATGGGATTTGTAATTGCCACCGGCGTGCTGCACGGTGTCGGCATTTCCATCGGCCTGATCCACCGCTGGCCGGCCGGCCGGATTGCCCTGCGGGCAGCCGGCGGTTTTATTGCCGTCATGGGTGTCATCTTTCTCTGGCAGGCGGTGGCATGAAAAAATCAAATTTTCCGATATGTTCATTATTATTTAAAGATGGTTTATGTGTATACGTATTTGATAAAGGTTTTTTGTCGATTATAAGATCTCACCGCCCGCTACGCTCGAGGCACCGAGAACACAGAGTTGATTTTTCTTTTCACTTTCTGCTGAGAGGCCCCGCAGAAGCGGGATGACCAACTATCAATCAGTAAATGAAGGCCTCCAGAAAGTGAAAAACAACAGCCCTGCGGGCAAATTATCACTGAATTCGGTTAGTCGAAGCTCATGGAACAAAAAGCGATATACAAATAACCCCTCCGCGTACTCTGCGTCTTTGCGGTGAATATAGATTTTAATTTTTTTAGCAATTCCTGTCTAAATATTTATGGCCGTTTTAGTAATACGGCTGCAAAACGGCGCAAAAATGAAAATGCGAGGCTGACGATTTAGATGGGTTACGGTGAACAAAAACCAAAATTTTCACCTTTTAGGAAGCGGTCAATTTTAGGGCGCGGACGCCTTTTGGTGGCAGCCGTTCTTGCAGCCGTACTATGTAAACCTTCCACTGCCGACGCCCACCTGGTGACCACCGGAATGGGGCCGGTTTACGACGGCATCGGCCATTTGCTGCTGACTCCGGAGGACCTGGTGCCGGCACTGGCTGTAGCGCTCTTTGCCGGGTTGCGGGGTAGCGCTTCGGGACGCAGCGCCCTGTTTTTTCTGCCCCTGGCCTGGTTTATCGGCGGTTTGGCCGGCCTCACAGCAAATAGTTTCACATCCTTTCCCCTGCCGGCCCTGTCATACATAGTCCTGGGCATTTTGATTGCTGCCGACTTGCGTCTTCCGACCCCTGCTTTTACGGTGCTCGCGGTTGCTGTCGGGCTCGTGCACGGGTTTTTCAATGGCATCGCGCTGAAGGACGGCCCCGCCGCCTCAGGCCTTCTCGGGATCATGGCGGCGCTCTTTGTTCTGGTAGCACTGGCGGCCGCCGTCGTCCTTGCATTGAAACCTCCATGGGCCAGGATCGTGGTTCGCGTTGCCGGAAGTTGGGTCACGGCCATGGGTATACTGATGATTGGGTGGTATTTTAAGGGTTGAAGGGTTGGAGGTTTCAGGTTTCAGGTTTCAGTGTTCAGGTGTTCCGCGGACCTCTGGCCGCAAGCGTCCAGGCTGATTAAAAGAGAAACTGATGAACGTCCAACATCGAACGTCAACGTCCAACGTCTAATATTGTATTCTATCGATTTAAAAAAGGAACAACATGCAGTGCCTTTGTTGCTCCAGCGAATACACCGTTGCGAATTTAACCCGACTGCCGTTTGACAAGCTCGGACACACGCATACCGGAGGCTTCAATTTGTTCATTAATTAAAATCGATAAAGCGCAGCCTCCGGCTCGTAGGGGATTTGGCGCCTACGCCTCGGAGAGCGTCATCCACATTGGACGTTCGATGTTGGAAGTTGGACGTTCGACGTTCGATATTCTTTCGATGTTCTGCTTCTGAAAGTCGGGCCACGCTAACCTCCTGATTATTTACCTTTAACGCCCCAACAACGGGTGTTTTCAGGGTCTATATCCTCGTTTTCACCCTCAAAAAGAGCGTTATAGCCAGGCAGAACGCTCCCGCTACTGGTACCCGTCTTTGCCAGGTATTATCTTTCGCCCTTTGGCTCGAAAATCCAAACGCCTGTTAACAGTATCATTAAAGGACTTGCGTCCCGCATATAAACCGATCAATGCCTGTGGCCTATGAATGGATTCATCGTAAGCGTTCACAGGTTCAAGGTTCACCGTTCAGGGTCGTCTTTATTTTAACTCATTTACCAATTTAGCCGCACAGTTTTTGGCGACCGGAGCCAAACGTACTTCATGGTCTCTGTCTTTATTGAGTTTCTCCCGGGGCTTGTCAATTATTGACTCCGACTGGACATGAACCACAACCTTTGAACCCCTGGCCCAGACCTGGACTGTCAAATTATGATGATCGAAGGCCGAGATAATGAAAGGCGAAACAAATTTCATATCCACATCCTGTCGCGCCAGGGCGGGCTTGAACCCTGCGTGTGGGGTCGTAGCCCGACCTGTTGGGTCGTATCTGAAAGCGAAGCCTAAAGGGCGAAGTCCCAAACCTCAGAACGGCCGCGATTTATCTATTCCACGATTGAATGAATGGAGCGTATTCAGTGTCGGGATGGAGATCTTCCCGAATCGGCGAGAAAATTTCGATGATTACCGAATCCTTTATGGCGAATGTACTGTGTTTGGCATTGGCGGGGATGCACCAACTGTCCCCCGGACTGCAGTTGTGGACCTCGTTGTCGATGATCAGTCGAGTTCCGCCGGATACCAGATACCCAGTCTGCTCGTGAGGGTGGTTGTGAGTTGGGATGCGAGTCCCCTTTTCCATCTTTAGGCAGGCCATCAACGTAGCCTGGCCATAAACCAGAGTTTTTTGCTTGATCCCCTTTATGGTGGATCGATACCCTTCGTTGCTGCTTTTGCTGAACATGGGATTATCCCTTACATCTGCCACTACCACTGTTGAATTTACAAGGCCCGACATCCTAAGGGAGTGCCGCTTTTATTGTCCGGTGATTATGAATTGGAAAGTATATCTGTGAAGTGCAATGTCAAATCAACTCTCACAAATCAGCGACCACCAGCAGCGCAAGGCTCAGACCCCTTCTAGCAGGGTAACGTCAAAGTAGATTCTAAGCCGGTTGAATTTGAATATATTATCAGAAAATAAAATTCCAAATCTCAAGCATCAAATTCCAAATAAACCACAAATTTCAATATTCAATGACCAAAACCATCATGATATTTGTATCGCATTTATTCTTATACCCTATTTTAGCTGTCATGATGCCAATGGGCACCATTGTAGGTGAGTCATTTGTTTGGAATTTTGAATTTGGGTCATTGGGATTTATTTGAGCCCGCCCTGGCCTCCGGCTCGTAGCCTACGCCTCGGAGAGCGCGGCTTGATTGGTGTATCCCACATCCGTTCCGTGCTTGGAGATGGGAGGCAATAAATATGGTAAGTGTTAATTCGGTCTGGGCCAGGGATTTGGTTTTTGGTGCTTGGAATTTACATGGTTTGAGTTAAACAAGCTATATAGGTGAATTCAGTCAATTACTTGTCTGCATGACGGAGCCCTGTCCCTTCTAAAAGCCTTCCTCATACCCCCGGCTGATGGTGGTCACTGATTTTCTGCCCAAATGCCGGCGGGTAATCCTCTGCCTGAGACTTACGGTATTCACTTTACAAACAAGGGTTTCAGTGTTATTTTCGACTCATTCCGAATCCGAGGAGCGGTTCACATAACTACAAACATTAGGAGCCGAAAATGGAGTACATCAAAATACGATTTTTAGATGATTTCGGTCACATTGGTTCCAAATTCGAAAAAACAATTGAAGATATGTTTCGATCCATGAGCCCGGCATTTACACTTGCCGAGCAGACCTGGAAGCCCCCGATGGACATGAATGAAACGCCTGAGGAAGTGGTCATCGTGGCCGAAATCCCGGGCGTCGACAAAGACGACCTGGAGGTTGAGATCAGCTCCAAAGCCGTTCGGATACAGGGGAATCGTTTTGCGAAGCATTGCTCGAGCAATGCGACGTATCGTCTGGCCGAAATCCAGTACGGCCGATTTGAGAGGGTTCTATTTCTGCCGGCGCCTATCGATCCGGAGGTGGTATCCGCCGCCTATCAGAACGGGTTGCTCGAAATTCGGCTCGCAAAACAGCCGGAGGAAAAGACGCACAAGATACCGATTCAAGAAGGATAGGGATGCGAATTCGGAGGTCGGAATTCGGAAGTCGGATTTAACTGAACATAGAATTCATGGATTTTGGATTCTTGTCCGCCGTTTATTTGGCGGATTGGATTTCGGATTTGAAGATTGATATAGCCGCAAAACGGCGCAAAAAGCGCAGAAAACAGATATCTCACAAAATTAATTCAATGAGTTATGATATCAATAATTGGGGTATTTGATTTTTAACGAGATCAACAATATTCATTTCCCCGGTAAAGCGGGGCTTGGGATTTAATGATTCTTTAGATATAGGTGGGGAGGATACAATGGCTGATCAACAGTCATCCATGGAAATTGATGCCGAAAAGGTGCCCGAAGTACTTCCAATATTACCACTCTACGATGCCGCGTTGTTTCCCAAAATGGTTTTACCACTGGTGGTGATGCAGGGCGAATCCGTCAAACTGGTAGATGAAGCGATGGCCAAAGATCGCATTATCGGTTTGATTGTATCCAAAAAGCCCGACGAAAAAGCGTCGCCGGACAAGGAAGACCTGGCCAAGGTTGGAACCAGCGCCCTGATCCTCAAAATGGCCAAGACCCAGGACAATCGGACCCAGCTACTGGTTCAGGGCTTGAGCCGATTTAAAATAGAGTCCTATCAGGATGGCAAGCCATATCTTGTCGCCAAGATTTCGCTTATTAAAGATGTCGAGAATGAAAAGGAGGATAAGGAAAAGGCGGCATTGATGTCCAACATCGTCAGTCAGTTCGAACGCATTGTCGAACTTTCCCCGGGCCTGCCGCCTGAAATCGCGCAAATGGCCAAAACAATACAGGAACCGGGTACCTTGGCGGATATGATCGCCTCTACCATCAACTCAAATCCGGAAGAAAAGCAGAAAGTCCTCGAAATTCTGGATGTCAAGAAGCGCTTGAAAGAGGTTACGCGGCTGGTAAACAACCAACTCGATATCCTCGAGCTGGGCGACAAGATCCAGAGCCAGGTGAAGGGTGATATGGATAAGAGCCAGCGCGAGTACTATCTTCGACAGCAGCTGAAAGCCATTAAAGAAGAGCTCGGCGAAAAAGATGAAGCCAGTGTTGAAATTGACGAGTATCGCGCCAAAATCGATGAAAAGAACCTGCCGGAGGAAGCCCGCAAAGAGGCCGAAAGAGAGCTTGACCGGTTATCCCGCATGCATCCGTCATCGGCCGAGTACACGGTTGCCTCCACCTATCTGGACTGGGTCACATCATTGCCCTGGCACAACAGCACGCAGGATAATCTGGATATTAAAAAGGCCCGAAAGATACTGGATGCGGACCATTTCGGACTTGAAAAGCCCAAACGACGGATTGTAGAATACCTCGCCGTTCGCAAGTTGAAGCCGGAATCGAAAGGTCCGATTTTGTGCTTTGCGGGACCCCCCGGAACCGGGAAGACCTCTTTGGGTCAGTCCATTGCCCGGGCGCTCGGACGCCAATTTCACCGGATTTCACTTGGCGGCGTGCGTGATGAGGCCGAGATCAGAGGACACCGCCGGACTTATGTCGGGGCGTTGCCGGGACGCATAATTCAGGGGTTGCGGCGCGCAGAATCCAACAATCCGGTATTCATGCTGGATGAAATCGATAAGGTCGGGAGTGATTTTCGCGGTGACCCGTCGTCAGCGCTGTTGGAGGTTCTTGATCCCGAGCAGAATTTTTCGTTTGGTGATCATTACCTGGACGTCCCGTTTGACCTTTCCAAAGTCATGTTTATCACAACTGCCAACATTCTGGATACCATTCCGCCGGCTCTGCGAGATCGGATGGAAGTCCTGATGCTGCACGGCTATACGCTCGATGAAAAAATTAAAATAGCAAATCGTTACCTTATTCCAAGACAGCGGGATGAGCATGGCCTGAGTGCCAAGCAAATCAAATTCACCGCCGGCGCTGTAAAACAAATCGTGATGGGATATACCCGGGAAGCCGGTCTACGCAACCTGGAACGGGAGATTGCCAACGTTTGCCGTGGCGTGGCGAGTCAAATCGCCGAAGGTGAAGTCAAATCCGAGACGATCAAGGTGGAGGATATCCATGGCTACCTGGGTCCGTTGCGATTTACGTCTGAAACCAAATCCCGGATTACAACTCCCGGTGTGGCCACCGGACTGGCCTGGACGGCGACCGGTGGCGAACTGCTGTTTATCGAAGCAACCGCCATGAAAGGCAAGAAGGGGTTGACCCTGACCGGGCAACTCGGAGATGTTATGAAAGAGTCGGCCACAGCGGCCCTGAGTTTTGCACGGTCCAATGCGACATCTCTAGGGATAGACGAGGATTTCTTTGACAGCCATGACCTTCACATCCATGTGCCTGCCGGCGCCATCCCGAAGGATGGACCTTCTGCCGGTGTAACGATGTTGACCGCCTTAACGTCCTTGTTGACCGATACGCGTATCCGCAAGGATCTGGCCATGACAGGTGAAATAACGTTAAGGGGCCAGGTATTGCCGGTTGGCGGCATCAAAGAAAAGGTTCTGGCTGCCCACCGGGCAGGCATCAAAACGATCATTTTGCCGGATTGGAATCGTAAAGATCTGGAAGATATTCCCCAGAAGGTCGAGAAGGAAATAGAGTTCCACTTTGTCAATAAAATGCTGGACGTCATCAATATCGCCCTTGGAAACAATAAACCTCGAAAGCATAAAAACAGTTGAAGACCGGTGTGCTTGCCGCAGTGAAGCCAAACCAACTCCCGACACTTGCAATCAAAGCCATAGCCCCAGAAATAACCTTAACCACGCCCATCGGAGTCAGGCGGACACCGCACTGATGTCCGTTTCATATGGTCGCACCCGGATGAAAAGACGATACGCCATTCATATGTTAATTTGCATCTTGCTTGGCGTCGTCTTCGGTTGTGCCACCAGCGACCCGCCTCCCCCGAAAAAACCGACCGGATATCCTAAGCCCTACAAAGTGTTCGGCAAGTGGTATCAACCGTTGCCGGATGCCGAGGGATTTCGCCAGCGCGGAATCGCTTCATGGTACGGCAAAGACTTTCATGGGAAAAAAACTTCCAATGGCGAAATTTACAACATGTATGCCATGACGGCCGCGCATAAAACCCTGCCCCTGGGGACTCACGTGCGGGTTCATAATCTGGAGAACGAGCGCCAGGTCGATGTCAGGATTAACGATCGGGGGCCATTCGTGCGGGGTCGCATAATCGATTTATCATATACGGCCGCCAACCGCATCGGGGTTGTCGGTCCCGGCACGGCTAGGGTTGAAGTAGTCGCTCTGGCGACACCGACCACACCTGGTGCCGGTCAACGCATTTCGACGCCACCCGATCTTCACGCGGGCAATTTCACGTTTCAGATCGGTGCATTCGTGAACCGCGAAAATGCCGAGCGTCTTACGGCACAATTGGATAAAAAATATAAAAACGCGCACATCTCGGTTTACGATCGGGGAGATCAAATCTTTTATCGGGTTCGCGTCGGGAGGTTCACGACATTGAAACAGGCCGAGGCCCAGGAGTCGATTTTGATCCGTGACGGCTACCCGAATCTGTTTATCGTGGCGGAATGAGTTCGCGGGTTGCGAGGTGCGGGTTGCGGGTTGCGGGTTGCGAGGCGCGGGTTGCAGGTTGCGAGGTGCGGGTTGCGGGGTGGAATTGCAGAGGGCAGGGAGCAGAGGGCATAGAGCAGAGGGCAGAGGGCAGAGGGCATGGAGCAAAGGGCAGAGGACAGACGACCGAAGACGGATGACAGGTGTCAGGTTTCAGTGTTCAGTGTTCAGGTGTCAGATGACGGAGGACAGGTTTCAGTGTTCAGGTTTCAGGTTTCAGGTTTCAGCGCCGCCTCTGGCCAAAAAAACGGCCAGTCTGACCGGAAAAGAAACTTTTTATTTTGAAAGAAAAAGAGGAATGGATTCCCATCTTAAAAAAAACAATTGGACAGGATCAACAGGATCGTTTGGATAATGCGGCCTTCGGCCGAAAGGCCCCTCGCCGCAGGCGAAAAAAATCCTGACAATCCTGTTAATCATGTCTAAATAAAAAATAATAAAAATCGAATCCATTCCACATCCCTTCATTTTTTTGAAGTTTCACACGAGCTGGGCCGCTGGCCAAAAAAACGGCCAGTCTGATCGAAAGAGAAACTGATGAACGTCCAACATCGAACGCTCAACGTCCAACGTCGAATGGATGAATTCTGTCATTTTAAATTGACAGAGCGAAGCGACTTCCACCATTTGTCATTCGTCAATCGTCATTCGCCATTCCAAGTAGTTTCATATGAGCGTCAAGGGAATGTTGATAATGCAAGGCATCCCTTCGTATCTGAAAATATTCATGCTGATATTCATTCTGGCGTCGAAGGGGTTTTAGTTCCAGGGTGTTGATTGCAGATGCTTGAGTGAATATTATAAAATTAACCCGAAATGGACCAAATGTTGGATAACGAGGGAAAACTAAGCCATGCATAGACTATATTTAGCCCTACTGATTCTTCTCTGTCTCACTGGCGTTGTTCATGGTGACCGGGAAATATCCGACGCAGAAAAAAAAGAAACTGTATATAAGACATATCAAGGATATAAAAAAGATTTCCCGGAGGTTATGGATATCTCCCCGCTGCAGGCTATGGAATTGCTGAATCAGGGTAAAGTGGTGTTTGTTGACACCCGCAAACCCGAAGAAATGGCGGTTTCCATTCTGCCCGCTGCGGTTTCCGAGGAAAATTTTCTAAATCATTTCGAACAATATCGCGATAAAACCGCTGTCAGCTACTGCACCATTAGCTACCGCAGCGGCAAGTTTGCTGAAAAGGTCGCCCAAGAGGGCATCACCGTCTTCAACCTCCAGGGGGGTATCCTGGCCTGGACCCTGGAAGGCGGCAAGATCTACGACCCATCCGGCAATGAAGTCAAACGCATCCACGTGTACGGGGACCAATGGGATTACGCCCCATCCGGCTACGAAAGCGTCAAGTTCGGACTCTGGCGGCAAATATTCTGACAAGATAAGAAGAACTGGAGTATTGGAGTGCAGGAGTGATGGAGTAATGGGATTTCGGATTTCGGATTGCAGATTTCGGTATTTGTCTTTGTATCGGGTTACAAATAAATTGGTTTATTCGAGGACGAGAACGAGAACGAAATAAACGACAGAGCCTTTAACCCTAAACCTGAACTTTAACTCTGTCATCAATCCAAAATCCGAAATCTAAAATCCAAAATCGGAAAACCTCTGAACCCACAATCATGAAACCAATTTACCTCGACTATAACGGCACGACGCCCCATGACCCGGAGGTTATCGAGGCCATGCGCCCCTTTCTGGAAACCGAATTCGGCAATCCTTCCAGCTCCCATTGGTACGGCATCAAACCGAAACAGGCCGTGGAAACGGCCCGCAGGCAGGTGGCCGGCATTCTTAACTGCCGGCCAGCCGAAGTTTTCTTTACCAGCGGCGGTACGGAGTCCAACAATCATGCCATCCTTGGCGTGGCGCGCCAGTTGCGGGAAAAGGGCAACCACATCATCACCAGCAACTTCGAACACCCGGCGGTGTTCGAAGTCTGCCGCCACCTGGAGACGGATGGTTTCGAAACGACCTATCTGCCGGTCAGTCAAGATGGTATGGTGGATATGGCCGATGTGGAGCGAGCCATTCGTCCGACCACCATCCTGATTACCATCATGCACGCCAATAACGAAGTCGGAACTGTGCAGCCGATCGCCGAAATCAATTCTATCGCCAAGCAACACGATATTGTCGTACATACGGATGCCGCCCAGTCAGTCGGTAAAATTCCGACGGACGTCGAGAAGATGGGCATTGATCTGCTTTCGGTTGCCGGTCACAAGATTTACGCCTCCAAGGGGATTGGTGCGCTGTACGTACGCCCGCCGCTGCGGCCTCAGAAATTCTGCTACGGTGCCGGCCAGGAAATGGGCTGGCGTGCCGGAACCGAGAACGTCCTGGAGATCGTCGGACTGGGCAAAGCCTGCGAAATCGCGCAGCGGGATCTGGAAAAAAATATGGAACATATGAAATTTTTGCGGGACCGGCTCCACGAAGGGCTGTTGGCGAAACTGACAGACATCCGTCTCAATGGCCATTATGATCAGCGACTGCCCAATACCCTCAGCATTTCATTCAAAGGCCGCGAAGCCAACCGCATCCTGGAAGACATCGGACAAGAGGTGGCCGCATCCGCCGGCGCTGCCTGCCATTCCGATACCGTCCAGATTTCCCATGTCCTCGAAGCAATGGGTGTGCCGCTGGATTGGGCCAAAGGAACCCTGAGATTCAGCGTCGGCCGGATGACGACAAAAGAGGATATCGATACGACGATTCGGGTTGTGGTTGA
>JASJCE010000182.1 GCA_030066155.1 Desulfobacterales bacterium | reverse complement strand
TTCGGGGAGTTCTTGATTTGGTGGGGATTGTACTTGATCACGTTATCGACGCCGGGCAGCTGGTGGACCATCATCTGCCCCATAATCATCACAGCGGTTCTGCTTAAAATGACTGGGATACCGCTCACAGAGAAAGTTCTGGTGGAGAGAAGACCGGGCTACGGCGACTACATTAAACGAACCAGTGCCTTTGTGCCCTGGTTTCCAACCAAGGTGAAAAGATGAGTATCTTAATCAATATGGCTGACAACGGCCTGTTGCCGGATCGGCTTATCCGTTTCGGCATTCGACAATTCGACAAAAAACGGTTGCGTGAAGAAAGAGTGGAAGCGGGAGACGACCGCCAAAAAGCACTGGCGCGGTTCATTGCGTCCATGCGCAACAGCCCCATTGCAATATTGACCCATAAAGCCAACGAACAGCACTATGAACTGCCGCCGGAATTTTTCCAGCTCGTATTGGGCCGTCATCTAAAGTACAGCAGCTGCCATTGGCCGGCAGGTGTCGACACCCTCGATCAAGCGGAGGCCGAAATGCTGGCCCTCACCAGTCAACGGGCTGGGCTCGAGGACGGTCAGAACATCCTGGAGCTGGGTTGCGGCTGGGGCTCGCTATCCCTCTGGATGGCCCGTCACTATCCGGGCAGCCGTATTACGGCGGTCTCCAACTCAAAGCCCCAGCGGCGATTCATCGAGGCGAAGATCGCCGATCTCGGAATAACCAATCTTCAGGTGATCACCGCCGATATGAATGCCTTCAGCACGGACGGCAGTTTTGACCGTGTCGTTTCGGTCGAAATGTTCGAACACATGCGCAACTGGCCATTGCTGCTCGACCGCATCGGAACCTGGTTGAAACCGGATGGGAAGCTGTTCATCCACATTTTCACGCACCGGCAGTATGCATACACATTCGAGGACATGGGGGACGACAACTGGATGGGCCGCCACTTTTTCAGCGGCGGCATGATGCCGTCGGACGACCTGCTGCTGAATTTGCAAGACGGGCTTTTAATTGACGGACACTGGCAGGTGAATGGTCGGCACTACAGCCGGACCGCCGACGCCTGGCTGGCCAATATGGATAAACACCGTTCGACCATTATGCCGATTATGCAGGAGGTCTACGGTCTGACAGATGCCGCGCGCTGGTTTCAGCGTTGGCGCATATTTTTTATGGCCTGTTCCGAGCTGTGGGGCTTTCGCGAAGGTCGGGAATGGCTGGTATCACATTACCTGCTGCGCAAGGCATAATCTCAGGGATGGGGAGCCCTTTGATTTAAAAACCTCGTCGGAAACTTCGAAAGGTCCCACAGAAAAACTATAATAGAAAAAACTCAGTTTTTGCTGAAATCTGAAACCTGAAACCTTTGGACGACCCCTGAAAGAGAGTGCGTTTCCTCTCACGTAGCCGTTTTGGTATGTAAATTGCCTGAGTTAACGAAGACCAACTAAACCATGTGTGGCTCGCCATGAGCCACATTCAATATAATATCATAGAGAGGCACTTATGTTATACGATTTAGATCCTGTACTGCTTGCAAGAATTCAATTCGCGTTTACGGTCTCATTCCACATTATTTTTCCGGCCTTTACGATCGGTCTGGCCAGTTGGCTGGCAGTCGTGGAATGGCGCTGGTTAAAAACCGGCGATAAAATATACGAACAAATTTACCGCATGTGGGTCAAAATTTTTGCGGTAACCTTTGGAATGGGGGTCGTTTCCGGGGTGGTGTTGACCTATCAATTTGGTACGAATTGGTCGACGGTTTCAGATAAGATCGGAAACGTTATCGGCCCCCTGCTAGGCTATGAAGTTCTCACCGCATTTTTCCTGGAGGCTTCATTCCTTGGAATTATGCTTTTCGGATGGAATCGAGTCAGCCCCAAGATGCATTTCGCGTCGACGATTATCGTGGCCTTCGGCACAGTGCTGTCTGCATTCTGGATTCTGTCCGCCAACAGCTGGATGCAAACCCCGCAGGGATATCGCATTGGAGATGACGGCCTGTTTTACCCCACCAGTTGGTTGGAGATTATTTTCAACCCGTCTTTTCCATATCGTTTTACTCACATGATAGTTGCCTGTTATCTGACGACAGCCTTCACGGTCGGGGGCATCGGCGCCTATTACCTCTGGCGCAAGCAGCATGTTAAACACGCCCGGGTCATGTTCGGGATGGCCATGCTGATGGCGGTCTTCGTAGCGCCGCTGCAGCCAATTATCGGCGACCTGCATGGACTGAATACACTCGAGCATCAACCCGCCAAACTCGCTGCCATGGAAGGCCAGTGGGAGACGGAGCGCGGCGCCCCGATGCGGATGTTCGCCTGGCCGGATCAGGAGGGGGAACGCAACCTGTTTTCAATCGAGATTCCCTATATCGCAAGTCTGTACCTGACCCATGACATCAACGGTGAGGTCAAGGGGTTGAAAGAATGGCCCAAAGAAGAACGGCCCCCGGTGGCAATCGTATTCTGGTCCTTCCGCATAATGGTGGGGATCGGTATTTTGATGGCACTGACCGGCGTCATCGCTGCAGTATTGTACTTCCGCAAGCGCCTGTTTGACACAACCTGGTTTCAGTACTGGTGCATGGCATTGACCCCATCCGGTTTTATCGCCGTTCTGGCAGGATGGTTCGTGACCGAAGTTGGAAGGCAACCCTACATCGTGTATGGCATCGTCAAAACCGCTGAGGGGGTGTCGCCGGTTCTCGGGCCGCATGTCGCCACATCGTTGCTGCTGTTTATCATTGCCTATACTTTTGTTTTCGGGGCCGGCAGCTATTATATTCTGCGACTGATCGGCAAAGGGCCTGTCCCCACGGGTGAGCAGACTTACGGCACACATGGTGTTAAAAAGCCGCCGCTGGTAACCGATCTGGCCCACGATGAAGGAGGTCTCTAGCCATGTTCAGCTTTGAGAGTTTTCTGGACCTGCCGCTGATCTGGCTGGTTCTGTCGACCGTGGTCATATACGTGTACGTAATCCTGGACGGCTTTGATCTGAAAGGGGGCATCCCATGAACATGAACAGGCCTACTAAAAAACAGCGACAGTGGCTCTGGTTTGTTGGGCTATGGTGCGGCAGTCTGTCCGCCGTGTTTCTGCTGGCGTATGTCATCCGCTTGATGATGGGAATCAATTAGCCGCAGACGCACGCGGACTGACACAAACTAAAGGGCTATTAATGTCGCATTTAGGCGCTAAAGCGCATATTTCTGACAATATGTTGTCAAAACCAATTACGCAAAGGATTAAACCAATGGCAAATAAACTCAGTCAAGTTTTAGATAAAATCGGAGATGACTTCAAAGAGAACATTCGAGATGACTCGCGCTTTTACGTTGAAGTCAGCATTGCGCGCAAAGCAGATGAACTGGGCTTCGGCGACCTCAAGGAATGCTACCGGGATGTCTACGCCATCGTTCCGTTGAAGCATCCGGTCGACGGCATGAAGGTCCGAATCGACGGCCGGACCTTCATCAACTACTCCCAATTTGATTCCGGCGTCGTGGTGCCGCATTATGTGGCCAGCCAGGTCGATCTGCCCAAAAGAGCCTATGTGGCGCAGGACAGCATGATTTGCAATTTTACGTAACCAATCCGCCTTTAAAAGATAACCTTTTCGGTACATCGAACTGTTATCGTCGTCTGATCGAAGTCGCCGCGGATAAATTACAGGTGGAATTATGAACTTCAATCATGTATAGACTACTCAAGCATGTGACGGAAGAGTCAGTCGATTATCGACTTAGATTGTCTACAGTCCGGAATAGATTAACACTAAGGGCGGATTAAGTGAGGTTACGATTATGGCTTTATCAAGCTATTGGGCAGATGACTATGTCCTGAAAAAAATGTCCGTTGAAAAGGCAATCAGTTTGATTCACTCAGGGCAGCGGATTTTTATCGGCTCTTATTGCGGAGAGCCGCAATATCTGGTCAAAGGGCTGGCCGAGTCGGCCCAGCGCTTTACCGATCTGGAAATCATTCGTCTGATGTCACGCGAAATCACGCCGTTGGCCTTGATAGCCGACAAAACCCGGGATCAAAGCTTAAACATTCGCTCGATCTACCTCGGGTCCGCAACCTCCCCCGAGCTGGCCAAGCATATGCGCTTCTACACGCCGGTGAACATGTCTTTGACGCCGCAGCTTTTTACGCGTCGCAGGATTCCGGTTGACGTTGCGTTAATTCAAGTCTCGCCATCGGATGATTTCGGCTGGATGAGCCTGGGGGTGTCCGTTGACATCACCCTGGCTGCAGCACTGTCAGCCGATCTGGTAATTGCCCAGGTCAACTCCCGCATGCCCGCAGTACTGGGTCAAAGCTTCGTGCACGTCAACGATGTCGATGTCTTCGTTGAGCATGATGAGGATTTGTTGACCATATCGGCCCTTCCCCCCACAAATCAGGCGAAGCTTATCGGTCAGCACATCGCCAGACTCATCGATGACGGATCAACCTTGCAAATCGGCCTGGATGCGGCCTCCCAGGCCACCAGTTTAGCCCTGGCCGAAAAAAATGATCTGGGTATTCACTCCCAATTTCTGACCGGTGATATCATGCGTCTATATTCCATGGGTGTTGTCAACAACCGCAAAAAAGGTTTCAACAACGGCAAATTGGTGGCCAGCTGCGCGGTGGGCACAGATGCATTGTATGAATTTTTGCATCTCAACCCGGCCGTCGATTTCTACCCGTCAGACTATGTCAATGATATCGGCATTATCGGACGGCACAACAAAATGGTATCCATGAACGTCGGCCAATTTGTTGATCTTGCCGGTCAGGTTGCCTGCGATGCATCGCCTCACACTCTTTACGCGGGCGTTTCGGGCATCCCGGATTTTGTCCGCGGTTCGAACCGCTCAAAGGGGGGCAAATCGATCATTATGCTCAGATCCACTACCGATGATGAAAAGACCAGCCGGATCGTTCCCTTGCTGAACAACATCATTATCACGGTTCCCAGAGATGATGTGCGTTGGGTCGTCACGGAATATGGGGCGGTCAATCTTTTCGGTAAAAGCACGCAGGAGCGGGCTTTGGCCATGATCAGCATCGCCCATCCTGATTTTCGGGATTACCTCCTAAGCGAAGCCAAAAAATTGGGGATGATTGGTCCTGAAAGGAAATTGGGGGAATCCGTCCATGGGATTTACCCCGTTAAATTGGAGGAAGCCATCCGCATCGATGACGAAAAGATTACCTTCAGACCGGCCAAGCTGGTTGACGAGCGCAGAATTCAGGAACATTTTTACCGGTTGGACCGCAAGGACATCATCTCCAGATTCTTTCACGAGAAGAAGCAGTTTGTGCGGGATGACGTGGAAGGGATGAGTCAGATCGACTATATCCGCAATATGACCATTATCGCCGTCGTCGGCGAACGTGGATTTGACCGGGTCGTGGGTGTCGGCGAGTATTACCTTGAACCGGCTAAAAACTTGGCTGAAGTCGCCTTTTCGGTCAGCAAGTCCTACCAGGGTAAGGGGCTTGGCAAAATTCTAATCCGCAAACTGGCTGAAGCGGCGAAGGAAAACAGTATTGCCGGATTGTTCGCCTGCACGTCGCCCCAAAATAAGAAGATGATCAATCTCTTCAAGACCCTACCCTACAAAGTACAAACGTCGTTGGACGAGGATATGCTGCTGAGCTGCCGCTTTGATGAGCCTCAATAGTAGTACCTGCCTGAAGCAAACGTAGTTTCACATCAGCACCGCCGCTGGCCCAAAGCGTTCGGGCTGTTTGGAGAAGAAACTAAAGAACGTCCAACATCGAACGTCCAACGTCCAACGTCGAATATTGTATTCTATCGATTTTTAAACAAGCAACATGCGGCATCAGTTTTGCCTCAGCGAATCCGCCCTTGAGAATTCGACCCGACTGCCTTTCGACAACCTCGAGTGCAATCATCTGGAAGGCTTTAATTTGTTCATTGATTAAAATCGATAAAGCGCAGCCTCCCCTCCGGCCTGTAAGCCTATGAAGCCTACGGGCTGGAAGCGGGCTTGTAGGGGATGTGGCGCCTACGGCTCGGAGAGCGTCATCCACATTGGACGTTGGATGTTGGAAGTTGGGCGTTCGACGTTCAATCTTTTTCAAATAGAACTGATTGAAGGTTCACATGAGGTGCCAGCGCAATGAAAGATGAGAGGATTGGATGGTTTTCTTCCGGCAACCCGTCACCCATTTATGTGAACCGTGACGGCGTGTTCTGTGATGCCGTTGTTGCCGTAGCCCAGTGAATTCCAATTGGCCTGCATTGGCTGCATTTGATCTTTGGTGTCGGTTGCCCTGGACATGATGGTGTAATCACCAGCGGCAGGCGGCTTCCATCTGTATTCCCAGTGACGCCAGGCATACAGCTGTTCCGGCCCCACCAAGTCGGCGGGATGCCAGGTGCTGCCGCCGTCAACAGACACGTCAACCTTCTTTATGCCCTCCTCGCCGGCATAAGCCGCACCTCTGATCGGTACGGTTTGAATCGACAACGTTTGGCCGTCGGCCGGTTCGACAATAATGGACTTGATCTCGATATCCGTCACCACCTGACCGGATTTCGAATCTTCGCCTTTTTGAAACACACGGTAAACCCTATCCATAAAAAAACCTTCAAAGGGCTTGTCCAGAACGGTAATTCTCTTGAGCCACTTCACACAGCTCGCCCCGGTCCAGCCCAGTGCCAGTGCCCGCAAGGGATGACCATGTTCGAGCGGCAGCGGCTGCCCGTTCATTTCATAAGCCAGCAAAGTCGAGGACATGGCTTTTTCGATTGGAATGCTGCGAATAAACTTGATACCGGCCGATCCAAGGGGTTGGTCAAACCCTTCAAAGCTCACATGGCGTGCATCAGCTTTCAAACCGGCTTTTTCGAGCAGATCCCTGAGCCATATTCCACCCCAGACGGCGTTGCCGACACCTCCGACCGTCCACGGATTGCCGCTTGCCTTCTTTTTCAGAAGGGATCGACTGTTTCCGGAACATTCCAGGGTATCCGCCACAACCGCCCTGGGCAGGCGCCGGAGGTCCTCAAACGTTGTGGCCAGCTTCAGGTTCACCAGTCCGTCGACCTGCAGCCGCCAATCCGATAGACTAACAGGCTTTTGCGGTATCTGACCCTGATTGCGTTTAAAGAAGACATCATTATCCGTTATCCAGGATCGCAAGGATTCAAGAGGGGTCTCTGCATTCAACGGTCTATCCGTCATCACCCGCATCTTTTCATTCATGTCAATGGCTCCAATACGCATATCGCTCCGGGCTTTACAGACCTGTTTACCTGTGCATCCGATCAGATTGCGAGCCCGGCAGCCTTTATGAAAACGACATTAAAAATGATAGAATTCCAACAATGATATAGCCGCAAAAAGGCGCAAAAAGTGCAAAAGTTGATTTTCGCTATCGGTAATATCAATAAGTTACAAAGTCAAAACCCGACAATTTTGACTTTTTACGAGACCGTCAACAATAGTCATTCGTCATTCTTCAATATTCATTTAATTTGCTTCGCGCTGGATTGCCAGATAATGGGTGACCTCTTCTTTCTCATTCCGGATGGGTGCGATCTTCCATTCCATCATGAAAGTTGAACCATCCTTGCGGTAGTTGATGGCCTTGCCGAAAAACAGCCGACCCGCTTCCAGATCCTGGCCCAGCCGGTTGATGACGTCGGGATTCGTGTCCGGACCCTGCAGGATCGATGGAGATTTGCCCATGACTTCATGCGGCCCGTATCCGGTCAATTCACAAAAGGCATTATTGACATAGATGATGGGGTATCCGGGGCCGGCCTCCGTAATCAGGATCGAGTTAAACGACTCTTCCATGGACGCTTCCAGCAGTCGTTTCATGATGTATTTATAGTTTTCATCATTCATAAAGATATCAAATATATCTTTCTTGGTCTCCATTAGTGTCTCCTTCCGTTTGGCTTCCAAATTAGGGTTGGCAGCAATTTATGGCAGGTTTAATTCTTAAACGAATTGTTTTTAAATATCAAGCGTATTTGCCTTACCTGAAAAATACACGATTTTTTTACCGATTCTTGTGACCTGGCAACCGTTGCTCTGTTTTCAATTGCATAGAAGCTGAAAAACAAAATTAAAAAATCCGGGGCCGGAGGGGCGGGATTTTTCTTTTGAAAACCTATCTTTCGGCTGACGCCATCCAACAGCCATCCGCCCCCAGGGCCTCGTCATTTAAACAGTTAATGGCTTGGAATAAGTAGAGTTACGCGCTTATCAAAATCAGTATGAGTTGACTTTGACGTTTCCCTGCCCCCCCCTGGCGAGCGTCGCCTCTGGCCAAAAAAACGGCCAGTCTGATCTATGAAGAAACTTAAAGAATTCACCGCAGAGTTCGCTGAGAACGCTGAGAAAAGGTATATTTTAAATTAACTCTGCGTCGCTCTGCGACCTCTGCGGTTAAAAAATTTCAATGTAGTTTCATATAAGCGGGCTTGTGGATGGCATTACGGGTCATAATTGGATGGCTGCCAGGTGTAGGCCACGCAATCGTCCAATACTGCCGGAATGCCGTCGGTGATGGTTGGATATTGGGGCTGCAATCTCAAGACACCCGTGAGCGTATCGGCCGCCACCGGCAAATCGAGGTTCCAGCTCGCCACAGCATCGATTGAATAGCGATTCGGCGTCGTCTTGAACCTGAGTAGCAGTTCGACAATGCCGGTGGCCAACAGCGCCAGCGCTTTCGGAAGACGAATGACCTGTAGACTGGGATAAAAATTTTGAACTATTTCGAAAAAATCGTTCCAGGAGCAGGAAAGATCATCGGCAATTACATAAGTGCCCTGCATCTCCGTTTGGGCCGCCTCGATCAGCGCCCGCGCAGCGTCAGTCACATGCAGGTGTCCGAATATGTTGTTGCCCGCTCCGGGGAAGATCAACCGCCGCTTTCGAATCTGGTAAAACAGCAGACTTTTAGCGCCGTAAACGTGAGGCAGGCGCAAAGAACAAAAACGGATGCCGGCGCCCCGAGCCATCTCCGCCAGCATGGTTTCCGCTTCGAGTTTGGCTTTGCCGTAACCGCTGAGGGGGCGGGGCACTGTATCCTGGTCGATGGGCGTCGTCTGGTCAGCATATATCAGCAAACTGCCCCCGTAGACAAAGCGCTGCACCCCGGCATCGATGGCTGCTGACATCAGATTTCGGGATCCGTCTACAATCGAAGATCGAACTTTATGGTAGGACTCGAAAGTTGCCATGGCGCCGAGATGAATGATGGTATCGATATCTTGCACCAGTCGATGCAAGCTCTCAGGACGCTTCAAATCACCTTGCCGAAGTTCGGCATCCAAAGACTTGACTAGCATCCCGCGTACAGGTCGCCGCACCATCAGACGTGGACGCAATCCCCGGAGAGATAAAAGACTGGATACTTCATATCCGATAAATCCGGTGGCACCGGTGACAAGGATTTTTTCCATGGGTGGCTCCTCGGGCGACTAAGAACGGGCTGAGGTTGAACTTCCAACAAATAGTATTTGATTACGTGATCCGAATAAGTAAATTTTCGATTCGCGTCAGCGCCAGTCGACAGATGAGGCCATAGGGCGCAGCGACCAGCGGTACCTCAAACCAGAGTTCGCAAGTTTCGTTGTCAATGGCCTGCACCCGGTGTCCAGTTGCAGTGACAGCAGCAACCTTCCAGTTCCAGAACCGGTCAATTTCGAATTCAAGAATCTCGAATGGAAGCCAGACATGAAATGCGGTCAGCACCCGGCCGGTTGCACCTTTGTAAATAAATCGTTCCGGAAATTCAACTTTTTTTACAGTCGGTCCCCATTGCGGCCATTTGGCAGTATCCGTTATCACGTCCCAAATGATGGAAGGGGGTGTCTGAAAACGTTTACCAACGCTTAATTTGGCAGAGAATACTTTTATCATCAGCTTATAAAGCGCGTCAAAGGCCAAATCGAAAAATCCTAGCCAGAGATGTCCCGCCGGCGGCGGGCGTGAAGATATCAATAGCATCTGCCGCATTCCACCTGTCATTTTTAAGATTCAGAATTGAGCGCAAAAAATCACCAACAGCGGCAGTAGATCTGTTGCGTGTCTAACATGGAATGGCGCGGTTTTCAACGTATGGCTAAAAATTTTGGAGGGTGCGGTTGGGTTGCAAAACTCGGCCCGAAGGCCAGGATTCGGGTTAAATGGGAGATCAATAGGTACGATATAACAGGCAGGACCTATCAATAAGTCGGTAACATGCTAATTTTAATTAATTAAAAGCGTATTGGCAGAAAGCCAGAGAGGGCGGCCGTAAGCGTCCGGTCCGCTTGACTGCGCCAGCATCAATCGTATCTTTAGATTATAAACCAATTGCTATCAAGGAGGAATTATTATGATCGGTTTAGCAATAGTACTAATTAGCCTTTACTTCGTATTCAATCGGTGCACCAAACAGGCCGATGGTACGGAATTTTGCAAACTATAAGAAAATACTGAGTTACATTCGTTAACAGGTGTAATTTTTCAAGGCAGGGTGGTTTTCCACTCTGCCTTTTCTTTGGCCGGGTCCCGCCGGCTTTATCACATCAGCCGTACCGATCGGCAATTCCATGTCAACCGACTTCGTTTAAACAGCGGTTTCCGCATTCGGCCGCCAGAAGGGTTTGGCCAGAATGAGCTGCACGTTCCCGATGTAACGTTCCGCAAAACCGCCCTCACAGTAGCACAGGTAGTATTCCCACATACGAATGAATGTGTCTGAAAATCCCAGCTCGCGTACTTTTACGATGTTGTTAAAAAACCGTCGGCGCCACTCCCGCAGGGTGTGCGCGTAGTGGGGCGATATATCTTTAAGGTTGACAATCTGCAGGTCTGTGGCTCCGGCAATTGCCTTGCTGATGGCTGTGATCGAGGGGATACAGCTGCCCGGGAAAATATAGCGTTTGATAAAGTCCACGCTTTTTTTATGGCGGTCAAATATCCGATCCCCGATGGTGATGGTTTGCAGCGCCATTAGGCCGTCATCCTTCAACAGGCGG
>JASJCE010000181.1 GCA_030066155.1 Desulfobacterales bacterium | reverse complement strand
GCCTCCGACCGGGCCTATATTCGGGACTATCTCAAAAATTGTCAGCCTTCTGGAGAGGAATCATGAGAAAATCATTGCCGCTTTTACTCTGCCTCTTAATCATATGCAGCTGCGCTTCGGCAGCCAAAGACCGCAGTTTAAAGAAATTGCCGGATGCCGATTTTTCAGTGGCAATCCCGGATGGGTGGTGGAAGCCGCAATACACGGACAGATATCTAATCACCAAAGATGGTCCCTATTTACAGTACGTGCTCATTCAGCGGCGTCCGTTGGAAAAATCATTCCGGTACACCCAGAAAAAAATGAAAAGCAGTATGTTGCCCCAGGAGGCGGCCGGCATCATTATTGACGAACTTGCGTCTGACCGATTCCTCATGAACTTCAGCGTCATTGAAAACACCCCGGCAAAAATCGACGGACAGGCCGGCTTTAAAATTTTGTTTTCCTATAAAGACAAGAAGGGGTCACAGTTCAAGACCTTGTATTACGGCTTTATCAACGGTGGCGCGTTTTACAATTTGCGGTACTGTGCTGCGGAACGGCACTATTTCGACAAAGATATCGCCGAGTTCGAGCAAATCAAAAACAGCTTTAAACTCACCGACCGGACAGGCTAGTGCCTTATGTAAAGCTGGCAAACTCAAACGGTATTATGGGGCAGGACGGAAGTTATTACCAATTTGCTGCAGGAGTATTGGAGTGATGGAGTAGCGGAGTATTGTAAAAAAAACGTCAATCCCCTCACAGGTCTCATTCTCATCAGCGACATCCAGGATCAGATTCCCTTCAGACTTTCCAAAATCGGTCACGGCAATATTGACTCTTGATGTCAATTCCGTGACTGTTAGTCATTGATACCACCTATTGGAATGTTTCAATGGTTTTTTCGATCTTCTAACTTACCGTTATTAAATATCAAAAAATCCGGGCTGCATAGCCAGGATTTCTGGTATGCTTCTTGCTTAGTACATTATCCGAATTGCAATCCACAAAATATTTATGTCTAGAAGGAGAATGAGTCATGTTCAAAAAGTTTTTTCTGTTCGTTTCGTTGGGAATCTTTTTTGCCAGCTGTGCCACACTGCCGACCAATACCGCGCCACCGGCACCACAGGAAGTCGTTGTTAAGGTTCAGGCCGCAGACCCGACGAAAGTAACCGTCAAGGAAGAAGCCAAAGAGCGCGTGAACAAATCCATGGAAGTCCCCAACCCTGAGGGTCGTCTGTCCCAGCTGTCGTTTATTTCAAAGGACAAGGCATTTGTCAAAATTTTCTCAGGGCTGTCGGTTGCCGACGTCACCAGACTGTGGAACGATCTTTGTGTTCTGGAGAACAACACCGAAATCCGTGATGTAAATCTGTTCATCAACTCCCCCGGCGGCGATGCATTCTCAGGCCTGGCCCTGGCTGACCAGATCGAGCGCGCCCGCAGAAAAGGCTTTAAAATCACCGCTCATGCTTCCGGTATTATCGCCAGCGCGGCGGTGCCGGTATTTGCTGTTTGTGATGTCCGCCTGGCAGCTCCGGGAACCATTTTCATGGTGCACGAAGCGGCATTGTGGAAATGGCCGGGTCGCGAAACCGCTTCCGATATCCGATCACAGAATGAACTGATGCATCTGCTGCGGGACCGCTATATTGGCAAACTGGCTACGAATTCCAAATTGGATAAAACCAAGTGGGAAAAACTGGAAAACAAGACCACCTGGTTCAGCGCCGAAAAAGCCAAAGACTGGGGGCTGGTTGACAGTATCGAATAGTAATTAAAAATAAGATAGGGTTTGCAAAACTTCGTGCAGAACTGACTCATGTAGCACTCCTGATAAGTACCTGATCCGAATCCTGGCGCACCGGAGTTGGACCTGATCGAAAGGGCCGTTAAAGTTCAATGAACTTTAACGGCCTTCATAATTTATCCGCCCTAAAGCATAAAATGTTCAATATCGTGTATTGAGAGTATCAGCCAAAAGCCAGCCTGAAAATAAATTTGGCGGATAAATTATTTACGGAAATATCTTCCCGGGGTTCAGGATGCCGTTGGGATCGAACATGGTTTTGATCTGTTTCATCCACTCCAGACTCGCGCCGTGCTCGGCGACCATAAATTTGCGTTTTCCCAGCCCGATTCCATGCTCTCCGGTCGCGGTTCCCCCCACCGTTAGAGATTTGGCTACCAGGCGGTCCACAATCGCTTCAACCTGTTGCCATTGCCGCTGATCTCCTTTGGGGCAGAGAATGTTCAAGTGGACATTCCCGTTGCCGGCGTGGCTGATGTAGTAGGTCTTGAGGTTGGTACCGGCCGTTTCTTGATTGATGGCATCGATCAATTCCGAATATGCCGTGATCGGCACGGCCACATCCATAATCTTAACGTGGCATTCGGGATGGCTGCGAATGATCATTTCCCCCAGATCATGACGGGCCTGAAAGATTCGATCCCGCTCTGATCGGCCCAGCCCCGGTCTGAAATCGCGGCATCCCGTTTCCGTGCAAATATCTTTCGCCAGTCCGAGTATCTCGGCCAACTGGCGGGTGGTAGAACCGTGAAATTCCATGAAAACGGTTGGCAAGACATCCAGTTCCAGACCGGCTTCCCGGTTCATCAGTTCAATGCATTCAGGACCCAGCAACTCCAGGGTCGCCGGATTCAATCCGCCGCGCATCGTCTCAAATACTGCCCGGCCGGCCTGATCGATGGACGGGAAATTGACGATGGCAGCCGAAAATTCCACCGGCAGTCCGGCCAGGCGCACCGTTGCCCCAACTACAACGCCCAGCGTCCCCTCGGAGCCGACGAACAATCGGATCAGATCGTAGCCGGAAGAGGTTTTGCTGGCCCGGGTGCCCAGTTCGATAATTTCGCCATTGACCAGGGCCACCGACAGTTTAAGCACATAGTCTTTGGTCGAACCATAGTAGATCGTACGGGTGCCACTGGCGTTGTTGGCAATCATGCCCCCCAGGGTGGCCCGGGCACCGGGATCCGGCGGAAAGAATAGGCCGGTATGCTTGAGCTTTTGGTTTAAATCCTGGTAGACGACACCCGGTTCCACGTCCGCCTGAAAATCCTCATCCCTGATCTCCAGAATACGGTTCATCCGGGAAAAATCCAGTACCAACCCACCTTTTAACGGGATCGGATTGCCTTCCAGGCTTGATCCGGAACCCCAGCCGGTGATCGGAATCAAGTGGGTATTGGCATATTTGAGGATTTCGGCGACCTCGGTCGGAGATGTCGGCCAGATAACCGCCTCGGGCCGATGCGGCGGATGGCTGGACTGATCCCTGGCATGCAGGTCAAGCACCGATTCCCCCGCCGAAAATCGATCCGAATCCACCATAGCGCGCAGCTGATCCATGTGGGTATGATTGAGTGAATTGAATTGCAATATAACCTCCTCTGCTCACCGGTCTCCGTTACCAAGGTGACTACCGACTGCCTTCGTTATTTAGAACCGACGTATCGCAGGAAAAAATTCCAAGCAACAAAAAACAAATAACAAATAAATCCCAAAGACCCAAATTCAAAAATTCAAAACAGCTACATATTCGTCAATCTGTCAATCCATAGCCTTCAACGCCTTCCGATTTTATTGATTATGGCTCAGGGCGTGTAGATCAATGTATTCGATTGGACCTTGATCCTAACCTTTGAACCTTGAACCCTTAACCCCTGAACGGTTACGAATGTTTTTGGTCATTGGATATTGAATTTTGAGATTTATTTGCAATTTGGTACTTGTGATTTGGGATTTAAAATTGATAATCTCGTAAAAACCCAAAATCCGCAAATCTTGATCTCATAACTTATTGAATTTATTCGGTGTCAAATTTATTTTTTGCGCTTTTTGCGCCTTTTTGCGGCTATCTCAAAATTCATGTAATGTAAACGGTTAGGAATTAATGGTGAAGCCAATTAGTCATTTTGAGAGGATTATTCGCATCGATTTAGAATTTTACACTATATGATCCAACCCGAAAAGGATTATAATTCCGTGACCCGCTCCGGGAAATCCGGTGCATGATTATTTCTTGACTTCGCAGCATATACTTTATAAAAATTAACCTTCTCATAAAAAATGAATCATCTTCAGCAATCAGGCCAAGGCTGGCATCCTGAATCAGTGCAAGTTGAGCAACTAAGCTGTAGCGCAAACATTATCACGCCAAATCGATTGCGGTAACTAGATTTCGAACTTTTCTAAGCGTTATTTGTGTGCGAAATTCAGTTATTAACACAACCAAAACCATGAAAGGGGGTTAATTATGAAAAGACAAAAAATAATCAGTCTTTCAGTGGCGCGCATTGCATTGGTGATGGGGCTTTTATTGACTATCATGATATTGATGCCAGCTCAAGCACAGGCAAGAAATATCAAAATCGGCATTATCGATTGTTACAGCGGACCGGCGGCGGTATATGGCAAGGATGCGCTTAATGGATTTAAATTGGCATTGCAGGAAATCAATAAGAAGGGCGTGCTGGGTAAAAAAATCGAATTTACCACCCGCGATACAAAATTCAAGGTTGATATCGCGCTGAATATGGCCAAGGAATTGGTATTGAGGGGAGATGTTGACATTTTAGTCGGCACGATTAACAGCGGGGCAGCCCTGGCGGTATCGGAGGCCGTTGCCAAAAAGGAAAAGGTGCCGTTTATCGTCTGGATTTCCAAAAGCGAAAACATCACCGGCAAAAAAGGCCATCGTTATGTTTTCTCTGCGGGAGAGAATACCGCTATGGCCGGCAAATCGGGGGGGGTTGCCCTATCTCAAAAACCCTACATCAAATACTGGATAGCCGGAGACGATTATGAATACGGCCATGCCATCGGCGATGCTGCCTGGCGTAATTTGAAGGCCAGAAAGCCCGAGGTAGAGCTGATTGGAAAATCCTGGTGGAAACCGGGCGAACCTGACCTGATTCCTTACATCACCTCAATATTGGCGGCAAAACCCGATGCCGTCATTTTTTGTACCGGCGGCCGCAGCATGACCAATATAATGAAGGCTATCAAGGCGACGGGCATGGCCGAGAAAGTCCCCGTTTATGTTCACACGGCAACCGACCATGCCGTTTTGAAACCGCTGGGTTTGGACGCACCCGAAGGTGTGATGGGAACGATGGACTACCATTTCTATTTTCCGGATCTTTCCGCCAACATGCGCTTTGTCAAGGATTTTGAGACGGCTTACGGTAATCCGCCGGGATTCCCGGCTTTTCATGGTTATATCACCGCCCATTTTATCGCGGCGGCCTATGAAAAGGCGGGATCTGTGGACAAAGAAAAATTTATCGATGCCATGGAAGGGCTCAAAATTGATAGCCCGGTGGGAAAAATCGAAATGCGCGCTTGCGACCACCAGGTCGTTTTGCCCATGTTTCTGGGTGTAACCAAATTGTCCCCTTCAAAGGGTGTTGCAATTTCTTCGGATATCTATACCTTGCGTGGGGCCGAGGTCATGCCCTCTTGCAAAGAAATCATGGAGGCACGCGGTCAATAAAAAATGGAAACCGGACAAAGCATAACTCTGGCTGCCCTGAGCAGCCATTTGCTCGTTGGTCTAAGCCGGGCGATGATCTTATTTATCGTGTCTTCGGGATTGAGTTTCGTACTCGGGGTTCTTCGGGTTCCGAATGTTGCCCATGGATCCCTTTACATGATTGGTGCTTTTGCGGCGTTTAGCATCTCAACTGCTCTCGGGGGAGGCGCTTTGGGATTTTGGTTGGCTTTGATCCTGTCTCCCTTAGTGGTGGCGCTCATCGCCTTAATTGCAGAAAGATCATTGTTCTGCCATCTTTACGAGAGAGAGCACCTGATGCTGCTGTTGTTTACATTTGCGTTGATGCTGATCCTGGGCGATTTGACAAAAATAGTCTGGGGGGCAGACTACCGATCGATTACGGCACCGCCATTTCTCCAAGGTTCGGTTTCAATTTTTGATTCGCCTTTTCCGAAATACAATTTATTTCTGCTCATTATCGGTCCCATCGTCGCCATCGGGCTGTGGTTGTTTTCCAGCAAAACAAAGATCGGAAAAATTGCCCGGGCAGCGGCGGTGGACCGGGAAATGGTGGGCGCAATCGGGATAAATGTAAGCTGGGTGTTCGCGTTTGCTTTTGTTTTAGGCTGTTTTCTGGCCGGATTGGGTGGTGCCCTGGTATCACCAACCATCAGCGTTACGCTCGGTATGGATCACGATATTATCATCGAAGCATTTCTGATCGTTACCATCGGTGGCTTGGGCAATATGTGGGGGGCATTGGTGGGATCGCTCATTTTTGGCATTACCCAATCTTTCGGCGTTTTGTTCTGGCCGCAGTTTGCTATTGTTTTTCCCTATGCTGCCGTAGTCATCGTATTGACCTTGAAACCAACGGGAATGCTGAAGTCCGTATGGTAGGATAAGTTGATGTTGTCAAAGAACGGTTCTGGGCGGAAATCACTTGGCGCAAGTATCGTGCTATTTATTTTACTGCTTTTAGCGCCGGCGGTTATTCCGAAATTTTATACGTATATTTTGGCCGTTATTTTTGTAACGGCTCTGTTGGCGATGAGCCTGAACCTGGTTGTCGGGCATGGCGGTCTATTTCAATTTCATCACGCTGTTTTTTATGGCGTCGGCGCTTACACTGCCGGACTGATCCTGGCCAAAACATCCTGGCCATGGTGGATTGGTTTTATTGCAGGGCCCTTCGCCGCCGCTTTGACCGGATTTCTGATTGGCCTTTTTTGTGTTCGGTTGAATAGATTATACTTCGGCATGCTTCAAATTTCACTGGGGTCGCTGATCTGGGCCATTGCTTTTCGCTGGTACGGCCTGACCGGCGGAGATGACGGTGTCCACGGCATTCCGATGCCCGAATTTATATCATCTTTGAATAGCTCATACTATTTTGTTTTGGTTGTGTTGGGAATCTGTTTAATCCTGATGTATCTGATTTTAAAATCGCCTTTTGGGATGACGTTGCAGGCAATTCGTGACAATCCGGAAAGATGCGCAGCCGTCGGCATCAATGTCAGGCGCCATCAGCTGATGGGCATCGTCGTCGCCACCTTCTTTGCCGGAATTGCCGGCGTACTTTTCATAGCCGTAGAAGGATCAATTTTCCCCGATCTTTTATTTTGGGTTTTGTCACTTGAAGTATTTATCATGTGCCTTTTGGGTGGATGGTTTACCTTCAGTGGCCCCATCCTGGGTGCCGCCGTAATTGTGTCCCTGCGCACCTTTGTCGGCACCTACACCGAGTACTGGACATTGATTCTGGGCGTTATCCTGATTCTGCTGATTTTCTTTTTGCCTGAAGGTATTATGGGCTACAATTATTTAGCTAAATTTCGCTCCTGGTCCAAGAGGATGTCTGCGAACAGTTTGGAATAGGGGATCCAATGCTTCAAGTGCAGAATTTGCAAAAACAATTTGGCGACTTCAAAGCGGTGAACGGCGCCGAGCTTACCGTCGAAAAGGGTCAACTGGTCGCGGTTATTGGACCCAATGGTGCCGGTAAAACCAGCTTATTCAATCTTATAACCGGACAGCTGCAGCCCAACGATGGCAAGATTGTATTTAACAATGAAAATATTGGCAAGTTGCCACCCTACGAAATCTGTCGTAGAGGAATTGCCCGTTCCTTTCAAATCGCCAACATTTTCCCACGTCTCTCAGTCTTTCGCAATGTGCAGGTATCGGTTCTGTCCCAGCAAAAGCTCAGCAATAAACTTTTCCGCTCCGCGCGTCAGATGGCCATCGAAGAAACCAACCGCATATTGAAAAGTGTCGGCCTGTTTGAAAAAAAATTGGATATTGCTGGTTCTTTATCCCACGGCGACAAGCGCACTCTAGAGATTGCGATTGCACTGGGCAACGAACCCGAATTGCTGATCTTAGATGAACCGACCGCCGGGATGTCGCCCGATGAAACAACCGCAACCATGTCCCTTATACAGCGGCTGGCGAATAAACAGCGTTTAACTATCCTTTTTTGCGAACACGATATGGAAGTCGTATTCGCCGTAGCCCAGAGCATCATGGTAATGCAACAGGGACGCACGATTGTGCAGGCGACTCCGGCAGAGGTTAGAGAAAATAGTGACGTCCAAGATGCCTATTTGGGAGGTGCTTGATGCTGGAGGTTAAAGGAATTCACACCTTTTACGGTTTAAGCCACATCTTATTTGACGTCTCGCTTAAGGTCGATATCGGCCAGGTTGTCTGTCTGCTAGGACGCAACGGAGCCGGCAAAACGACCACTTTGAAGAGCATCATGGGGCTTAGCCCTCCCGCCGAGGGCCATATCTGGTTTAATCAAGAAGATATCACGGGAACCGCACCGTTTCGGCTGGCACGTAAAGGCATGGGCTATGTCCCTGACGATCGTCGTATATTTGCCGACCTGACCGTCGGAGAAAATCTTGAGATTGCCGCCCGCAAAGGCCCGGTCGGCGGAGATTGGGATAAAGAAAAAGTCTATGAACTTTTTCCGGCTTTAAAAGATTTAGACGGTCGCGGGAGTGGCCTACTCAGCGGCGGTGAGCAAAAAATGTTGGCCATTGCCAGAGCATTGATGACGAATCCGCAGTTCTTACTTTTGGACGAACCAACCGAAGGACTGGCACCGGTTTTAGTGAGGTCTTTAGGAGAGCGCATAAAAAAACTAAAAGAAATCGGATTAACCGTTTTGCTGGCGGAACAGAATATCAAATTTACTCTCGGATTAAGTGATTACGGATACATAATCGACAACGGCCGGATTAAATACCAGGGTACGGTCGCTGAGTTGACCGATAATGAAGAGGTGAAAAAAATATGCGGCATTTAGACCGAATTGCTTCAAATCACTTATCAATTTCATAACGTTTGATTTTATTGAGCAGCCCCTGCCGGGTTATCCCCAGTAAAGTGGCGGCGTGAGACCGATTGCCCGCTGCTTTTTCAAGGGCCTCGGACACCATTTGCTTTTCGATTCGCTCAACCACTTCTTGCAGGGTTCCCTCCCGGCTTCCGCCCTGATAGGGTTGATCCTCCGTCTCAAATATTTTGGCTGAAAGGTGCTGCTCGGAAATTTCCGCGTTCTCCGCGGCCAGGGTCAGGGCCCGTTCCATTTCATTTTGAAGCTCGCGCACGTTTCCGGGCCAATCGTAGGCCGTAATCAGCTCCAGCGCAGTGGGCGTCAGCCGGGGAAGGGGTCGCTTGAACTTGTTTGCAAATTCTTTTAGAAAATGCGCCGCCAGGAGCGGAATATCCTCTTTGCGCTCCCGTAGAGGCGGAATAGTGAGGGGGAAGACATTCACCCGGTAAAACAGATCCTCACGGAAATTGCCCTTTGCCATTTCCGTTTCCAGATCCCGATTCGTGCAGGCAATGATTCTCACTTTCACTTTGACATAATGGGAGGCGCCAACCGGCCGGAACTGGCCCTCCTGCAGCACTCGCAGTAATTTGACCTGCATGGATAGCGGCATCTCCCCGATCTCATCCAGCAAAACGGTTCCACCGTCAGCCATTTCGAACAGTCCTTTTTTGTCGGTGACAGCGCCGGTGAAGGCACCCTTGACATGGCCGAATAACTCGCTCTCCAGCAGGTTTTCGGACAACGCCCCACAATTTTCGGCCACAAACGGTTTTTCCTTCAGAGGACCGTTGTAATGGATGACCTTGGCTATCAGTTCCTTTCCGGTTCCGGTCTCACCCTGGATCAGAATGGTCGTATTGACATCGATCACCTTATCCATCAATCCAAAGAGCTTGCGCATTGCATCACTTGATGCAATCAGCCCGTGGACCTTGAAACGTTCCTGAACTTCCGACATAAGCCGACGGTTTTGTTCCTCCAGGGAAGTTGCGTACTGTTCGAGCGTGCCATAATTCCTGGCATTCTCAATTGCCATTGCCAGGGTTACAGATAAGATCTCCAACAACCTTGAATCTTTGGCTGTAAAACTGCCTTCGAGCTTGTTGATGGCATATAAAACGCCGATAATGGCCTTGGGGGTCGGCAGCGGCACGCATATCATGGACCGCGTCGGCAGTTCCTGGTCCGAATTGAATTCTCTAAAGACACGCTCGTCTTTCGAGGTGTCCGGGATCAACACCGGCTGATTGTGTTGCAGCACCCAGCCGGCAACGCCGAGATGATCCGGAAAGTGCATTTTCTCGATATCCTCATGCTGTCCGGCCTGCTGCATTTCAATGGTTCGAAGAAAATAAAACAATTTTTGATCCGGCTCGTGCAGTGCAAGAGATGCCCCATCGATCCGGAACACCTCTTTTATTTTGTGCAAAACCACTCGCAGCATTTCATCAAAATCTTTAATTGCATGGATGGATGTGGATACTTCGTAAAGCAGTTGAAGATCCTGGCGGGTGAAGGATGTCTCTTTTTCGAAGGTGTCCATGGCGGCCGTCCTGTGGAAGTACTGCGGATTGAAATTGGGAATTGGGCATGTAAATTATATTTACACTTTTTTCAACTATAAATATCGAAAAATTGATCGAATGTAAACTTATTTGTCATCGTCTAATTCCCCACCTCCGGAAAACAATGCGGCAAATCCCAACTATAATATTACGTTTTTGTATTATATTGTGTAATTAATGACAATTTTGTGATTTTATTTTTTTAACGAATCGTGCTTAAAAAATTTTTTATATAAATATTACAAAATGTTAAGGCTTATTTGGCATTTGTCTTGCTGCTGGCACGAAGGTTGCCATGAAGGAAAGTTAAATCAATATCCCGGGAATCAATACCGTATCGCAACTCTTAACCCCAACCCGGCTGAGCCGGAAATGAATATTGATGATTGAATATTTAATATTTGAGGTATTCTATCGATCTGAATTCACCTCGGTTATCAATACTCAAATCCTACGCAAACATGATTTGAT
>JASJCE010000180.1 GCA_030066155.1 Desulfobacterales bacterium | reverse complement strand
CCTCTGCCTTACCACTTGGCTATGCCGCCCAAAAAAAATGGAGCGGGAAACGGGATTTGAACCCGCGACTTCGACCTTGGCAAGGTCGCACTCTACCACTGAGTTATTCCCGCTCAGATGAACTTTATCAATTACTGACTTCTTTGGGTTTTGTCAACCAAAAACAATGGGTTGGCGGAAATATTTTAAAGTTCTGGGTTTCGGAATTCAAATAAAATCGATAGAAATCCGTCAACCCTGAACCCTGAACCTTTCAACCTCTTTATTCCTGAACCTTTGAACCCTGAACGGGGAACGGGGAACCCCTAAACCTACCCTCTCACACCTTAAGCAGTTTACGATAGCGGATAAAATAATCGGCCCCCGACCAAACGGTAAAAATCAGCGCGCCCCAGATAAAGAAGTTGCCCACGGCCTGGGGATTCAAGCCCCAGAATGGGTAATGGATCAACAGCGGAATGGCCGCCGCGATCTGAAATCCGGTTTTGTACTTGCCTAGATTTGACGCGGACACGTCCTCTTTATGTTCGGCGATAATATTGCGCAGCCCGGTCACGGCAATCTCACGTCCGACAATAATGCACACCAGCCAAGCCGGTACCCAGCCGAGGGAGGCCAGCATGATGAAGGCCGAAGAAACCAGCAGCTTGTCCGCGACCGGATCCATGACCTTGCCCAAATTGGAAACCAGGCCCCGGGTTCTGGCAATATAGCCATCCAGATAATCGGTGATGGCGGCCGCACTGAACAGAATCGCAGCCGCAAACGTGCAGAACCGGTTGGGGAACAGCATCAGGATCACGATCACCGGGACGGCAATGATCCTGAATAGCGTCAGCGTATTGGGATGACTTAAAACCTTTTCCAAAATGTCTCACCGTAAATGTGATTGCGGTTGGCCTTGCTAATTCGTCTTTTCATCGGATCGGGCCTGAATATACTGATCCCTGCAGCTGGTGCTGCAAAAATAAAGATCTTCTCCGTTCTCGCGGTAGTGAACGGCATTTCGCTTCGGGAAGTATGCTTCGCAGAACGGATCTTTAATCATGATATCATCGATTTCACCGGCCTTGCGGTCAGAAACGGGTCTGGATGCATCCGGCTTGGGCAAGATCCAGGATTTCAAAGCCCGATAGAAAACATAGGCAACGACGGCTAATATGATGAATTTGAACATGTATACTCAGTTATTCCTTGTTCCTGATCATTCAGGTCGTCCAGCAGGGCCTGCATCGAACGGCAAAGTACCGGATGATTGATCTCAGGGTCTATATCACAAATCGGTCTCAATACAAAACGTCTTTCATGCATTCGGGGATGGGGAATCGTCAACATTGGCTCATCCCTCACCAGATCGTCAAAAAGCAGAATATCCAGATCAAGGACACGCGGTCCGAAACGAATGGCGTGTTGCTTCCGGCCGGCTGCCCGTTCGATGGATTTGATACGCCTCAACAACTCCGATGGTTCGATATCCGTTTCAATTTTGACCACGTAGTTGATAAACCAGTCTTGATCCAGGTAATCGACCGGTTCGGTTCGATATATGCGTGATTGATCAACCAGGCGGATACCGGACAACCGGGTCAGATTGGCAATGCCGTTGCGGCAGTTTTCAAGCTTGTTCCCCAGATTGGATCCAACACTGAGATATGCGATATGATGAAGGTTCATGGATTCAACGTTCATCGTTACGGGTTAAAATTATTCAAATATCTTGGCTTTGGAAAGTAAGATTCACGCGATCACCGTCTCCGGCCTCAAAAAAATGCCCGTCTGGTCAAAAAAGAAACTGATAAACGTCCAACATCGAACGTCCAACGTCGAATATTGTATTCTTTCGATTTAAATAAGGAATGCCAAGCAGTGCCTGTGTTGCGCCAGCGACTACACTGTTGCGAATTTGACCCTACTGCATTTGACAAGCTCGGAAACACGCACATCGGAGGCTTTAATTTGTTCATTAATTTAAATCGATAAAGCGCAGCGTCATCCACATTGGACGTTCGATGTTGGAAGTTGGACGTTCGACGTTCGATTTTCTATTTGAAGTTTCATATAAGCGGCACCCTGAACCTTTGAACCCATCTAATCTTCCCGTCATATAGATTTCCGCTCAAGACCGCCACGCCTCCTCCCGAAGCTGGGCGGTGTAGATGATGCGTGCATCGCCTTCCAGATAAACATTGTCGAAA
The DNA here is from genome assembly GCA_030066155.1 of Desulfobacterales bacterium. Classification (GTDB taxonomy): domain Bacteria; phylum Desulfobacterota; class Desulfobacteria; order Desulfobacterales; family JAFDCJ01; genus JAFDCJ01. The sequence continues at coordinate 8,722 of JASJCE010000180.1, read as the reverse complement.
CTGCCATGGCTTCCGGTGAAGTGAATGGTCAGGGTTTCGCCGCCCCTGGTCAGCAAATTAATCGGAGATGTCCAGTATAGCTTGGTTGCAGCAACCAGCGCGCTGGCAATGGAGCCGGTGCCGCAGGCCAGGGTTTCATCTTCGACGCCGCGTTCATATGTTCGAATCTCGAGCGTTCCGGCTCCACTCTGACAAATGAAATTCACATTGGTGCCGGCCGGAGCAAAAGCCTCGTGATACCGGATGGCGCTTCCGATTCCGACAACATCGACGTTCTCAACAGTTTCCTGCATTATGACCGCGTGCGGCACACCGGTATTGATGCTGCTGACGGTGACCTGACCGTCAGCTAACTCAATGGGATAATCCAGTCGGAGATTGGTGGGCTTCGGCATTTTGACTTTGGCCCGCTCAGCGTTAACTTCTCCGCTGACGATGCCGGCATCGGTCTCGAAAGACAATGTCTGTTCGGCGATGCCATTAAGAACGGCAAAACGGGCCGCACAGCGGGCGCCATTCCCGCACATTTCAGCTCGACTGCCGTCCGAATTGTAGAACCGCCAGCGGAAATCGGCTCGGTCAGAGGATTCGATCAGGATCAATCCATCGGCTCCCACCGACATCTTGCGTTGGCACACCGTGGTGATGAATTTATCCAGGTCGATGCCATCCATATGTTGGTTGCGGTTGTCAATGACGATAAAATCATTTCCGCTGCCACTCATCTTTGAAAATGTAATAGAATCCATTATGCCTCCAGAAACGGCGGCAGCGTCTCTCCCCGGACCAAATCTTCATAATTTTCGCGGGCTTTAACAATATGAAACTGACCCTCTTTGACCATGACTTCGGCCACCCGCGGTCGGGAGCAGTAATTGGAAGACATGACATATCCGTAGGCGCCGGCACTCATAATTGCCAGCAGATCGCCGCCGTCCACGGAACCCATACTACGGTCCACCGCCAGAAAATCACTGCTTTCGCAGATCGGCCCGACCACATCGGCAACGATCAACTCCTTGTGGGAGTTGACGACCGGCTCAATCGCATGGAAAGCATTGTAAAGCGTGGGCCGCATCAGATCGTTCATGCCGGCATCAACAATAATAAAATTTTTGACCGATCCGGATTTGCGAAACAGCACCCGGGTTACCAGAATCCCGGCATTGCCAACCAGAACCCGCCCGGGCTCCAGAACCAGCGTCAGATCCAGATCCTTCAGCTGCTCGATTATTGAATCGGCATAAGCTTCAATCGGCGGCGGCGTTTCATCGGCATATGTGATACCCAGCCCCCCGCCCATGTCAAGATATTTAATATGGATGCTCATCTGCTTCAATTCCAGAATCATCGCTTTGAGGCTTTTTAACGCCTCTTCAAAGGGATCAGCCTCCGTGATCTGGGATCCGATGTGGCAGGCAACTCCGACCACCTCGACATGTTCCATCTGCATCGCCCTGCGGTAGCCATCAAGGGCGGCTTCAGCATCCAGACCGAATTTATTCTTTTTCAAACCGGTCGAAATATAGGGATGGGTTTTTGGATCGACATTCGGATTCACGCGAATCGCAATAGGCGCGCGTTTATCGAGCAACCCGGCCCGGTCATTGATCAATTCCAGTTCGACCAACGATTCCACATTGAACATCCGAATGCCTTCCCGGAGGGCAAAATCGATTTCATCCGTATTTTTACCCACCCCGGAATAGACCACCCGCTCCGGGGTAAATCCGGCTTTGAGTCCACGATACAATTCCCCGCCGGATACAATGTCCAAACCGCATCCCAGATCGGCAAACAACCTCAGGATTGCCTGATTTGAGTTGGCTTTGGCCGAGTAGCATATCAGATTTTCAATTCCGCTAAAGGCCGTGCTGAACACCTGGAAGTGCCGCTTTAGAGTCGCATGGCTGTAAAGATAAAAGGGCGTACCGACCTTTGCGGCAATCTCCTTAACCGGCACATCTTCACAGAGCAGTGTGTTTTCCAGAAAATGAAAATGATGCATGCTTCACCTCAAAAAACAAACTGTACCAAATTTGAATCACGGCCAGCCATTCCATCATCATCGTAAGCTCTGACCTTAAAAATGTAGCGGTAGCCGGTTTCCAATTCCTGAGTATAGATCAGCGGTCTGTCCAGGGCCTCGGCCCGTGGACTGGGGACATCTCCCACCTGCTTGAATACAATCGGGCAATTGGGACAATCATCCAGGCCGAGCGATGCCTGATTGCGGTAAATTAAAAATCCGGCAACCGGTGATTTGGCTTTCGCGGTAGTTGGTGGAATGGTCCAACTCAGCTTTATCGTGGTGGCGGATATACTGTATCCCAGATCCTTAACGGACGGTGGTTTTTTCCCGCTGGGGGGCTCCGGCGGACCTTTTTTACCGCAGCTCCACAGTATGCAGATTACGGCCAGCACCGCGACTACATGCAACACCCCGGACATCACGCGCCTGGCGCTCCAAAACGGCCCGCAACGGTCATTCCGGCCGAATTCAGCGCCTGTCAGCCAGTTTAACTTCCCGTTGATCTGAGTCAATTTCCGCAACAATCCTCAATGTGTCATTTTTCAGGGCCGATCAATTAAAAATTGGCAATTTATCCAGTTTCTGCGCCAGTTTTTTCTGTGCCGCTGCGATTGCCCCGCGAACGGTCGCGCCGGATGTGCCGCCCTCTGATTTGCGACGATCGATCATCTGGCGGGTTTCCAAAAAAGAATATAAATCATCTCCGATCAGATCTGAAAAAGACTGTAATTGGGTCAGGCTAAGCTGGTACAATTCTCTTTCATTTTCCAGCGCATAACTGACAGCCGCCCCGACCACCTGGTGCGCTTCCCGAAATGCCATTCCCCGCGTGACGAGATAATCGGCCATATCGGTTGCATCCAGAAAGCCGCTGGATGCCGCCCGGCGCATTATTTTCGCATTGAATTTGATTTCCGGCAGCATCTCGACATAAATGCCAATGCAGGCAGTCAAGGTGTCCACTGTATCAAACAGGGGGGCCTTGTCCTCCTGCATGTCCCGATTATAGGCCAGCGGCAGGGACTTCATCATGGTCAAGAGGGCGGTCAGATTGCCGATCACAAGGCCGGCTTTGCCCCTGACAAGCTCCGGTACATCCGGATTTTTCTTCTGGGGCATGATACTGCTGCCGGTGGCAAAGGCATCCGGCAGCTCGATAAAATTAAACTCCGAGGTTGACCATAATATCAACTCCTCCGACAACCGACTGAAATGTACCATGCAGATGCCGGCGCAGGCCAAAAATTCCAAGATGAAATCCCGATCTGACACGGCATCGATGCTGTTGGCAGATATCGCTTTGAATTCCAGCAGTTCAGCCGTATAACGCCGGTCAATGGGATGCGTCGTGCCCGCGAGGGCCGCACATCCCAGCGGCATGACATCAATGCGCTGCAGACAGTTTTCCAGACGCTCCGTGTCCCGGGCAAACATCTCGAAATAGGCCATCAGATGGTGCGACAGCAGGATCGGCTGGGCCCGCTGCATGTGGGTATATCCCGGCAGAATCAGATCGATATGCCGATCCGCCAGGTTAACCAGTATTTCCTGCAGTCGATGGAGCTGTCGCATGATTCCACTGACCGCAACCCGCAGGTACATTCTAACGTCCAGCGCCACCTGATCGTTGCGGCTTCTGGCCGTGTGGAGTTTGCGGCCGACCGGACCGGCCACTTCAATCAGTCTGGATTCGATGTGCATGTGAATATCTTCCAAACTGTCGTCAAATCGAAACTGTCCTTCATCGATCTCGCGCTTGATTTGTTCGAGGCCCGCGATGATCTCCGCAGCCTCCGCTTGGGTGATAATCGAGGCTTTGACCAGCGTCCGGCAATGGGCAATACTACCCCGGATATCGTAAGGATACAACCGGCGGTCTACCTGGATGGAAGCGGTAAATGCTTCTACCGCGGCTGCTGTATTTTCTGAAAAGCGACCCTGCCAGAGTTTATCCATAATTAATCCGCCTCAAACGATTTCTATTTAGGATCATTGACGGTTTGATAGTAGTTTACGAAATGGGTCCAATCCACCGCGGACGGATTAATTATCTAATGTTCTTTGCGCAGCAGATCATCGAGGCAGTTAATCAAGGCGTCGATTTCTTCCTCGGTGATGACCAAGGGCGGAACAAAACGCAGGATGTGTTCCTGGATACAGTTGATCAAAAATCCGCGCTGCATGCACTCGACCACCATGGATTCCGCATTGAAATTAACCTTGATGCCCAGCAGCAAACCGATGCCGCGGACATCGACAATGCAACTGTGCCGCTCCTTCAAACGGTGGAGCTTTTTCCGGAAATAAGCGGCCCGTGCCCTTCCCTGCTCGATGATCTTGCCGTCTACCAATGTTTTGCATACTTCCAGTGCCGCCGCGGTTACCAGCGGCGTTCCGCCGAATGTCGTGGCGTGTGCGCCAGGCCCGAAAGCATCCGCGACCTGCTCTTTGGCCAGCATGGCACCGATCGGCAGGCCGTTAGCCAGTGCTTTGGCCAGGGTCATGATGTCCGGCTCGACGTCAAAGTTTTGATAGGCAAACAACTTCCCGGTGCGTCCCATACCGGTTTGAATCTCGTCGAATATCAGCAGCACATCGTTTTGATCGCAAATTTCGCGAACGGCGCTTAAATACCCGGGAGCCGGGCATCTCACACCACCTTCGCCCTGGACAGGCTCCAGCATTACGGCACAGGTGTCTTCAGCTATTTTTGACTTCAGGGCCTCGACATCATCGAAGGGGACAAAATCAAACCCTTCCAAAACCGGATCGAAGCCTTTTTTGATTTTATTCTGACCCGTGGCGGACAGCGTTGCCATGGTCCGTCCGTGAAAGGACCGCTCCATGGTGATGATCCGGAAGCGTTGCTTCTGATCGCGTTCCTGGTAATACTTGCGGGCCAGCTTGATCGCCGCTTCGTTGGCTTCGGCACCGCTGTTACAGAAGAACACCCGATCGGCAAAACTGTTTTTTACCAGCCAACCGGCCAAATCAATCTGGGGCCTGGTGTAGTACAAATTCGACACGTGCCAGAGCCGTTGTGCCTGGGCAGTCAAGGCCCGGGTCACAGCCGGATGGGCGTGGCCCAAATTGCACACAGCTATTCCGGCGACAAAGTCTGCGTACTTGCGTCCGTCCGTATCGACCAGGGTACTGCTGCTGCCTTTTTCCAGTAGCACCGGAAATCGCTTGTAGGTTTTCGCGATAACCGCATCCGCCCGCTCCATAATTTCAGCTGTCAAAATTACCCCCACTTATTTATTGAATATTGAAAATTGTAGATTGACTATTTGTGGAAGTCGCTTCGCTCCATCATAATAATGTTCTCTTCTTTAAATTGAAACGCCGAAGGCGACCTCAAATATTCAATATTCAATATTCAATATTCATTTTACAGGATGTATCGGCTTAGGTCTTCATCGTCTTTGATGTCTTTCAGTTTGCCTTCGACATAAATTTTATCGATGACGATGCGCTTTTCCTTCATATCCGGCGCATCGAAGAGGATGTCTTCCAACAGTCGTTCCATCAGCGTATGCAGTCTGCGGGCACCGATATTCTCTGTTTTGTCATTGACTTCCTCAGCCATCCGGCTGAGCTCGGAAACCGCATCGTCTTCAAAGACAACATCAATATTTTCGGTTCTAAGCAGGGCCATATACTGCAGCAACAGCGCATTCCGGGGCTCTGTCAATATCCGAATGAACTCCTTCTGCCCTAAAGAATTCAATTCAACCCGGATCGGGAAACGCCCCTGCAGTTCCGGTATCAGATCGGACGGTTTGACCATGTGGAACGCTCCCGACGCGATAAATAATATATGATCGGTTTTGGCCGGGCCATATTTAGTGGACACCGAGCTGCCCTCAACGATCGGCAGTAAATCCCGTTGAACGCCTTCTCTTGAGACGTCCGGCCCGTGGGAACCGTTTTTCCCGGCAATTTTGTCGATTTCGTCCAGAAATATAATTCCGGATTGCTCCACCCTGACAATCGCTTCTTTGATGACCTTGTCCATGTCGACCAGATCCTGGGCCTCTTCCTGCGCCAATATTTCCATGGCTTCGGGCACCTTGACGCGTCGGCGCTTGGTGTTCTTCGGTAGCATTCCGCCGAGCATGTCTTTGAAGTTAATACCCATTTCTTCCATGCCGACATTGGAAAAGATCTCCACCATCGGCATACTGCGATCCGATACGTCCAGATCGACGTACCGGTTTTCCAGTTTGCCCTTGCGCAGCATTCCGCGTAGTTTCTCACGGGTTGATGACGTTTCCTCACCGCCCGGCGTCACCAATCCGAATTGGACATCCGAGGACGAATCATCTTTCTTGACAGGGTGCTTGGGTTCCGATTTGGGAAGCAGTAAATCGAGCATGCGCTCCTCGGCGATCTGCCAGGCTTTCTCCTGCACACTCTCCTGAGCCCGAACCTTGTAGGTATTGATCGTCAGCTCAACCAGATCCCTCACCATTGACTCCACATCCCGTCCGACATATCCGACCTCGGTAAATTTGGAGGCTTCAACTTTAATAAAGGGAGAATCCGTCAGCCGTGACAGCCGACGCGCGATCTCCGTTTTCCCGACACCGGTCGGTCCGATCAGGATAATATTTTTCGGTGCAATTTCATCTCGCAGATCGTCAGGGACCTGCTGTCGGCGCCACCGGTTTCTGAGAGCAACAGCGACGGACCGTTTCGCCTTATCCTGACCAATTATATATTTATCCAATTCCTTGACAATTTCGGACGGCTTAAGCTTGCTCATGGTATTACCTTCAATTTCAGATTTTGGACCCGTCGTCGTCCCTGGAGGGCGGGACTATGCCGCGGCACGTATGCAGAATTTGGATTTACGGAATGCGATCTATTTTAAGATTATTGCCCTAAATTGGCCCTACTCGAATGCCAAAAACGGAATGCCGAACACCCTTATCTCTATTCCCTCGATATTATTCGAATAAAATCCGATAGAATTCCACCATTCGACATTCGACGTTCGTCATTCGTCATTCCTTCCAGTCATCCCATCTCCTCAACCGTGATGATGCCATTGGTGTAAATACAGATCGAGGCGGCGATTTTCATTGCTTCGCGGACAATTGCTCCGGCATCAAGATCGGTGAAATCAATCAGCGCCCTGGCTGCCGCCTGGGCCGCCACGCCCCCTGAACCAACTGCGACAAAACCGTCGTCAGGCTCGATGACATCTCCATTTCCGGATATCAGATACATACTGTTTTCATCGACCGCTACCATTACGGCCTCCAGCCGTCGCAGGTACTTGTCCGTACGCCAGTCGCGTGCCAATTCAACGGCCGAACGCGTAAGATTGCCATTATATCGCTCCAGTTTCTCTTCCAATCGTTCGGAAAGATTCAATGCATCCGCAGTTGCACCGGCAAATCCGACAATAATCTTGTCGTTGTAAATCCGCCTGACTTTTTTGGCATGATGCTTGACGACATTCACATCCAGCGTAACCTGACCGTCACCCGCAACCGCGGCCTTGCCCTTGTGGCGTACCGCCAATATCGTGGTCCCATGGTAGTTCATTGTGTCTTTATTCGTCATTCCACTCACTTTCTCGGATGCGCCCGATCGTAAGTCTCCATCAGCCGGTCGATGCTGACGTGCGTGTATTTTTGTGTTGTCGAGAGGCTTTTGTGACCGAGCAGTTCCTGTACAATTCGCAAATCCGCTCCGGCATCCAGCATATGGGTCGCAAATGTATGCCGCATGGTGTGCGGTGATACGGGCTTCAATAAACCGCAGGATTTGGCCAGGCTATCCAGAATGCGGCCGACGGAGCGCGCTGTCAACCGGCCTTTGTTTTTATTTAAGAATACCGGACCGTTATGATTAGTCGATATTCCCCATTCCCGGTGTACCATCTCACGGTAGCTTCGGATGGCAGAAAGGGCTTTATTCCCGATCGGCACGATTCGCTCCTTGTTGCCTTTTCCCAGCACTCGAATCGTTGATTCGGCAAAGTCGATATCATAGACATTCAGGCCCACAACTTCCGAAACCCGAATCCCGCATGAATATAAGGTCTCGAAGATAGCACGATTCCTCAAATCCAGTATGCTGCCGGTCTGGATCGAATCGAGCAATCGAAACATTTCATCGACCGGCAAATATTCGGGGATACTTTTTTCCTGCTTGGGAGTGAGAATGGTTTCAGCGGGATTATCACTTATAATGCCACGCTTTACCAGAAATTTAAAAAAGGATCGCACTGCCGAAAGTTTGCGTGCAATGGTAGTCTTTTTGTTCGTTCTGTGCAACCAGCCTAGATACCCCCTGATGGCGATGGTGTCCAGTTGATCAAATTTAACCTGATCGCTTGTCTGCTTGCGTCCCGTCACCCGAGCCGGCGCCTGTGACAGGTAGCCAACGAAACCGTCCAAATCGTTGCGATATGAGCGGCAGGTGTTCTCTGAATAGCCCTTCTCGACGGCAAGGGATTCAATAAAAGCGCTGATCAGGTTCGCAGTCGGCTGTCGATGCATTTGTGCACAGCCCCCTAAAGATCAATAAGCGTCTCGAGCTCTGCCCAGGATGAGATTTCCCGATAAGAATGGGCCTTCCGGTTCCAGGGCTGTTTGTACAGTAGCGGTAAAATGCCCGCATCATAGAGAAGATCACAGGTATCAAGTCTATCTTCTACGAAGCATTTTATATTTC
>JASJCE010000179.1 GCA_030066155.1 Desulfobacterales bacterium | reverse complement strand
GCGATAATCCGTTCGATCGGCCCTCCCGGCACGAATCGTGTAATCACAAATACCATTACGGTGATTCCAAGAAAAGTCGGGATGATCAGTAACAGACGTCGGATAAAGTAGGCTGTCATAGCTCCTGCCGGCCTGGCATTGACCTAAGATTCAAGTTTATTCGGCTTTAGCGAGAATTAATTGACATCGGGCTAGTGGAACATGTGCAAATCGCCCGTTCGGGCATGCCTCAAAGAGTCCAACTCGAAAGGAGGGAACCTCTGAACGGCTACATTCATTTATGGTGTCTGCCGTGAACCTATATAGTATATCAAATTTCTTATTTTTTCAAGATATTGAAAATACTTACAGCTTTAATTTCTTGACTCCTGGCCGCTAAATTTTTAAGGTATAAAAATGCTAACCCGCCGAATCCTGATCTTTGCCCCGCTAACGCTAATAATCTTGCTGTTGCAATCCTATTTCTGGGTGCCCACTTATGAGCAGCAGACTCGGGGCAACCCCGAGCGGTTCAGTGAATATTTCACCGCCTCCATCGGCGATGCAACCCTCCTAAACCCGATTCTGTCAGCCGATGCGTCCAGCAGCGAAATCGAAAGGAAGGTTTTCGAAGGTCTGATCGATTATGACGAAAATCTGCATTTCCGGGGACGCCTGGCAATCGAATGGAAGATTTATGAAGCGGCCTATTTCTATGTGAATGACACTGCCGACATTCCGGACCTCGGGCCGGCATCTCCCCAACAGATCCTGGAATTTTTGAAATCCACCCGCAATTTGGAGGACACCCGGCCGCAAGCGCTTCGCTCGTCGCTTAAGAATATCAGCGAAATGTCGATCATCCCGCCCCGACAATGGCAGGAGCAGCGGCAGGTAAACGTTCCCTTGAATGGGGAAAACCGGACAACGGTCTCCGTCGATGTACGGGCGCCGGCCAGAATCAAACTGGTCCTCGATCAGGTGGATCCGGATCTATTTGTCAATTTAGGTCAGCTTCTGGGCCGTGACTATTTCAAGGGATTGAGCGCAAAAAATCACCTTAAAACGAAAACCGCGCTCAGCGACGATCAATTGAACCGATTGGCCGGCGACATCCTTCCAGCCGTCGAGCATAATCCGATCATCGAATTCTGGCTGCGACCGGGCGTCCAATTCCACGACGGACATGTGTTCGATGCCGATGATGTCAAGTTTACCTTCGACTCGATCATGAACCCCAAAAATCTGTCACCGCGTGTATCAGATTACGAACCGGTCAAATCCGTTGACGTCGTCGATCCCCTGACCGTGCGCATTATTTACAAACGGCTCTACTCACCGGCAATCGCCACCTGGTCCATGGGTATTCTACCGCAACATTTATTAAACGACGATGCCCTGCGAAATGAAGCCTTAAAAATCGGTAAAAACCCGGCCGAATTTACCATGCGGCAAAGCGGCTTTAACCGCAATCCGGTTGGCTGCGGCCCCTATGTTTTTCACGAATGGAAGTCGGATCAGTACATTCGCCTTCAACGTTTCGAAAGATACTGGGAAGGTCCTGCCAACTATCGACAATATGTATTTCGAATCATCCCCGATCTATTGACCCAGGAGATGGAATTCTACGCCGGGACTCTCGATGCCTATGGCGGCGGTTACCCGCCCCACGGCGTGCCGCCCCACCAGATCGATCGTTTCAATGATGACCGCCGTTTTCAGACGATAAGCGATACGGCCTTTGGATATACCTATATCGGTTACAATATGCGGCGCCCGCCTTTCGACGATCAACGGGTACGCCGTGCCCTCAGTATGGCCATCGATGTGGACAAGATCATTAAATACGTACTGAACAATCAAGGCGAGCGCATCACCGGTCCCTTTGTCAAACAAACGGATTTTTACAACCACGACGTCGAATTGATGCCTTACGATCCGGAGGGTGCTCTGAAATTGCTGCAGCAGGTCGGCTGGCAGCGCAATGCGGACGGCTGGCTGGAAAAGGACGGCCAACGCTTGCAGTTTACCCTGATCACCAATAGCGGCAACGATCGCCGCAAGTCCGTGCTGGCAATCGCCCAGGACGCCTGGCGCCAACTGGGTATCGATGTGCGTACAGACATCGTGGAATGGTCGGTATTTATCGAAGAGCGCGTCAACAAATCGGATTTTGATGCCCTTATTCTGGGGTGGGTCATGAGTGTCGAGCCGGATCTTTTCCAGATCTGGCATTCAAGCCAGACGAATCCCCATCAGCTCAATTTCGTCGGATATAAAAACGAGGAGGCCGATGCGCTGATAATTAAAATCAGGCAGGAATACAATCACAAGCGAAAGGTGAGCTACAGTCACCGTCTACATGATATTATTGCCGCCGAACTGCCGTACACCTTTCTTTTTGTGCGCAAGTGGACCGCCGTATTGGATAAGCGAATCGTTATAGAGGAAACAGATGACGGCGGCAATATCAGCTACCGTCGGATATCACCGACCCAGACGGGTCTTCTTGACTTTGACTTTAACCGATGGATCAAGCTTTCTCAGGTACCGAGATTGGAGCCGTAAACTAAGCTTGAAGCTGGGAGGCTTGGAAGCTGGAATGCCAAAGAAACAAAAAGCTTCCCGGCCTGCCGGCTTCCCAGCCTTCCAGCTGAAGCAGAGGAGCCTTGAAGATGCTCGCATTTATCGGCCGCAGCGCCGTACAAAAGCTAATGACCTTATTTTTCGTTTCCGTGGTTTCGTTTTTGATCATTCATCTGGCGCCGGGACAGCCCAGCCAGGTGGATCCATTGAATCCCAAATTTACGCCCGAGATGGTGGAACGTTATCGCCAGGAATTTCATCTGGATGAGCCGCTATATGTCCAATATGTTTACTTTTACCGGGATTTACTTTCCGGTCGCACCATATCCTGGAAGGACAATCAACCGGTTCTGACCAAAATTTGGGAACGCTTCCTCAACAGCCTGCCGTTATTCGTTCTCGGAACTCTGCTCACCTGGACAATATCGTTTCCGCTGGGAATTCGATCGGCTATTTATCGGGGCGGAGTCTACGACCGCAGTGTGACGTTTTTTTCCTACCTGTTGATTTCGATTCCCGGCTTCTTTTTCGCCTATATCCTGATTATCCTCGTCGTCAGCCGCCTGCACGTGCCGGTGATTGGTATGGAGACATTCGGCATAAAGGATGTCTCCTACCTCCATACCATGATGGATCGGTTATGGCATCTTCTGCTGCCGTCCGTTTTGAGTGCCACGGCCGGTATTGCCATGCTGTCAAGATATGTTCGCAGTCAAATGCTGGAAGTTCAGGGGCAGGATTATGTTCGAACGGCCCGGGCCAAAGGGCTGCCATCTGAAGAAGTTCACTACAAACATGCCCTGCGTAATGCGCTGCTGCCCTTTGTCACGATGTTCGGCCTGATATTGCCCGGTCTGATCAGCGGATCGGTCATAATAGAATCCATCTTTTCCTGGCCCGGCATCGGGCGGTTGGCTTTCGAGGCAATCTTGGCCCGGGATTATCCCATTATTTTGACCGTCAATTTTGTTTCGGCGGTTCTGGTTTTAATCGGTACATTTATCTCCGATTTACTCTACATGGTGGTCGACCCGAGAATCAGACTATGACTGACGTTAGCAAACAACCTGCAGCCAACGACAGGGCGCTGGATGAGCCTTCAACTCCAAAAAGCAGCCAATGGCAACTTTTTTGGTCGCAACTCCAAAAAAACAGGCTGGCCATCTGGGGGCTGGTGACGTTTGTTATCTTTTTTGTGATTGCCCTCGGCGGCCTACTCTTGACCTCTGGCACCAATCCGGTGATGAATCCGGCCATGGTTCGGCTCCAGGAAAAACTGCGCCCCCCGCTGGCCGAACCGAATATTGAAACACTCAAACCGGCCGAAATCCCGGCAACCGGTGTCTATTTGCTCGGCACCGACGATCTGGGTCGCGATGTTTTTGCCAGAATGCTGCAGGGCGCCTGGGTGTCTTTGACCGTCGGATTCGTCGCCGTCGGGATATCGGTTCTGATTGGTATTTTTTTGGGTGGCATCGCCGGTTACTTCGGAGACCGCCAGATCCGGATCGGCCATCTGATGCTAACCGCTCTGCTGATCATTGGAATCAGCTTGACGATGGCCGGCATTTACCGGTGGGGCGCTGTCTGCCTTGCGAGCGGTTTGTTGGGAGTATTCTATCTCAACCTGAGTGGAAAAGTAACCGTTAAGAGCGGCAACCAGCGAAATTACGGCTGGCTGCGAAAAAAGGCATTATCGGTGGACACCCTGATTATGCGATTTGTCGACATCATGCTCTGTTTCCCCAGTTTTTTTCTGATCCTGACCGTGGTGGCGATATTGCCGGCAAGCATTTACAATATCATGATTGTCATCGGATTAACCAGCTGGATGGTTTCAGCCCGCCTGGTAAGAGCCGAATTTCTGTCGATCCGGGAGCAGGATTTCGTGGCGGCGGCCAGGGCACTGGGAGTGGGCAATTTTCGCATTATATTTCGACACATGATGCCGAATGCGATCGGGCCGGTCCTGGTTTCGGCCACCATTGGAATCGCTTATGCCATCCTAACCGAAGCCGCCTTAAGTTTTCTGGGTTTTGGTGTACCGCCCCCCCACGCCACCTGGGGTAATATTCTTTCCGACGGTCGGCGTTTTATATTTGACGCGCCCTGGCTGACGTTTATACCCGGACTCGCAATATTGCTGGTGGTGCTGTCATTTAATTTATTTGGTGAAGGGTTGCGGGATGTGCTGAATCCCAAGCTGAGAGAAAGACCGTAAAAGAACAGCAGCGTCCAGGTTTCAGGTGGAACGGAGGTTTCGGGTTTCAGTGTTCAGGTGTCAGCACATATTAATTGAGGGATTTAGGAATTTAGGAATTCAGGGATTAGGGATTAAAAGATAAGTCAGTTAAAAATGGCCGGTGATGACATATTGTTGTCCGTTGAAGATCTAAAGGTTTACTTCCGCAGTGACGGGGTATTGGCGCGGGCGGTTGACGGGATCAGTTTCGACATCCGTCACGAGGAGACGGTTTGTCTGGTGGGTGAATCCGGCTGCGGAAAAACGGTCACCGCATTGAGCGTGCTGGGCTTGATTCCCCGTCCACCGGGAGAGATCGCCGGCGGCAGAATTCGCTTCGACGATCAAGACCTGCTGGATTGCACTGAAGCACAGCTGCAACATATCAGGGGCAACCAGATTGCCATGGTGTTTCAGGAGCCCTTAAGTTCTTTGAATCCGGTTTTTACCGTGGGGGATCAAATCAAAGAAGCGATCATGATCCATGAAAACACTACCGGAGACGACCTGCAAGCGCGTTGTGTACAGCTCCTGAAAAGGGTCGGAATTCCAGCCGCTCCTGATCGCATCAATGCCTACCCCCACCAGTTAAGCGGCGGGCAGCGACAGCGCGTCATGATCGCCATGGCGCTTGCCTGCAACCCGGCCCTGGTACTAGCCGATGAACCGACCACGGCGCTAGATGTGACCGTTCAGTCGCAGATACTCAAACTGTTTACCGAATTGCAGAAAAAATTGTCGATGTCGGTGATGTACATTACCCACGACCTGGGCGTGGTGAAAAAGGTTGCCGACCGGGTATACGTCATGTACGCAGGCATTATTGTCGAACAGGGCGCTAAAAATGCCATATTCGATGTACCCGGTCATCCCTACACCCGGGCATTGCTGGCCTCGATCCCACACCGGTCAAAACGGGGTAAAAGACTTTACAGCATTCCCGGCAGCGTGCCGAATCCCGCCCATAAACCGCCGGGCTGCCCTTTTCATCCGCGCTGCCCGTTCGCCGTTAACCAATGCCGGGAGCGATTTCCCCAGATGTGTGATTTCGGCAGCGGCCACCTGGCGCGCTGTCCGGTGGTATATGGGAAGGAAAGAAAATAGTTATTCGTTATTAATTATTGGTTATAGGTTATAGGCACTAGCTCATTGTTGATACCAGATTCGTCACATAGTAAAGCCGTCCTCACGGTTGAAGGGGTGCGCAAGTACTTTCCCATTCGTCGGGGATTTTTCCAGCGGGTTGCCGGATATGTTGAAGCCGTCAAGGATGTCTCGCTTCGAATCGAAAGCGGTCACACCTTAGGCCTGGTGGGCGAGAGCGGATGTGGTAAAACCACGCTGGCCAGATTAATTTTAAAATTACTGCAGCCGGATGCGGGTCGAATTACATTTAAAGGACAGGATATTACCGACCTGTCCGATAAAGAAATGAAACCGTTACGCCGCGACATTCAGATCATCTTTCAGGATCCCTATGGTTCATTGAATCCCAGGATGACTGTCGGACAATCGATTGCCGAAGGCTTGCTGGTCTCCGGAATTCGGGACCATTCCACTCAAAAAGACCGTCTGGCGCAGTTGCTTCAAATGGTTGGATTGTCTCCGGCCGCTCGGGACCGCTATCCCCATGAATTCAGCGGAGGTCAGCGACAGCGTATCGGTATTGCCCGGGCCCTGAGCGTTGATCCCGCCCTGATCATTTGCGATGAGCCGGTATCGGCACTGGATGTCTCCATTCAGGCGCAAATTATCAACCTGTTGAAAGACTTGCAAGAGCAGTTAAGTTTGAGCTATCTGTTTATTTCCCACGACTTGAATGTAGTCGGTTACCTGTGCAGCGAAGTTGCTGTAATGTATAAAGGTTATATTGTGGAATACGCTCCTGCGGATGAGCTCTTTGACAACCCCTTACACCCGTATACGAATTTGTTGCTGTCAGCCGCGCCGGATGCCGGTATCGATGAAACGCCGATAGACTCGACGGCGGATGATGAGATATCAGATCCATCGGCCGCACAGACCGGCTGCAGTTTTGGAATAAAATGTCCGATGCACCGGCCCATTTGTAATGAAGCGGAAGTCAGTCTCAAAAAAGTCGGTGAGAATCACTACGTCCGCTGCGCCAAAGCCACCAGCGAGTGATCCGTTCCTTGTAAGCAGAAACCGGTATGCGGTGGCCGCAATCAATAATCATTAACCAGGATCGAGTACCCAGTACCCAGTATCCAGTACCCAGTATCGAGTATCCAGAATCCAACATCCAGCATCCAGAAATAGGAGTTTTCAACACGTGTACAATCCAGAATTAAATACGCCCAAGGCCGAACTCGATCGTCGCATTGAAGAGCTTCAGCACTATCTCCAACGAAACGAGGTGGATGCCGCTCTAATCCTGCAGCGCGTTGATCTTTTCTATTTTTCCGGCACAATCCAGCAGGGCAATCTTTATATTCCGGCCCGGGGAGAACCCCTTTTGATGGCCAACAAAAGTTCCGAGCGTGCCCGGGCGGAATCTGCCATCAGTCGCATCGTTAATTTGGACAGCCCGAAACGTATTTCCGATATTTTAAATACGGAAGGCTATCCCCTGCCCCGGCGGATCGGTCTGGAACTGGATGTACTGCCCACAAATCTGTACTTCACCTACCGCAAACTGTTCCCGGATGCCGAAATGGTGGACATTTCGCTTCCGATTCGAATGATCCGGGCCGTCAAATCCGAATATGAGATTGATATTATTCGACAGGCAGCGGCCTTTTCCGACCGCATCGCTGGGAGCGTGGCGGATGTACTGCGTGAAGGCATGAGCGAACTGGAGGTTGCCGGCCGGGTTGAAGCGGAAGCCCGCAAACTGGGGCACCAGGGCATCGTCCGGATGCGGCTGTGGGGAAGTGAAATGTTCTACGGACACCTGATGGCAGGCCCCAGTGCTGCCGTGCCCAGCTTTCTATCCTCCCCCACCGGCGGCAGCGGCGCCAGTCCGGCGGTGGCACAGGGGGCCGGTTATAGAGCCATCCGGCGCCATGAGCCCGTATTGTTCGACTACGTCTTTGCCTACAACGGCTATCTTTCGGATCACGCCCGAATTTTTTCTCTGGGACAGGTACCCGCCGAACTGCTCGAAGCCCACGCAGCCATGCTGGCAATTCAGGAGGTGATCAAAACAGTTGCCAGGCCCGGCGTAACGGCCGGTGCTGTCTATGAGCAGGCCTGCGCCAAAGCCGATGAATTCGGTTATGCCGACCACTTCATGGGCGCTGCCGGCAAAGAACGCATCCGATTCATCGGCCATGGAATCGGTCTTGAAGTGGATGAGTTTCCATTTCTGGCCATGGGCCAAAAGCTCGAATTGCAGGCCGGAATGATCATCGCTCTGGAACCTAAAGCCATTTTCCCCGGAAAAGGTGTTGTGGGCATTGAAAATACCCATGTTGTGACGACCGATGGGTTGGAGCAGTTCGGAACGTTTCCGGATGAGATCACGGTAATATAAATTGATGATATTATCGATTTGATTATTTGTTGGCCACGAATATACACGAATCATCACGAATGATGGCTGAAATATTGCTCAGAAGCCGTCGAGATGGAGAAACAAATTCGTGAACATTCGTGTTCATTCGTGGCTAAAATAAAGGTTCAGAAGTTTTCAAAATTTGTTGTATTTCACCACGCTTCTCAAATGCGAATTCTGTAGATTGAGCTTCGTGCTTCCAATTTCCTATTTTGTGCGCTTAAGGGGACGGAATAACCATGAATCCAGATATATCACCCAAAGAACTGCGTCAGCTTATCCGCTATCGCAATTGGACCACACCGACTTCCGGTTCGGCGACCGGCTACCTGCAGGCCAACCTGGTAATGCTGCCGGTCGAAGCGGCATTTAACTTTTTACTTTTCTGTGTGCGCAATCCCAAGCCCTGTCCCATACTGGATGTGCTGGAGCCGGGTCAGGTCGAACCCATCATTGCACCCGGTGCGGATTTACGGTCGGATCTGCCCCGCTACAAGATCTTCGAAAACGGCCAATACCAAACCGATGTGGAAGATGTCAGCGATTACTTTGCCGATGATATGGTCAGTTTCCTGCTGGGCTGCAGCTTTTCGTTTGAAAACGCCATGCTGGCGGCCGGTCTGCCCATCCGTAATATGGAGGAAAACAAAAATGTCTCCATGTACATCACGAACCGCAAATGTATCCCGGCCGGTCCTATCTCTGCGAATCTCGTGGTCACCATGCGGCCGATGACACCCCGGCAGGCGATTCGCGCCACCCAGGTCACCACCCGCTTCCACCTGACCCATGGCGCCCCCGTCCATCTGGGGGATCCTGCGGAAATCGGCATCAGCGATTTGGACCGGCCCGATTTCGGCGACCCGGTCAGCATTCATGGCGGCGAAATACCGGTATTTTGGGCCTGCGGGGTCACTTCCCAGCTGGCCGCCACTTCGGCCCCGCTTTCACGGGTGATTACCCATGCGCCGGGCCACATGTTTGTATCGGATTTGAAAGATGAGGACTTGACGATCCTGTAAACACATGAGCCGGGATTGACTTGGAGGTATTGCCTCAAGCAGCGCTTTTCCGTTGCATCGTAGTTTGAAAATATTATCATTCTAATTGCTTACGACATACACCAGCCACCATTGCCTTACAAGCCTGTCATATCTATGCCAATGGAATCTGTATTTGACAACGGGCATAACAGAAATCGAAATTTAGCTTATAATTAAAGTATTTTCAGATTACGGCCGATAAAGGCTTAAATTGAATTGTATCGGGACTTACGCATCGATTTGTTGAGCCGGTGCGGAGGTCGACAAATGGGTCATAATCATCGATACCCCAGGACTGAGGGCGCTTTCGCCGAACGAGCTTATGCCTGACCGGGGTTTCGCGGAAATCGACTGCGGCAATACCTTCGGTCCGGCCGATGACAATAATTGTCAATGGTCTGCCGAATTAGGGTCAGGCGGCAGCTTTAATCGATTATGCATATTCCGTTGCGGTCGACAATTATTTAACATTTTGAAATCATATATCAAATTTTTACAATTTTTTTTGGGTTTGGATATTGGCTTGGCACGAATTTTGGACTTAAAACTTGAACTTGAAAACATCTAATTTCTGGCGGGTAACAAAATGAATAAGAAATACATCATCGCACTAGTTGTTGTTTTAGTAGCTTGCAGTGCCTTTTTTTTCTATATCCGCAACAAAAATGAAAAAGAGGCAAATAAGCATCTGTCTCAGGAGTACAGCCGCAGGATCAAAGTAGCGAAAAAAAGCCCCTCGGCAGGTCTGCGCCACATGGGCCAGGCGCTGAATCAATACCGGGATGATAAAGGCGTTTATCCGCCCAGCCTGGCAGAGCTTTATCCCGATTACATTCCAGTTAAAGACTTTATTGATAATATCGAGTGGCATTATGTCCCCAAAGTGGGGGATTTTATTCTGCAAAAAACCATTGAAGGTCCCGGTAAAAAAGTCTTAACCGCATCCATTGGTTCCGATCTACAGCCTGCGTCGACGTCAGATAAAATGTTGGCTTCCGATGCAAAGCCCAAAAGTTCTCCGGTCAAACCTGACGCCAAACCTTCGACTGAAAAACCCGAGGAGCGGATGACGGTGGCCTCGACAACCATGTCGAGCCCCATCGCAAACCCTGTTGTACCGGAGCAAAAAACCGAACCGCCTCAGACGGTCGACGCATCGCAGAATTTGCAGGACAATCTTGGAAGCTCGAAGCCAGAATCGGAGTCGTTCAAAACCCATCAGGTTAGCGAGAAAAGACGCTTCATTAAACGACTTAAAGGCGGTTTTTTAGTTTGGAAAAACGAAGACGGCTCTCTCGGTTTCGGCAACATTCAGTATCCGTTAAACGAAGATTTAACCATATTTGATGGCGGGGAATGGGTCGAGATGAGTCGACGCAAGCCGCGGCTGGCATCCACTGATGATCCTTTGTAACGATAAAAAACGAATTTGGGCGGCTACCGTTATAGTAGAAAAAGATCGATATCTGTACTGAAAAAAAGTCATGCAGTTTCATAACCGTCATAATAGCTGTAAAAGCTTAACAAGTACTCCGGGCAGGGGCAGCACCATCCGCTGCCGACAAGGGAGGTG
>JASJCE010000178.1 GCA_030066155.1 Desulfobacterales bacterium | reverse complement strand
AAATCTTTAAAGTCGATGTCCTGGCCCTGTGATCGGGCAATCAGGAATTGATAGAGATGAATTTTATTGGTCCCCATGTGCAGCAGGATTTCATCGGGGGTTGTATCAAGCTCAAATTCCCGTGCTGCTTTATACAGACAATCCCTCACCCCGGTGTCATCGTAAACAGTGGTTCCGGACAGATCAAACATGACCATGCTGATTTTGCTCATTATTCACTCCTTTTTGCGGCTATATTAACATTGAACCTTCCAACCTATTTCGTTTTACCGGCAACTTTGTTGCGGGCCCAGGCCGATGTTACTTCGGATATGAGCACCAGAAATATAATCGACAGGAGAATCGCGGCTACCCGGGTACTTTCCACCTGCTGCACGGTTCTGCGCAGATACCATCCCATTCCCCCGGCGCCAAAAAAACCGACAACCGTAGCGGCGCGAAAAGCCGCATCCCAGGTGTAGATGGCTATCCCGGTCCAGGCCACCTTGACCTGCGGCAGCACCGCATACACGAAGACCTTCAATGGATTGGCGCCGGTAGCCTGAATGGCTTCGACCTGGCCGCGGTTGATGGCCTCGATCTCTTCCGAAAACAGCTTGCCGGTAAATCCCAAGCTGAAGAGCGAAAGCGCCAGGACACCAGGCAGCATACCGAAACCCAGGATGGTGACGAAAAGGATGGTCCAGATCATTTCGTGAACCGATCGGCACAGCATCAGAATCAAGCGTGAAATCGGGTATAAAAACTTCCGGTTGGGTGACATGTTAAATGATGCGAACCAGGAAAGCGGTATCGACAGCAGGATGCCGAAAAGCGCTCCCAGATAAGCCATTTTAACGGTTTCAACCACATAGCCCAGATACTCGCTGTCCAGTATGTAGGGTATATCCGGTGGATAATACCGATTCGAAAACAGGTTCCACAGCCGTCCGAACATGTCCGAAAAGCGCGACACGTGCACATTCAGGTACTCTATCGAAATGACAACAAAAACCAGAATGACCAGCAGCGTCACGTATTTGATTAATGATTGCGGAAACTTGAACCGACGCCAGGTTCGCGGCACCCCGGCTGTGATTTCAACAGACTCAGTCGACATGATTTATCCTCTCGATATGGTAATCATATCTAAAGTATTGCCTTGCGCCCGTAATATGAGCCGATTTCTCCAATTCCGACAAGAAACAAAATTGCGATAATGACGGTTGTCACACCACCATAATTGTACATGACCAGTTGCCGATGAAATGTCAGTCCCAGGCCGCCGGCACCCACCAGCCCCATGATCGTGGCACGGCGAATATTGATATCCCATTGAAAAATGGCATTTCCCAGATAGACCGGCAGAATCTGTGGTATAACGCCATAAAGGATAACCTGAAACTGATTGGCCCCGGTCGCCTTAATAGCCTCCAAGGGACCCGGATCGATGTCCTCGATGGCCTCAGCCGTCAGTTTCGAAATAAAGCCGATCGACCGCATGGAGACCGCCAGAATGCCCGGAAAGGCACCCAGCCCAACCGCTGAAACAAACAGCAGACCCCAGACAATTTCATGGACCGAGCGGGTCAGGGTCATGATCGCGCGACCGATGGGATAAGTGATCGGTTTGTAGGGAGTTATATTGTGGGCCGCGAACCAGGATACCGGAATGGCCAGTATCAATGCCAGCATGGTGCCGAGGCAGGCAATCATAAATGTTTCAATCGTAGGTACTAAGAGCTGGGTGAACAGGGAAAAATCAGGCGGCATAAACCTGGCCAAAGCCTTGAACACCGATCCCACGGTTCCAATTCTGTCCCAGTCTGTATCTTCGATGATGGTGCTTTGGATGCTGAAAATGACCAGAAGAAATATAACAGCGTAGAACACATATCTAATGGCCTTGTTTTTCTTTCTTTTGATTAGAATCTGTTTGAACTTTGGGTCATAGACTGCTTCGTTCATGGCCGATCCCCAACATTTTTGCAGCTCGGTTAATTCTCGGATTAGATCCGGTTGACCTTAAAAATAAATGCATCACGCTTCTTGTCTGCGGAAAAGCTCATGTGAAACTCATCATTGTAATTTTTCACCGCAGAGGTCGCAGAGCGACGCAGAGATTATTTAAAATAGTCTTTCTCGGCGTTCTCAGCGAACTCTGCGGTAAATTCTTTAAGTTTCTTTATAGATCAGACTGGCCGTTTTTTCAGGCCAGAGGCACCGCTTATATGGTGGACCTGTAGAGGGCTTTGCTATAAAACCTCCATAGCGTAAATCTCTTCGAGGGTACTCTGGTCGACAGAACCGGTTGGTCCCTCAAATTTTTTAATTCCGTCCTGCAGCCCGATCACTTTATTTGAAAAATCCAGGGCCAGCTGAACATCATGGATATTGCATAGCACCGGTACACCGGCTTCCTGGGACATGGTTTTGATCATTCCCATGACATCTCTGGCAATCTTCGGATCGAGGCTCGAGGTGGGTTCATCCACCAGTAGAAGCTGGGGATGTTGAATTAAAGCGCGGGCAATGCCGACTCGTTGGCGTTGACCACCGCTAAGTTCATCGGCACGCTTGTCGACAAAATCTCCCAGACCGACTTTCTCAAGCAGCTCAAGGGCCCGCTGGATATCGGATTTCGGGTACCAGCGCAGAAAACTTCTAAAAGTTCCGACATAGCCCAGTCGTCCGGAGAGGACATTGTCCATCACCGACATTCTTTCGACCAGATTAAATTCCTGGAAAATCATTCCCATACTGCGCCGGGCGACTCTCAAATCACGATTTCCCATTTTGGTAATATTTTTACCGTTTAATATGACATTACCGCTGTTAGGTTCCACCAGACGGTTGATGCACCGAATGAGAGTTGATTTGCCGGCACCGCTGGGGCCGATGATGGCAAAAAAATCATCTTTCTCCACGTCAAAGCTGACGCCTTTTAATATCTCCGGTCCTGATCGCGTATACTGTATTCTGAGCTCTTTAACTTCAAGTGTGGCCATATCAATCTCCAAAATGAGGCGCTACGACCATCGGTTATTGCAATTTAACTGTAATTCAGATCTCATAACTTACTCCTATAATGAGTCAACTTTTTTGGACACGATCTATATCAATTAACGCCAAATTGAGGGATTGAGGGATTTAGGAATTGAGGGATTAAATGATAAAAACAATCAATTAAGAGAGATAGAATTCCTTCAATTCCTGAATTACTAAATTCCTGAATTCCTAAATTGAACCCATGTCCAATTTTCATGCAATGCGCCGGCGCCAATAATTTTGTCTTCTTTGCAACTGCCGTCCAGGTAATGAAGGGCGGCCGGAGCCGCCCTTTTTTCGCTTTAGATCTTATTTCTTCTTCCTGGCATCCTTGGCCTTTTTGAGATCACGAATAACATCGTAATCGGCCGACGTCATTTTTACGAATTTATTGGATTTCACGTTCTTCAGGAATTCAGCGCATTCGGGCACATTCTGCAACGTCAGGAATGTCTCCTCGATCTTCTGTTTGATATCCGGGCAGAGGGAACCGCGGTAGACAAACGGATCCTGGGGAACTGCCGGTGAATACCAGAGATAATTGAAGTCTTCTTGTTTGACCATCCCGCGTTCAATCACATTATCGAAACGGTGAGTCGCCACGAATGCCGCATCCACTTTTCCTTCGTAAACAGCCATTGTCGACAGGTCATGCCCACCCGTGTAAACGATCTTTTTGAAATATTTCTCCAGGGGTTCGTTGATCACCTTGGTAAACACCACCCGGGGCACCAGGTTGCCGGAAGTACTGGCCGGATCGGTCAAACCGATGACGGAGCCTTTCAGGGATTCGATGGTCGTAAATTTGCTGTCCTTTCTGGTGATCAGTGCGGCTTTGTAGCCCGGGCCTTCTTCCTGAATATAGCCGGGTTTCTTGGCGTAGGTTGAGAAGACCTGGACATCCGCATCCTTGGAATTGGCAATCACATAAGAGTACGGGCCAAGAACGGCAACATCCACCCACTTCCCGATCAGGGCTTCAACAACGGTCGAATAGGAAGTGGGCATATAAAACTCCACTTTCTTTTCCGTCATTTTGGAAAGGTAGTCGATCACCGGTTTGTATATGGTTAATTCCTGGATCGTTTCTTCCGTGGGTATAATGGAAAAGGTCAGTGAGGCAGGGTTTTCACATTCAGCAGAAGCGCTGCAGATTAAAGCTAACGAAAAAACAACGGTCAAGAAACAGGTTATTGCCAGCAAAAATTTTTTTCGGTTGTGCATGATATCCCCCTTTCTTGTTGTAATGTGGTTGGATGCTTGATAACAACATGGATCTTCATCTCGGCGGCCGAGCTTGAATCCGGCAATCTATGCAACTGATGAGCAAATTGGCAGGTCACCTCCTTTCCACGACAGGATTCTTTGTACAACAAACAGAAGTGTAAACACCGGTAGCGTCACACGAGCGCCGCCTCTAGCCCAAAAAGGCCAGTCTGATCGAGTAAGAAACTTAAGCTTTTGAAAGAAAAAGAGGAATGGATTCCGATCTTAAAGAAAATAATTGGACAGGATCAACAGGATCATTTGGATAACGCGGCCTTCGGCCGAAAGGCCCCTCGCCGCAGGCGAAAAAATTCCTGATAATCCTGTAGATCCTGTCTAAATATACATAATAAAAATCGAATCCATTCCACAATCCTTTCAGATATTTGAAGTTTCATATAAGTTTGCACGCCTTTTGATATTCCGCGAAATTCGTCGTGCGATCGCCGGAGTTGAGTACCCGATTCAGCTCCTCCGGAACAATGGTCAGCGTGCTGAAAATCTTGTCTTCCATTGCGATGGTTTTTTGCCAGAGCCAGCGGATCCGCTCCTGGTGCTCGGGTAACTTACCATATTTCTCCAGGATATAGTTCAGACGCTCTTCAAGGGAGACGACCCGGTCATGCAGCACGCGTTTGTCGGCATAGTTAATGATTTCGGCCTCTCCAAGATCAACCGGGCTTGGATATTCATCAAGCCGGACATGTTGCCTGACAAGTTCACCGATTTCAGGATAACCCTGCTCGGCCAAGAATTGACCGCCGGTAAGCGCATGGTTTTCTTGGGTTTTGAAGCTGCGGGTCTTGGTGATGTCATGCAGCAGCGCCGCCGCCCGGATTAACTCCCTGTTGAGTTGAGGCTGCTGCGAGTTTAAGCGTTCCGTTATAAATGTTGCCACCCGGCAAACCTGAATGGAATGAAGAACGATATGATCCAGCATCTCCATTTCACACATCAGTCGATAACACTCTGTTTCCGAAGGAATTCGCATACTTATCTGATTCGCCGGACATTCGGGCAGCAACTTCCCTTGTGACTTAATTCAATCGGAGAATAATCTACCCGAATATTGTTAATATGTGGTTAGAATTACATGCTGTGGCTTTGACGTTTTGTCAATAATTAAATTGGCAAATACCGGCATGTTCTCAAAACAAATCCATATCTGAAATTCCCATCCGGCAGCGTATGACATTGACAAGCCCCCTATTCCTCTTAAGTTCTCGATTTTATGATCATGAACGAAAAACGGTACTGACATCGGCCAACAGATATCGGCAGACGGGGGGAATAATCCTGTAAGCGCATTGGAAAGGCGGCCTGAAAAATTTGATTGAAAAACGCAAAACGATTGCTGAAGTTATATTGCCGGAAGGCTACGACGGCAAAATCCTTCTGGTCTTGATCCAGGGTGACGGATTGAAAGACAGGGTTGTTCTACGTTCCGGCGACGTCTGGCACCGGGATATTCTGCGCAATACCGAAACCGAAATTCGCAGCCTCGGGTTTCACAATGCCAAGTGCCTGGAGTTGGGCGGTGCCCACCTGCGCTTCGAGGCGAATGGTTTTATCACGATTTACGGCACCAGCCAGCAATACGGCGCCTGCGACAAGGCATTCGCGGCCAAATTGGTGAAGAAGCACTATCCTGACCGCAAAGTGCGAGTTGAATGACAACCACGCAATGGCTCAAATTCAGCTGACGATCAAGCTGAAATCCATGGTGTCTAAAATGTAAATTGAGGTGGAATCCTGACAATTATTCCTTTTCCATAAGTTCACTCGAAGAAACACTTATAGGAACTCCCTCATAAGGGGTTCTTCTCGTAGATCGCTGGGTCTGGACCTCCCTCATCGTTTTCAAGACTTCAATGCTGCTTTTCAATCCTTTAACATATCTGGCCATATTTATTGCCCCTCCGGCTATTTGCGCCAGAGCCTGAACAAAATTTACATCATCCAGTGTAAACTCCCAGGGGTCAGCTGTATAAACGCGCACAGCCCCCAATAATCTGCCCCCAACAACAATTGGAACCGAAAGGATAGAGGAGATTCCTTCTTTTTGAGCTTCATTAGGATATTGGATTCTAGGATCATCCATAACATCATATATCGCCACGGGTCCATCCTCCAAGGATTGGGCAATGGAGCGCAAGGCACTCACAGGACCTTTATTGAGGTATTCATCACTCAACCCGGATGAAGTGGCCAACTCCAGCTCGTTAGTTTTGCGATTGAACAGAAACAAAGAGCAACCCTTGACGTTCATAGCTGTTTTAATGCTCTCTACCGTCATCAAAGCAACTTCCTCCGGTTCTTTGGAGTGAGAGATTGCCTTTGCAACCTTAAGCATTGTTTCATAGTTGATGATTTGTTTTTCCATGTTTAGCCTCCTTTGATATGGATTTAATTGAAAAGTTAAATCAGCCTTCCCCCCAATAAAAAAGCCAAGTCGCCTATATCAGGCTTCTCGGCTATGGTATTAAAGACATACTGCATCTTACCCATCCTCCCCAAGACGGGTTTTGCGTTGTCTTGTATTTATATATTTTATTTATCTAGAAAAATTTTTGATTAAAATGATGATTGCAATATATAAGAAATATTCAACTTGGTCAACAATGGAAATATTTTTAATAATTATACAAACCAATCACAATGACGATGAGATTAAAATGTTAATGAATTAAAGTCCGCTTTTTCAAGAGCAGATTGAGCGCGAATAGAATGGCATATCGGTATCAGTTGCAACCAAACATGTGGAAAAGATCGAATTAACCAAAGAAAATAATGAAATACGGTTATCCACAAAGCTCCAGTGGGGAGTCAACGCCGGCCATTGGATATCCATCCGCAGACCGGCCAAAACTCGCAACTAAGGCCGTCTATGGGCCGTCGCTGAATACTTCATTAACACCGCTTGCCGTTAACGGGTGTTCAATTCCAGCAGGACCTATTGATATGCGCCGGCCCCAAGTCGGCCTAAGCTGCTCAGACAGTTGCCCGGTCTGCGGACCGACACCCAATGGCCTACCGACTCGGCGAACTGGAGTTTTGTGGATAACCGTATAAGTTTTTATGGATGGTGTATTTGTAGGTGGAATCTCTTACTATTTGTTAAAAAGTTCAATTTTGAACTTATAGCCGACATCCACAATCTTAAGGAATTGCATAATGCACTAACTATTCTAAACTGCTTTGTTATCGGCATATTCGGTTTAGCACTGCTTATCTTCGTTCTTAATTGCTATCGTCAGGTTATCAAGGTTTTAGATTTTATTTTACATAAAGATGGTAGAATGTTCTCAAAGCTACAAATGTTAAAGCACACTGATTTTTCAATTCAATGAATTTCTATATTAATCAGCAGAAACCTCCTTTTATGAAGGCTAAATCGACGACTAGCAGCAAAGAAATCAGGCGCATTAAGCCGGAGGGCCATGGATAAAATTCAATCATACATGCTAAGGCTGACCGTAATCAAGAGTTTGATTTCAGAAATTTTTAAGATTTCAGTAATCAACCTCGATAGCTGTTTTCTTGTGTTATTCTTAAAACCGGATAGACGGTGTTTGATGTCAGAGTCAAACCGGTTTCGGAATACCGGTGCAATCCGTGTTTGGATTGTGGTTCTAAAAACACCGCCAAAGAGGTCCCTGCCTCCGGTGTGACTGGAAAAATGAAGTAATTATCAAGCGACCTTTTCTCCTCAACCCGTTCTAAAGTGAGCTGTCGCGGCATGCGGTGGAGCCTGCGGGAAGGTACAACCGCATGCAGCTGGTAGCCTTGTGTCCGCATAAATTCGTCCTGGTTGGCCATGTGATGGGAAAATCCATGGCGAATCAAGATGCTGCACAGGTTGGTCAGCGCTGCCGGGACCGCGTAAGCCTGCGGAAGATCTACTTGCTGCGTCACCTTCAGATGTGGGGTGTATTTACCGGGTAAAGCGACCCGATGAATGTTGCCCGACGGTAAGACCTTAAATTCCAATTTTCGCGCTTGGGCATCGGCCAAATATCGCGAACGCAGCACCGCCGATGTCATCGGCATTTTTGCTGCCTTCAGCATTTGATGGTTGCCTTCAGCCCATGCCAGGATAACGAATATAGCCGTTTGCAGCACCGTTTGCAGGCGTTCGCGCACGGCGGGTCGGTCGCGACGGATGGGTTGGCGACCCTCAAGCAACACGGTCGGAATACCATAACGCAATGCCAAACCGTTGCGGGCATCGTTCACATCCGGTGTGCTGTGGCGCACCCGTCCCGATGAATTGACGAGGGTATAGCGCTCGCAACGGTAGCCCCTGTGGTTGATGGCCGATACAACCGTTTGGAGAAGATCTTGCGTTAACCGGCCGAATGGCCCGTTGATGAGGTTGGGATTCGTGGGAATGTCGACGAAAAGATCTTGGCAATAGATCAAGTTTTGTCGTAACAGGTGTTTGCGCCGTGGCGGGTAATTGTGCACGTCGATGATTAGTTGTGGACGCCAGTCGCGGATAAAACCATGCAGGACGGTTGTTTCCGCAGCATGCAGCAGCTGGTGATCCCGGTTCAGGTCGACCCCGCCGGCATTGAGGCGCGTTCTGCGGGCAGCCCCATCTGGATTGACGTTGGCCAATATGGCGATTTGAAGGTTGGCGCCCGTAGCCAATCGCGGCCCGTTAGTCGCTACCAAGCGTTTGACAGATCTAATAGCCGTCTGCTCATCGCCGTGTTGCCCGGCCATGACCAAGACACGTGTGCGCGCCGTCGGCGACCCCACCAGGGTTGCGATCAGCGGACGACCTTCTGCGGATCGGCCGATCGTCTCCTCCCGCATGGAATCGGCCCGTATGGCAAACTTGCCGTCAAATTCAGGCCGCCAGAGAGAGGATTTGGTTGTCGGTAAAAAGTTCTCTGTATACATGACAGTTTTTCCATAAATACGGGTGGTTTCCCTTAGCGATAATCCGCCCTTTGTCCATGACCACGATCAGATCGGCGCTGCACATCACCTGGGAACGGTGAGCAGTGAGGACGATGGTCGTATGCTGCTTCAACTGCCCCAAGGTTTTGACGATTGCGGCCTCGGTTTCCGCGTCCAAGGCGGAGGTGGGCTCGTCCATGAGCAGCACACCCGGACCCGTCAACAACGCGCGTGCAATGGAGATGCGTTGGGCCTGTCCGCCGGACAAATTGATCCCATCGGTTCCAATGCGCGTTTCAAAGCCTTCGTCGAGCGTCTCGATAAAACTTAGGGCGCCTGCCAAGCGGCAAGCGGCCTTCACCTTATCCAAATCGGCTTCAGGTTGCGCCAAACGCACATTTTCCAGAATCGTATCGCTGAACAGAACTGGATTCTGACCGACCAAAGCGATCTGCGAACGCAAGGAGGCCAATGTCACCGCATCGATGGGCTGGTCGTCAATGCGAATTTCTCCTTTCTGGGGGTCGTGCAAACGGGCCAATAGTTTCAGCAGCGTGGACTTGCCCGAGCCGCTGCGCCCAACTACGGCTACCAACTGATGGGGGTTGATCCGGAGATCAATATCGCGCAGGATTGGCTGGCTATCATAGGCGAAAGCTAACTGATCAATTGCAATCCGGCCTTCTTTGACGCTTAGAGGTACTGCATCAAAGCGATCCTGAACGGAGGTTTCGACGCTGAGCAGCTCGTCGATCCGCTCCAGACTGACCACTCCGCGATGATAGACATTGACGATGTTGGTGAATTGGCGGAACGGGCGGTAAGCAAATGTGACCAGGCCCGTAAAGACGACCAGTTGTCCAACGGTCATCTGGCCTGCCAGCACTTGCAGTCCTCCCTGCCACCAGATGAGCGCCAACCCGATGCCGGTGGAGAGCCAAACGGTTAGTCTCATGAGCGCATTGACGCGAGCCACCCCCAGCTGCTTTTGCTCCAGATGATCGACCTTGTGGTTGAGTGCTCCTACGGTAACATTGTTGGCATTCAGCGCTTGGATGTCTTCGATGCCGTCCAGTTTCTCTTTCAGAGCCGCCAAAAGCGTCGCGTCACTTTCGCGGCGCTTCCGGGTGGTCGCTTGAAGGCGTTTTTCAAGCTGTCGTGAAATGAGTCGCTGAACCGGAAGTACCGAAAGGGCGACCAGCGCCAGCCGAAAATCGAGGACAATCAGCATCAGCACGGGATACCCCGCGCGCAGCAGATTGGTCAGGGTCCGCACGAATACTTTTTCAAGAAAAGAACGCGTTGCGGCCGTGTCCCGCAAGATCCGGTCGATAAAGCCTGCTGCGCCGATACTCAGGTGCCTATCTATGGAAATATTGATCGCATGGGCGATGAGACGCCTTCTTAAATCGGTCACAAAACCGCGACTTAACCTTGCGGTGGCCACCGTCCAACCGTACGCACTCAGGCCGTAGACAAGCGCAACACCCATCAATCCGGTGGCCGCCAACTGCAAAATGGCCATTGGATCGGTCAGATCTCGGTCAACTCCCCACAAACTGATCTTACCTCCGGCCAAAGCGTCGACAATGAGCCCTGTGAGCAAGGGCACTTGCATGGGCACCAGTTCGTAAAGGCTACGCCAAAAAACGGCTGTCGTCAGGCGCAATTTATGGTGCCGCAAATAGGACCAGGCCATGCGGGTCGGCCGTCTTGTCTTCATGCCGCCCTCCGCATCTGTCCAACTACCAACTTGGCCAGCTCACCGCCATCGCCCCAGGAGGCGACTATGGGCATCGGTGAGTTGTTCTTGAATTCTTTGACGTAAAGGGGCGAGTTGGTGATGACACCGGAAACCCCCATGACGCGCTGGCCATAGGATTCAATTTTAGAAACACCGAAAAGGGCTGATCCAGCGCAGGTTGCAGTAAGCATCACACCACAGGTATTGCGTCTGATCTCGGGAGCTTGCAGCAGCATTCGCGTTTCCCTTTGCAAGACCCCATCGGCGATTTCCATAACGACCACATCCGGTTTTGACCGCGCTGTATCGGCCAGCATGGTGTAAAAGAGTCCGATCAATTCCTGGCGCTGGCTTAAGTAGGTTGAAGGAAATCCGTAATCGCTAAAATCACGGATATCTTGGGCCGAGGTGGAATGGTATTCGAACAAATCCCCGGGTGAAACACTGCCGGTCAGTTTGCAGGCGGCCACACGCAGTCCATCCTTTAATAGAGCTTTGACCAGTTTTGCAGCCGTAGCGGTTTTGCCGCTGTTCATCCCCGATCCAACCACCAAAACGACATTTTGCTGTTGGTGATCAGCCACCTCGGCAGGAAACAGATCCTGCTTAATGTTGAGGGTCTGACTTTTTTCATCGGTAAGATAACCGAGAAATGTCACTTGGGTAGGGAATTTTACTTTCTGATTCCTTGAAAGCACCGTACCGATCATGCCGGCATTGGTCAGAAGATGCAGCGAATCCAATCCTTGCACCTCGGCTTCAAATGCATCCGTGGCATACCGGTTACCAAAAACACCGACAATGATGTCGTTATGATGCAGTCGCAGGCGTTCACTCCTGGCCGTCATCAATTTGGTGTGATTGCTGATCTTATCAATCCGAACCAGGGCAACATCGCCTATTTTGGGTTTGGCACGATTCTGGTTATGGAAATAGTAGTCCTTGTCCGGATCCAGGTTGCGCAAAGACCAGGACCACTTTAAATTTTCAGGGGCATTATAAACAAATAATTTGGAATGTGTCTGTTTCGAAAAAGCGGAACTTAACTTTAATTTGGCATTATCCATCATTTTTTTCTTTCTCCGTTTTCGATTTGTGATCGTTATACGTATTATGACCACCTAGGTAAAATTGATAATGCACGGGCGCTTCGCGCGCTATGCGGTAGGCTACGGGTTTTTAGATGGGTACTATTACGTAGTTAGGGACTGGGTATAAGTACTTATGGGCATGTTACACAGGATGGATATGAACCAGCATGTGACTTAACTATCGGATAAGTAACCTTTTTTTATGGCAAATTTTAAAAGGTCGGCAAGGCTTTTCAAATTCAATTTCTTCATGGCGTTGGCCCGGTGATGTTCGACCGTGCGGGCGCTAATACGAAGCAGTTCGCCGGCTTCCTTGCTGGTCTTACCTTCGGCGATGAGTTTTAGGACACTCTTTTCGCGGGGTGTGAGCATATCTTCGGGGGATTTGCGATCCCCGCGAATAATCTGGACCAGGCTGTCACTGAATTCGCTTGACAAACTCGGCGATATGAAGCTTTTGCCGGCACGGATGGTATTGATCGCGGTAAACAGTGCATCATCGGCATCTTCTTTCAGCAAATAGCCATCGGCCCCGGCATTTATAGCGCTTTTCAGATAATCGATATCCTTATGCATGGTCAAAATCAACACCTTTAGGTCGGCATGCGAGGCTTTAATTTCACTGGTCGCTTCGATTCCGCGCAGGTTGGGCATGGAGATGTCCAAAATCACCATATCCGGCGTCAACTTGCCAAGCTGGCGCAGCAATTCAAAGCCGTCGCTGGCTTCACCGATAATCTCAAGATCGCTTCTTTCGGTGAGAATTTTGCGAATGCCTAAACGAAACAGACGATGATCGTCCGCCAAAAAAATACGATAAGTTTCCATTAGATCAACTCTCCGGTTCGGATTGGAATCGTAAACGACAAGCGCGTGCCCTGGCCTTTTTGAGACCACAAATCAAAATCGGCATTAATCATGCGTGCCCTTTCCTGAAGCGACGATAGTCCCAAGCCCCTATCCGCAGGCTCCTGGAGGGTCACCTCGGCCGGGTTGAATCCTTGCCCGTTGTCCTGAATAGCCATCAGGACGTTATTGTCGCCGAAGCGGATCTGCACCTGCACATGGCTCGCCTGGGCGTGTTTGGCGACATTGGTAAAGATTTCCTGAAAGATACGATATATCACAATTTGGGTATCCTGAGAAAACAGATGGTCGATGGCGGCGGTTTCAAACGAGACCGTTATAGGGTTAAATTTGGCAAAGTCTTTCCCAATCTTTTCTAAAGCGGCCGATAATCCCAGGTCGGCGAGGAGAGCCGGACTCAGATCACGCGAAAGGCGGCGTACGTTTTCGATCACTTGATTCAAATAAAGTCTCATTTCCTGCAACTCCTCCCCAAGTGCACCTTGATCAGGGGGTAGCTTACGTTGCATCGCAGCTATCTGCATCTTAAAAAGCGACAAGGATTGTCCCAGTTCATCATGAAGCTCGTTTGCCAGGCGGTTTCTTTCATCTTCTTGAGCCTTCAAAACACTATACGACAAGTGTCGCAGCTGATCTTCAGATTTGTGTAATGCCTCACTTGTGGCGCGATGTTCGAGAAGCTCCTGGCGCAAGCGTTCCGAAGTTTGCACTAAGTCGCGGGTGCGCTTTTCTACGCGTTCTTCCAATTTGTCGTGAGCCCTTTGGAGGGCAATCTCGGCTTCCTTTCTTTCATGGATATCTCGGGCCGCGCATACGATGGAATGAACCTGATCATCTTTGACCAACACCCTAGCTGAAAAAAGGATCGGCACTCTTCGCCCATGTTTCGTCACGCAGGTTAGCTCAACATTTCTAACAGCACCTTTCAGCTGCAGTTGATCGAAGATTGATGATTCGGCTTCCTCAAGGCCGATAATCAATCTCACCGACTTGCCGACAAGCTCCGCTTTACCATAGCCGCTCAGCTGACAGACCGCACCATTGACCATCTGAATAGTTAAATCAGGAGCGGTTACAATGAGCACGTCGAGCATGGATTCGATAACGTTATCTAGAAATACTTTCGATACAGTGGTTCGGTTCAGATCGGACACCATTTGGTTGAAGGTGCGGCCCAGCACCCCAATTTCATCCTTGGATTCTAAATCAACGCGTGCATCCAGCCGGCCCTTGCCAACCCTGATAACGGCTGCTTCTAAGGCCATAATAGGTTTGGAGATGCTCCGCGTAATGGTGAATCCTAACACGATCGCCAAGAGGAGGCCCAGGACTGTCGACCCCACGAGGATGCGGGTCTCATTGGGAATATAGTCATCTATAATTTCCGCTATATCAGTGTGCATTTCTTCTCGGGCATCTTCACGAATTTTGTCAATGAGGGCGCGCATCTTTATAAGCATCTGGGTTTCAGTTTGCGAAGTCAAGTGTTGCCTGGCCGCGGAGATATCCGAGTCGGCCAATTGGGTAAATTTCAACATCGACGCTTCGTATTGTTTAAAGATATCTCGCAGGGGATAGAGCCACGCCTCTAGCTCTTCGTGCTCGGATGCCGCTGTTTGGCTGTCGTTATACCTTTGGGCCAAATTGACGGCAACCTCAGTGGCATTAATCGTCATCTTCAGAAGCCTTGAGAAATCGTGGAGATTCGTCTCAATATCACGGATGACATCATCGCGACCACGAGGGCTGAACGGAAAAAATCTTCTGTCATGAATCAGGTTAACAAGCTGGAAGGCCGAGAGCTGAGAATTTTCTAAGACGGTCAGCATTTGATAAGCCGATTCGAACTCAACCACCGAACTCTTGCCGAGTTGGAGTACACGCAACTCGATGTTTTTGAGCATACCAAATGATAGGAGGCCCACGCATCCCATCAAAACCACTATGACCAGAAAGCCGATAATTAGCTTATGAAATATCTTCATTCCGACAGTCGTCCTCGTAGTTGGTGTATATTTGGTCAAAATTAAACATTTGGGAAATTATTATTGGACTCTAAAATACGATAAAAAGTCAAAAATTATCACTATGCAAAAAAATTTATCCCAGAGTTTAAATCAGAAAAAGCCGCTATTATGCTTTGGTCGCCGGTTGATTTCCTGCGAGAGCAAAGGATCTAAAATCCCGGTTATTTTAAGCCTTCATAGATTCTTACGAATAATCTGAAAGAGTCTGAAAAGAAGCTTTTGGCTACACAAGTAGGGAAGATAAAACACACGAAGAATAAAATCTACCCGATGAGCTTTTAAAGCCGGATAAAGAATGAGCGGGTTTTGAAACTTATTCGCAACTCTCTGACATATAGAGCAATGATCAGTCGTTTCGAATTGCCGTAGTCATCAAGGTCCCCGATTGCATAATACATTAGCAAATCTTAAATATTTTGCATGAACTGGAATTGTTTCATACGCCTGAATCGAATCTGAGAATCTACTCAAATTATTGCACATTTCTTCTGGCAATCCTAAAATCAATCTAAATTCATGGTAGAATCCCAAGGTTCATCAAAAAAAAAGGACCAAAACTTCTATATTTGATTTTTGGCCGTATCAGCAAATCAGAGAGAGGTGATATCTCGTAGTCAGGGATGACGGTTTACATATTTATTGTCCGGTTTGGAGTTCATATTCAACCATTTTTTTACCTTATTTGCTCAATAACAATTTGATCCTCTCATCGATGATTTTGCCCTGATCGACAACCATGGCTCGGTTCAGGACATAATCACTTTCCTCTTTGATAATTTTATCCATAAAAGGGGCAGCGCCTTCGCTGATTACTTCAGATGCATCAAGGGCCCAGTAGGAGGGGGCATGGTTGTTATTCCAGACAATGATGGGGTTAAACCGACCCAGTCTGTAAAAGGGGGTGATGTCCGTGTGTGGGATACTGGCTTCGACGCCGTCGCTGGTAATATCTACAAACATAGATCCCTCACGCATTTCTTGCAGATCGGTCAGCACGAGATAATTGCCAAATTCAGGGTTGTAGTACCAACAGTTGACGACAACATCGAACTCG
>JASJCE010000177.1 GCA_030066155.1 Desulfobacterales bacterium | reverse complement strand
GGTTTTCCTGTCCTCCTGCGGTTCGATGGATCTGCTGGAACAACCGGAGCCCGAGCTGGCGGCGGATGACACCCAGCTGCCCAACAAAGTCGCTGTTCTGCCCTTTGTAAACAGTACTTCGAATCCGGAGGCCGCCGTAGTCGTTCGCAAAATGTTTTATAATTTTTTCAGTTCCCTCAATTATCTGGATCTGGAGCCTTCCTTTGTCGATGAAAAGTTGAAAAAACGGGGCGCTTACCAGAACATTTCTTCCGGCATCGATGTTTCGGCCCGGAAGCTAGGTCAAATCCTGGGGGTCGATGCCGTTATATTTGGTGAGGTGCTCAGTCTCGGAAAAGTCTATGCGGTTTTGTATTCCGATACCGAGGCCAGCCTCAGGGCCAGGATGGTCAGCTGCTATTCCGGTCAAACTATCTGGAAACTTGAGTATACGGCGCACGTCAGGGCCGGAGAGGTCCCCATGAGCCTCACCGGTCTGGCAGCAGCACTGGTGAAAACGGCCATCAGCCATAAACGGGCAAATGTCATGCAGGCGGCCTCCAAACTTTGTATGCAAATGGTTGCCACAGTTCCCAATCGCATGGAGATCACCGAGAACCCGCCCCGCATTGAAGTGATGGTTCACAACGGCGCCGGGATGCTCCTGCCACCGGGAAGTCAATTGAAGGTGGTGATGGTCGGCGATAAAAATGCCGTCGCCGGCTGGAGTGTGCTGCCGTTGATCAAAAACTTGCCCATGGAAGAACGGGAGCCCGGGGTATATTATGCCACCTATCGGGTAAAGCCGCGGGATCGACTGCCCTATGGCCGTTTGTTGGGAAGCTTGCGCTCGGACAAGGGCCTCAAAAGTCAATGGGTGGATATTCTGGGGCCGATCACCATTGGTAAGCCGTCCGTGCTGCCGCCGGTTGTATCCCGGGACGTGGTGCTAAACGCCGCCAAAAGTCCCTATCTGGTAGAGGAGGCGCTCGTCGTATTGCCGGACGCTAAACTGACGATTGAACCCGGCACGGTAATATGGTTTCGTCAGCTGGGAATTGTCGTTAAAGGCGAGCTGCAGATTTCAGGAACGCCGCAAAATCCGGTTCGAATGGCAGGCATGGGGCTTGCGGGCTGGAAGGGTATTCTGCTGGACCAGAGCCGGACCGGGAATAAGCTGGCATACTGCACCATATCCAATGCCGAATTTGGATTCAAAGCAACCCGCTCGACCGTAAAATTTCAAAATTGTCTCTTTCAGGACAATAAGTGGGGAATCGTGCTGGACGACACCGCGGCTGAAATCGAAAACAGCCTAATCCGGACCTCGGAGAAAACCGGCATATCCGGTCGCAATTCTAAACTGAAGGTGTCGGGTTCGACGATTTCCGAAAATGGAGCCGGTGGCCTGCTGCTTGAAAAATCACCGGCCCGGCTCGAGCAGAATAACATATCCAACAATGGCGACTGGGCCATCAAGGTTGTCGACGACCAGCAACCGGTTCAGGCGCCGAACAACTGGTGGGGCAGTGCGGATTCTGATTTGAATAAACTGATTATCGGACCGGTGGAGTTTCAACCTGTTTTGGAAAAACCGGTGCCCATTCAAATGCTCGAATAGGATATTGATAAAGCCGCAAAAAGGCGCAAGAATCGCAAATGTTAATTTTGGCTATCAGTATTTTCAGTAATTTACGAAGTCAAAGTTTGAGAATTTTGACTTTCTACGAGACCGTCAATATCAGGACTTAAATAATTTGCCGATAAATTTTTTCGCGGGTTTGGAGGTACTGTTAGTTTTTTCGTCCGACGATGACGGCGAAGGGGTTTCCGGCACCTGGGGCGGGATATCGGTTGCCTGCGGCGGCGGTTCCTCGATCTCGGCCAGCCGGCCGGAACCCAGGAAGCGAAAATTGGGTCCATCAGGGCTGAGGGAAATTCGGCTTTCGGGGCGCAGTGCGGCTTGAATACCAACCGGCGAACCATCTACAGCAACCAAATTTTTGCCGGTCAGGTCCTTTATCCAGTATTGCTCCTGGCTGAAGATAAACTGGGCGTGATGATCCAGCAAACCGGGATGATCGATGCTGAAATCACTGGCTGGATTGCGGCCGATTGTAACAGGCAGTTCTTTGAAAGTGCGCAGGGTCGGGCCATACTGAATGATCAGCGGCATCTGGACTCTTTCGACATTTAATTCAGCCTGAGGTGGCGGTGAGATCGGGGGTGTCGACGTCTGAGGCCGGTAAGCGCCGGGTTGTGGTGCCTGTTGTTGGTGGCTTGGATCCGGATCGGGCTGATACGCTTCAGGCTGCACGGGTTTTACCGGTTCAGCCGGCGCTGCTGCCACCTGCGGCGGCACATCCACCGGCGCTTCACCCACTTTAGTCAGGAAGCTAACTTTTGGTCCGCCGTCGGCAAAAAGAAGTATATCGCCGTCTTTTAGAAACGCTTCTTTGACCGGTTTGCCGTTCAGAAAAGTTCCATTGGTGCTTTGATCGATCAGCTTGAAGCGATTCCCCTCGCGGACAATCTGGGCGTGTTTGCGCGAAAGAATGTCAAGATCGGTGGGAAACTGCACATCGCAGGAGGGGTGCCGGCCAAATGAGATGCTCTCGCCGGCAAATTCCTGGATTTCCCCTTTCATGGGGCCTTGTATATGAACCAGTTGTATAATAAAGTAAGGTGCTTTTTTCATAAATCCGGTGAACTCCAAGGGTATAATCGGTTCGCAAGCGTTTACGTCAGCCTACTAGATTGCTCTAATCGCCCCCTGTCTGTCAAGTGAATAATATGCTGGATGATCGAAAATCGCTCAGCCGGGAGAGCGCTGTTACCCGGAATAGAAAGCGTGCGCTGCCGGAAATGGTCATCGATTAACATATTCTTTGGAAACGGAACGATGCTCAATATAAATTTTACCGGAAAAACCAATGTCGGCCTCAAGCGAAGCGCCAATGAGGATACCTTTGTAATCAAGGGAGATATGGGGTTTTGTCTGGTTGCCGATGGTCTGGGTGGCGCCGCAGCCGGCGAACTGGCCAGCCGATTGTTTGCCGAGGCTTCCCTGGAGGTGTTTCAGCAGGCCGAGGATCTTATCGAAAAAAATGTTGTCGAACGAATTCAAAATTCGTTTCGATTAGCCAACGAAAAAATCCGCGAACATGTTGAGATGAATCCTTCACACAAAGGCATGGGGTGCACGGCCGATCTGATGGCGCTCTCGGACCAGGGATTTGTTCTCGGACATCTCGGGGACAGCCGTACCTATCGTTTTAGAGACGGTCGGCTGAAACAGCTGACCCATGACCATTCACTGATTCAAGAGCAGATCGACCAGGGCATCATTGCCGAAGAATCGGCCCGGTCGCACCCCCTCAGAAATGTCATCCTGAAAGCGGTTGGGATCAAGGAGGATTTGGCGCTTGACGTTATCCGGGGGCGAACTTATCCCAATGACCAGTTTCTGCTCTGCTCCGATGGGCTAACGGATATGGTGGATGATGATGCACTGGAGGATGTGCTTCGGGCACAGATGCCGGCCCAAAATAAAATCGAGCGACTGATAGATCTGGCGCTCTCCGGCGGCGGTAAAGACAATATTACCGTGGTTCTGGTGAATATAGAAGAATCATGATCAAGAACGAAAACCCGGTCCTTTGGGCCAGGATCTTTACTGACTGACGACACGGTTGTCTTCCAGAAAAATTTCTAAATTCGCAAGGTTCACTTCAGATAAACGTAATGCCTCCGACTCTGGCGTTGCCGACAATACCAATGACGGGTCTTTTCTTAAACCGATTCCCAGCTTATGGCAGGCCTTGTTTGCCATTCTTACAATCGCCATCAACACGTTTTTGGTATCAAATTCTTCAGCGTGATGGCCCTTTGCTATTTCGCAATACCGTTCAGGCAAGTTCCAATGATGCATGAGCGCGGAACCGCACTCGGCATGCAGACTGTCCATAGACTCGGTCAGGAAGGAATTGGAGATTTGGGTACCGATTCCGTCGGTTTTTTTCAGATTATCAGCGATTTTTAGAATATGCAGCTTGCCGACGTCATGCAGAAGCCCGGCAAAAAAGGATTCATGTTTAATCCCCTGCAGGCCGCATTGCGCGGCCAGCCAGTGAGATCCAAAAGCACATCCCACCGCATGTCGCCACAGGTTTTGCATGATTTGATCTAAAAGTGGATCCTTGGTACGAAATTGATTTTTATGGGTAATAAGGGCGGTGATATTGGCAACTTCATTTATACCCAAGCGGACCACGGCCTGGTGAATTGTCGTTATCTCCTGCAGACCTTTGTAAAATGATGAATTGGAGACTTTTAAAACTTCTCCGGTCAGCGCCTGATCACTGACAATCATTTTTTCGATCAGCCGAACATCCGGGTCCTTTTTGGCGATTTCGTTTTGAATTCGCATCGCTGTTTTGTTGAATACGGGCAGCTGGGCTTTATCGGATTTCAACTGGGTGTTGATTATTTCGACAAAAGATACTTGATCACCCATCATAAGCCTCCTAGATATCTTCGTAATTCCTGTAATGGCCTGGGTCTTTGGAGCCAGGGCAGGCATCGCAGAACTTCATCGATAGTTGTAATTCCCAATGCGGCTTTGTAAATTCCCTCTTCGAGCAGGGTTACCAGGCCGGCTGATTCAATGCTGATTTGACGTATTTCTTGGCTGGTTTTCATATCGATGATCGCATTGCGAACAAACTCGTCGAGAATAAGCAACTCAAATATCCCGATCCGTCCCTTATAGCCGGTATGCAGGCAATCGGAACAACCGCGGCCCTTTTGAAATGACATTTCGACGATATCATCGGTGGTATATCCTAATACCTGGAGTTCGGCTGCAGTCGGCTTGTACGGCTCACTGCATTTCGAACATACTTTCCTGACCAGCCGTTGGGCCAGGACACTGACAACTGTAGAGGAAATTAAAAATGCTTCAATGTTCATTTTTAAAAGCCGAATTAAACCGCCAATACTGTCTTCGGTGTGAAATGTCGTCAGTACTTTGTGACCGGTTAATGCGGCTTGAACCGCAATCTCGGCTGAGAAATTATCTCGAATCTCACCGATAACGATTACATCCGGATCCTGGCGGACGATGTGGCGCAGGGTCTCTTGAAATGTGAGATTTATCTTGGGATTGATAGAACACTGGGTAATTCCGTCGATGACATATTCAACGGGTTCCTCGGCCGTGATAATGCTTGTCTGGGGGTCATTGATGCTGTGAATACAGCTATATACCGTTGTGGTTTTTCCAGAGCCGGTGGGGCCTGTAATGAGTATGACGCCGCTCGGCCGGTATAAAGCCCCCTTTTTAAACTGCTCCAATATCTGGGGCGACAAACCCACCTCATCGATTTTTAACAGCATGCCCTTTCGACTCAACAGGCGAATAACAACTTTCTCACCATGGATTGATACGTAAAACGAAACGCGCAAATCAAGTTCCCCTTCCGGGTACTCGTACAGAATTCTTCCGCCCTGGTGCCGTCTCTTTTCGGTAATATCCACATCGCACAGTACTTTAATGCGGCTGGTCAGTGATGGGATAATTTCTTTGGGGTAGTCCTCAAAAAAAGTTAAAACACCATCCTGGCGAAACCGAACGCGCAACTTATCGCTGGAAGGCTCGATATGAATGTCACTTGCATTTCTTTTAATCGCCGCCAGTATAATTTTATCGACCAGCCTTACCGCTTCGCTCTCGGTCGTCGATATGGATTCCCTTTTTTTGGAGCCACGCTTAACCCATTCAATTACTTTTTCAAAATAGGTTCTGCTGGTCATTGAGCAGAGGAGATCGCTGCCGAATATCTGTTTAGCATCTCCCAGATTCTGTACCTTTTGAGGATCTACAAAAGCGATTCTGACCCTATTCGATTCCCGGCCCACCGGGATTAATCCGTGCTTGACATACCAATTCAGCGGGGCCTTTGAAAAAAGGCGACGATCGACTTCAGAAAAATCGGGTTCGACAAAGGGCACGCCCAGCTTGAGCGCCTGCATCCGGATCAAGGTTTCTTCATCTATCAGGCACTGATCGACAAGGATTTGATCGAGGTCTCGCTGCGAATTATCATTGGCCCGCATATCCAATGCAAGTTGCAGATCTGCCCGTCGAATATGACCCAACTCCACCAGGAGATCACCCAGGGACATCGATAAAGGCGTTCCGCGCAATGCATTTAAGATTTGGTCGTGGGTGACGAAATTCAGTTCCTTGCACAGCACGCTAAGCGGCTTGGGCGTCTCGACTTTCGATGAAACCCGCCGGGCGTGCTGGACTTGCTTTGATGTCAGGATTCCGGATTTCAAAAAGATGCCGATCAGCTCTCTTTCATTATTTGATAAACCGGCCTCCAATTCCTCAGCCTGTGGATTGAGTTTTTCGGTGTCTATCGAATCATTAGTTTGCAAACTCATGACATACTGATTCCTGTTCTTCGCTGAATTCAGCTGTTTGGTTACCATAAAGAAGGTGGATGAAACTCTAATCGGCAGTTTCATCTGAAACTTTACCCCTTCATTTTATTTACGTTCAATTGTGGTAACACAATTCTATGGTTGGCGCCGGATTCGTAGTATTCATTTGTGGGATTTTGCTCGGTCACCTGGCCCAGGGTATTGAATTGCGCTGCGACCGTCTGGCAGAGCGAGCCTTTTATGCCTTTGACGGTGGATATGATGCTCCCGTCGCGCTCGATTACAACATGAATTTCCTTTCGGTTCATTGGTTTTACCTCCATGCCCTGGCCACCAGTTTGATGGCGCCATTTTCAAT
This sequence comes from Desulfobacterales bacterium, assembly GCA_030066155.1. Taxonomy (GTDB): domain Bacteria; phylum Desulfobacterota; class Desulfobacteria; order Desulfobacterales; family JAFDCJ01; genus JAFDCJ01. The sequence goes on along the minus strand of JASJCE010000177.1, from coordinate 9,230 downwards.
CCGTTCAATTGAAGCCACTGTGTAATTTAATTCCATCACCTTTTTTTTGACCGATTCGAGACTGTACTGCTGGTGCAACCGTTGTTTGAACCGCGCATCTTTCATGACCCGCCAATCACTGTCGCCCACCATCTCGATTTCACCGCTCTGATGCCGCACGAGACTGACCCGCCGGGCATAGATGTCGGCATAGGCCAGCAGCCGGCGCTCTCGTTTTGAGTGTCTGTGATTTGGAAGGATGGTTTTAATTCCCATCTCATGCAAAGCTGTCAGCAAAATCTCCAAATCCGTAATGCCTCTCATGGCAATGTTTACCGTCATTGACATAATTATCCCTCCTTATCCGCAATAAAGTTGGCCTGAATGGATCTTGATCGGAAACGGTTTTTCGTTGATTTCATTCCACAGCGCCTGAACCAGATCTGATGCATTCGGCACGAACCACGGGATCTCAAGGGCGCCATCGGAATGTATAACGATCTCCTGCTTCACCTCAGCTTTTCGTGCTGATGGTCCTGGAATAGCGAAATCTGATGATAGTTTGTCTCTGACCATTGTTGAGATTTCCTCCAAAAATATTCAATATTCAATAATCAATATTCATTTCCTACAATGCCGGGTTACGGTTTGGGCCCGCAAGACGTCCGCTTTGATTACAACCGTTACGGCAGTTGATACAAAACAGTTCGTTCAATTCTGATAGACCGAACGTATCGATTTGATCACCGCAGATGTCACACCTGACCGGTGTCAGAATCCTTCCGGTGTAGAGATTGACAACTGAAGCAACTTCTCTGGTTTGAGTGCCCCGCTGCAGCACCCACATTAGCTTCTGAACGGGCGTTGAAATGGTTTCTAAAGCCATTAAGTCCAAAGTCGCCTTGACTCGGGCATATTGAATCTCTTCGTGCAGCCGGCGTTGATATTCGGCATGGATCACATCAGTTTCCCCGTTGTTGCTTCCAACAGAGTCCACCGCCAGCTGACGATAGTAGGAACGCATTCTTTCAAGAGCCGGCAGCCGGTTACTCAATTGCCTGATTTGCAATTCCCGGGCTCTCCTCGAAACGGATTCTTCCGCAAAGCGCAGGCCCGTCTCGACAGCCTGCTTCAGCTCATATAATTTGACCGGTGGTTTCTCAGCCCACCGGATGTCGGACCCGGTTGGCGGGCTGATGTTGACTTCAGAGGGATGGCCGCCGGGTGGGATCTCAATGCCTTCGATCGACCCCAGGACCTCATCCCCGGTCAGTTTGATCTTTAGCCAAATACACACAAAAACGATCCAACTGCGTCGGCAGGAAAATTTATGCTGTATATCGCCCGATATGCGGTACTGATCCGCCAACATTTTCTTTGACTGCGGATATCGCACCGGCAGGATGCCATGACGGGATTCAATTGCTGCCATTGAACGGGCGAGCTTCACGGATTGCCACCAATTCCGTTGATAATGGATTTAAAACGCAGATTCCGCTCGTAGCTGGAACGGGCATCAACGATCTCGGTCGACAGTCGGCCGAAATCCGCATCCAGGCTCCGGCGTGATAAATTGGACAGCAATACATCTGCGATGCGCTGTTCAAATGAACGGCCGGCCGGCATGTGCCCTAAAATCTCATTCACCTCTCCAATTGTCACTTCAAACATTCGCAGCTTTTTGGCCAGTATATCGATAACGTATTCTTCAATGGTGTCCCGGCAGATCAGATTGAATATGAACACGTCATCCCGCTGCTGGCCGAACCGGTCGATTCTGCCGATGCGCTGTTCGATCCGCTGAGGATTCCACGGCAAATCAAAATTGACCATGTGATGGCAGCACTGCAGGTTCAAACCGACGCCGCCGGCTTCGCTTGAAACCAGCACAGCCGGTTTCGTGCGCTCGAATCCGGCCAAAATTTCAGACCGCTGTTGCGGGTTTATTTTTCCGGTTATTCTGAAAACCGGGAATCCCATTTTCGACAGAAATTCCGACAAACACCTGACACTGGTGATAAACTCCGAAAAGACCACAATTCTTTCTTCGCGATGTCGGGTCAGGATTTGTTTCAGCGTTTTAAATTTCGACGGCATGCGGATGGTGCCGGCCAGATCTGCAAATTTCATCAGACGATATGTGGTGGCTGCGGGGTAATTTGGCCGGCGGGCGATTCGAGTCAGGGTCCGGCGCACGGACTGGGGCGTGGACATTAGTTCCCGCTGCAGGATTATCAGCCCGAGCATGTGGGTGGTCATGCCGGTTTCGCGAAAAAATTCATTCTTGTACTCCGTTTGCACATAGCGGGTTACGGATTCATACAGCTCGTTCTCCGCCGCCGAAGGCTTGACATAATAAATCCCGACCTGTCGGCGCGGGAACTTTGTGCGACAGGTATCCCGGCGGTTTCGAATCATGACATCCGCCAGCGCATCTTTGATTTCAAGTTCCATGCCGCAGACGATCTCGCGGGGATTGCCGCGCGAGACAAACCGACGCTTAAATGACCGAATCGTTCCCAGGCGGCCGGGCTGAATCAGATCGACCAGAGCATAGAGTTCGTCCAGGGTATTGTGAATGGGCGTTGCCGACAGCGCCAGGATGAAGCGTCTCCTTAACTTCCTGACAAATTTATACAGGACGGTGCTGCGGTTTTTGAGGCGGTGGACTTCATCCAGTACCAGAATATCCCATTGCCGGCGTAAGAGGCACGGCCGTTGCCGGGCTGTATCGTAGGAAACAATCAGGCGGTGCTGATTCCGGCCCAGTTCAGTTTGAGAAAATACCTGGAAGGGCAGTTTAAATTTATCCTGCAATTCAGCCTGCCACTGGTTGCACAGACCGGCCGGCACCATTACCAGGACGTCTTTGGCCAATTGCCGGATTAACAGTTCCTTGACGACAATTCCGGCCTCGATGGTTTTGCCCAGTCCGACTTCATCGGCCAGCAGCGCCCGCCCGCGCATTTTTTTTAGGACCATAAAAGCTGTCTTAATTTGATGCGCCAGGCGTTCGATGTGTATATCGGTGTTCAAACAAACGAGGCGCTCAAAGCCTTTTTGAAGGGCAGCACGTTGCGCTTGCAGATGGCGATCGAATAGCCGGTGGCTGTCGCTGCTGCAGCGGTAAAGCCGCTTCACATCGACGCTGTTGTGTTCCACGCCAACATCCAGCAGTCTGATTCGCTCTTTGGCAAGGAAACAATTGATTTCGTAGGCCAGTTCCCACCGATAGCCGCAGCGCCAGCACTCGCGGAAGTCCGGTTTGCCGGCTAAGGCCTCAAATCGCGCCACACTGTCAAGCCACCCGCAGCTGGGGCACAACCTGGCGGCGAAGCCCTTTCCCGACCGGCAGTTTTCCGGTCCCGAAGGCGCATTGCGGGGTAGGGTTATCCATTCAAACCGTGCGGATCGTGCCACTTCGCCACTGCCTCCGTTCTTCTTCCAGTTTATCGTTGGATGCCAGCCGGGTCCGGGATAGTGCCCAGGTTCTGAGCGCCTGGACATTTTCCGCCATGGTAATGGACAGCGGCACCGTGATGTCGAAGCTTTGCCGGATGTCATCGGTCGTCAGCGAACGGTCTTCATCGAACGCATTGTAGAGCCCGTCGATGATGGCCTGTTCGATTTCGGCACCGGAAAATCCGGCGCATTTTTCAGCCAGACCGGCAATGTCGAATATATGGGGATCCTGGCGGCGTTTGGCCAGATGGATGCCGATGATGGACTGGCGTTCGCCCAATCCCGGCAGGTCCAGAAAAAAAATTTCGTCCCAGCGTCCCTTGCGAATCAGCTCCGGCGGAAGTGACGTGACGGTGTTGGCCGTGGCAATCACAAATACCGGGACCGCCTTCTCCTGCAGCCAGGTGGCGATTGATGCGAACACACGGGCTGCTGTGCCGGCATCGGCGTGAGATGAGCTGCCGATGCCGGCCATGGATTTCTCGATCTCATCAATCCATAAAATACAGGGTGCCAGCGCTTCCGCCGTTCGGATAGCCTGGCGGGTTTTATCCTCCGAGCCGCCTACCCGGTCTGAAAACAATCTGCCCGTATCCAGGCGCAGCAATGGAAATTGCCAGAGGGCGGCACAGGCTTTGGCGGTCAGGCTTTTACCGCAGCCCTGGATCCCGAGCAGCAAAATTCCTTTGGGATGGGGCAGGCCATAGGCTCTGGCTTTCGCGGTAAACGCCAGCTGTCTTTTGGCCAGCCACGCCTTTAAATTGTCGAGACCACCGATGTGGTCCATGTTTTCGCGGGAGTCAAAGAAATCAAGAATACCGGTTTTTTTGATAATTTGCTTCTTGCTCGCGACCATCTCGTCGATCATCCGGTGATCGATAATGCCCCGGCTTTTGACAACCCCTCTTGCCAGACAGTTCTCGAACTCCTCCATGACCAGACCCTGCCCTGCGGTTACCAGCCGTTCCCGATCAGCAGCGCTCAGATGGATTTTGACGCTGCGCTGTTTGAGGGTGCTCAGAACGGATTCGAGCGTGCCGGTCAGGTCTTCGTTGGACGGCAGTTTAAAATCCACCAGGTAAATCTCCTGCTCCAGCGTCCGGGGCAGATCATGACTGGGCGACAGGATCACCACGTTGTTATGGCTTAGCTTGAAGTGCCGGGCAACATCCTTCAAAAGCCGCTGCACCAGCGGATCCCGGAGGACGGCCTGGATGTCCAACAGCAGGAAAATGCCTTCATCGGGTTTACTCTGCTTCATATGCTCCAGCAGGGCTATGGGGTCCGTCAACTGGCCGTGAACCTCGCCGGTCTGTCTTTCACGCCGGGGTTGATTTCGGTGGGCAACGGCAATCCGGAAAAGACCGGTGCTGATGGTATGAACCCACAGCTTTCGCCGATGGCGCCGGCAGATGCGCTCAAGCTCGTCTGTGAAACGGGATTCCTCGGGACTGACCACATACAGAATAGGGTAGTTCGCCAGTATGCAAAGTTCGATTTCTGTCACGGCAATTGATCCCTACTAAATCGGTTAAATTAAACGGGGGTGGCCTCTGCCCTGAAAAAACGGCCAGTCTGATCAATAAAAGAAACTAACGAACGTCCAACATCGAACGTTCAACGTCGAATAATGTATTCTATCGATTTTAAAACGAGCAACATGCGCCATCAGTGTTGCTTCAGTGAATCCGCTTTAGAGAATTCGACCCGACTGCCTTTCGAAAACCTCGAGCGCAAGCATCTGGAAGGCTTGAATTCGTTCATAAATTTGAATCGATTAAGCACAGCGTCATCCACATTGGACGTTGGATGTTGGACGTTGGGCGTTCGACGTTCAATCTTTTTCAAATAGAACAGATTGAAGTTTCACACGAGTATTGGACACCCGCCTGCACAGGTAGGGCACCTTTTTTTCATAGACTGATACTCAGTGCTTTCTTGCCATTCCGGGAAGACGGGAATCCAGAAGCTCCGCTAACCATAGCCGATACAACTCAGCCGAACATGGAATCACGGGCGGAAAGCGGCACAGCCAGGTGGTTCGGATTTTCCTTTTGGTCGGCACCCAGAACAACCGATTGTTGATGGGTCTCAGGCTCACGCTAAGAGGAAGCGCCTCAAGGATCATCTGCGTGTCATCAGGGAACCGGGGACACAGCTGATACGGATCAAGGTCTTTTGCCAGTTCGGATTTATCCAGAGCGGCATGCAGGTAATCACCGTCTTCCGATTTCAGATAGGAAAACCAGTATCGGTCGCCCTTTTTCAATGATGCCAGCGAGTAATCCAGCAGCCCGATTCCAAGCTGGTGACATCCGAGAAATGCCAGCTGTTGGTGCCTGTCTCCGGACCGGCAAGGTGCTTGGGTTCCGGCACATTCCAATTGGCCGCTCAATCGACCGATCTTTCTCATTTCAAGCAGATTCCCTTTGGCGTAAATCTTGGTCCCTTTCCAGGATTTGCAAAGATCCAGCAATTTAGAGAGGCTCTGTATTTCCGCATCCGCCGTAAAAATGCCGCGGTTCAATGTCTTCCTGCCTTCAAGATCCAAATCATAGCGCTCCGACGCTCTGTCCAGCAGTTCACGCACCAAATTTTCATTTTTTCGTGCGGAATTTCTCTTCTCGATTTCCACCGAAACCCACCAACCCCGATCTTTCCATTTATCCATAAATTTCATCGAAATACACACCATATTATGACTTAAAGACTTATCCCGTCGGTTTGGTCGAATAAGAAATCTTCATCCCGTTTGTGGGAGCGGTTTTTAACCGCGACGGATTCTGTTTTAGATCTGGCGATAATCCCGGATTTCATTCCACAATCTAAATCGGTTCAAATTTTCTTCGGATTTGTTCCAAACATTCGTGTCGATTCGTGTTAATTCGTGGCAGCAAGAGTTTAATTGTTCGATAATATCGAACACATAGAACAAAAAAATATTAGACAGTTTCAATAACTATTTATTGAAATCAAACTATGTTGCGTAGGTTTTAGCATTGATAACAGAGATCCATTAAGATCGATAGAATACCTCAAATATTCAATAATCAATATTCACTTCCGGCTCAGCCGGGTTGGGCCAGCATGTATGATTCCTTCCAGGACAACCTTGCGCGAGTCTCGTTCTTCACCAAGCCCAGACCCTGCAGTCTGATGATCATGGCCTGCTTCGATACATTGGAAAAGCCCCCGGCTTCTTTTACAACCGAAGCAATCCTCGGCCAGGTTTCGGCCGTGGGGTCGAAGCAGACCGGACCACTGTAGGCACTCTTGAGGTTATAAAGGACCAATGGCCGGTCACCGAAGCATTTGCGAAAGGCCTTTTTGACCGCATTTTCCGGCATCAGCAGGCATGATGCGAAATAATCCGCCTGCCACTCGATCGGCTGTTTGGCATCCCTGCTTCGGCAGAAAATGAAGCCACCTGTAGATTGTTGAAATGGATCCGGCGTAATTGCGCCGTAGCCATCCTTGATTAGATTATGATCAAGATCTAACTCTTTGTCTTTTGGGCTGGGTGAATCTAGTTTATTGGGGCGAAGGCGAATAAATGGATCAGTCTCGCTTGTCCGGTAAGCCCGCTCAACCAAACTCCGGTGCAGCACCCAATGTCCGGTCTCGTGGGCAAATGTGAAACAGATACGGCCCTCATTTTGATTTTCCGCCAGACTCCGGTCGACACAAATCTTTTTTTCTTTGACAAACGTTGCACCGAGCACATCGTCCATATCCAGCTTCTGGCGCAGATCGAGAAATCCCAGTCTCAGCCCCAGACCGCGTTCGATAATATTTTCCACCGGAATCGGCGGATCTACCCGTCGCATAATTTTGGCCTCATAATCGGCGATTATCGCATCGGCCGCAGCTGATATCGATGACTTGGCTAACCAGGGAACCTTCAAATTATACAACTTTCAACTCAACTTTCCAATTCGGGTAAACGGAACATTTTCAACAATGAACTCTTCAGGCGTAGAGGGAAGAGAAAATAAGACTTCTTTACCTTTCTTTTTGTGTTGTTGATAGGCTTCCCTGATTTCTCTGCCATCATCGCTGACTTTTAAAATTTTTCCTTCCAAAATTTTTGACTGGGTATCCGAAATTTTTTCTTCGACAATATCTCCGATTAAAATGAATTTATCAGGATATTTTTTTCTTATTTCCAACCATTTCATAAAACCTCCTGCCAATCTTAATTTGGAATTTTTACGGAATTAATAATATTATTTGAAATAATTTGTGGTCATTCGTGTCAATTCGTGACTAACTACTTTTTAAATGGCTAAAATCATTTTTTTCTAATTTTGTCCGCCTGACCCAATTTCGCAGCCTGCGCCAGATTGGTAAGTGTCTCCCAATCCTCGCTGTCAAAATGCTTATCCCGGGCCATTCTCAGGAAATCAGCTGCCTCCGGTTCCCGGGCAACATAGTTCGATATTTCCGGGTCCATTTTTTTCGCCATGGCCAGCAGATCCTTTTTATCCACGCCTAAAGCTGCCGCGATTTTTACAATAACATCCTCTGATGGAGGTGGGACATGATCGTGTTCCACATCACTTAAATATCCGGGGGATTTGTTGATGAGACGGGCCAACTCCCTGAGCCCGATATCGGCGTTAACCCGCAGGTCTCTCAGCTTTTTGCCAAAGGTATCGTTCATTAATTATACGATTATGTTGTTTTTGTTCTATCCTATCGAACAATAAAAATTTGTCAAGGCAAAAATCTATCGGTCTTTGTTTTTTTTATTTGCCTCAGGGCTTTTTAATCCATGATTTTGAAGGTTAATTCATATCACTATGCATGGCAGGCGGGTGTTGGACGTTCGTTAGTTTCTTTTATTGATCAGACTGGACGCTCTCGGCGAATGTTCATGCTTATGTGATATACATCGTATCTACCCTGTCTCTGCGTTTCAGAAATTCAAGTTGCTCATCGATGGTTGCATATTCAGATAGATCCAGTTCCTCGAACTCATCGGGACCGGTATTAGTATTTCTAACCATATTTTGGACAATCTGATCCAGTTGTTCCTTTGAAATCTCGGGAACCCGGGTGATCGATTTTTTTTGTGGCTGTCCATTTTCAATCTTGAAATTGTAGCTGACCATTTCCAGCATGCCGTTCTTTTTTTCTTTGCTCAAAATGCGGTATTCGAAATTAAATTGTCGCCCGGCTTTCGGACGAAAATAATAAAATTTATACAGCCGTTCCCCCTTCTTGATTCGCATTAGAAAAGGATCTTGTTTGGGGAGAGACTTTTTGGACGTTGATTTTTTTCGCCGCTTTGTCATATTATCCAATACCTCTTTATTATATTTATGTCTGTGCTTAAGGTTTTATGAACTGGTAAACTCATCAAGTCTGGCGTAGGTTGGGTTGAGGGTATCCGGGTAGTGTCGGGATTCAACTCTTGAGACCTATCTACTCAGTCTTTAGCAATTCAATCCCGAATAACGAATAACCAAAACCCAACGCAACCGACTTATAATTAGGGTTCTACCAGGAATAAAATGATCTCGCAAAATAAAAATATATCCCATAAACTCTCCTCCCTGGGAAAATCCAATTCCGATCCAAATTCAAATTGACGCAGAAAGATCGGGATTACATTGAAGACAAAGGCTTAAACCTTATCAAAGAGCACGCATATCAATTTATTAATTCAAGAGTTGCGGCTGAGTCTCCCAAAAAAGATGGCAAACAAATACCTTTCAAAGGTCATCCGGTATTCATCGCCCAACATGCCACCGCCACGTGCTGCCGGGGTTGCATCTCAAAATGGC